>CALZJQ010000198.1 GCA_945787895.1 uncultured Prevotella sp. | reverse complement strand
CTCAAGGCGAAGAACGTATCCAGCCTCCCCCTACAGGGAGATAAGAGGGGGTCTATTCTTCATTCTTTTCCTCTTTTGTCCATTTCTGTCTAAAGAATAGCGTCATACTCAGGAGTGAGAGCGAGCTTTCCATCACGCAGACCGACGAGCTCCACCTTGGCACGAAGGCACAGAGTGTGGTCAGAAGCACGGAAGATGTCCTGCTTGAAGACATAGCGGATGCCCTCTTTTGCCACATTGAGACAAGAAATCATCTCGTCATCACAGCGCAATGGCACCTTGTATTGCAACTCCATACGAGCCACTACCACATCGACTCCTTTGGCATGAAGCTCCGCAAAACTGACATTACGGCTGGTAAGAAAGCGGTGGCGCGTATGCTCAAGGTAGTGAAGGTAATTGGCATTGTTTACAATACCCTGTATATCACACTCATAATCACGCACTTCCATGCGAGTTTCAAATTGATATTCCATATTTATTATTCTATTTTTATCCTGTTATCATTTATGAATAATAGCACTATATCTGGGCAATATGTGGCATTTCCCTACCCTAAAGCGCCGTTTTTCCTGAGTGACAGATACTCAAAACCGAAGCGGCAACGGAGGCATTCCTTCTTGTCGCAGTACTCTTTCTTGAGTTGGATGAGCGCTTGCGAGTCGCCAGCAGTCTTTACTTCGAGACCACATTCACGCCACATCCTGACGATGTTATTGTCTTCAGCATCAATTTCTTCGAGGAAACAGAAACTTCTGTCGCATAGATTCTCCTTACTCTTTGTCCTTCCGTAGGCGAAAAGGATTGGTATGACGGTGTTTATGACCACGAGACTGAGCTTCGCGCCTTTCATCCCGAGCAGTTTTCCCACCGCTTTGACGTCCTCGCAGTCGAGCAATCTGCTCAAGCCAGTACGCTGTTCGTGGAACATTTTCGCCAGTTGCATCAGCCTGACATGAGGGAAATTCTGCGGTCTGGTGCGCAGATAGCGCCACAGAGAAGCGTCCATCTCCTGCAATCCAAACTTATGCTTGAGGTAAGCATACTCCTTCGCATACCTATCCTCTACCCTATCCAGCAGTCCAGCCTGCCCGATAAACATCGCTTCGAGCTGAAAGAGTTCGTTGCGGTGGTGTCCCGCCTTTGTGAGATCCACGAGTGAAGCCCACGTTTCGAATGCTTCCCCATTGATTCCGAAGCCGAAATTGCGTGCAAGAGTTTGGAAATAAGTCTTTTCCCACGACCTTGCATTGAGCTCCAGACGCTGCATTATCGCCTCCGTCTTCTGCTCCAGACGCTCTATCTGCAACGCAGAAATCCAGCTATGCGTCTTGATTGGCGGCAATTGCGGTATGCGTTCATAGCATGGAGGGTATTTGTCAGTATGCAGCAGGTGGTCGTAATCCGCCTTGAGATAGTCGGGAATATCGAGCACCATCTGCGCAGGAATGCGTCCAGAAGACGTCATCACCTCCATATCATCCAGACATACCACGTGGAGAATCACGTTATCATACGCTTTGTCGCTGTCGTGACGGTGGCGATACCAGTCGGAAGCCTTGATGTGCATCTCGACATTGCCCACCCACTCCATTCCGTTGACCTTCACCTTAGCATTGAAGAAGTCAGGTCCGGCGTGCGTCCTGTTGTATATACCCACATCAATAACCTCCACAGTGCGTCCGTCTGTGGTAGTGAGAGAGGCGAGAGGATACAGCCGATGCTTCCAGGCATAGTGAAGAAGTTTCTCCATGACATGGGTTTTAGGTTTTACTTCGTGGTGGAAATTCAGCCCTATTCATTTGGGCTGAATGACGTACAAAGGTAATAATACTTTGCAAAGTAAGCGTAATAGTATAGTTATTATTTATTAAAAAGAAGAAAAAAGATGATTTTCTTGTGCAAAAATTTGGATATTTCACAAAAAAGCAGTACTTTTGCATCCACAAAATCGAGTCGTACCCATCAAGGGACTAACTTCTGGCTTCCACATGAGGTTGTTCCGGGGCGACAAGGTTCGGGCTTTTAGCTCAGTTGGTTAGAGCAACAGACTCATAATCTGGAGGTCCTAGGTTCAAGCCCTAGATGGCCCACAAGCATCCTTTCGGGGATGCTTTTTTTGTGCCATCTTGCTGATATAAAATAAAATACTGAAGTTCCGCAAACAATAAATAGCCTCTCAGTCCCCACTGCTGTGGGGAAGTGTAAAATATCAATGTTTAATATTGTGGTTTTGTTGTTTAGTGATTTAGTGATTTTGTTGAAGGCATAAACAATGCAATCAACAAAACAACCAGACAACAAAACAACCAGACAACACTAACGTATTTTTATTTGTTGATATTTTATTACTGATTAGTAGCATGTTAGCCACTTGCAAAACTTCAGAATATCAATAGAGAAAAATTACGAAAAGACCTCAAATAATAGAAAATTGAACCTAAACGCTAAAAATATATTGATTTTTCTTCAGTTCTTTATGTTTTTATGATGTTTTTTCGGATAAATGATGTAACTTTGGAGTCAAATCAAACTGGAACAACGATGAATATAAAGGCTACCAATCGGATAAAGGTAGTTCTTGTATAACAAAAGAAAACTGCAAAATGGTTGGCGGAACCTATAGACAAAAATCCTGTCCCTGTTAGCAAGTGGTGTATATACAGAACACA
>CALZJQ010000197.1 GCA_945787895.1 uncultured Prevotella sp. | reverse complement strand
TGAGCCACCTTTACATTCTGTATGCCAGCCAAGGACTCACCAACATTTTTTGACATATAATCAAGAGTAACATTCTGACTTTCTCCAAGTTTACCGAGTTTGATATCCTTTTGAACATCCTCCATTCTGTAGACAATATCTTGCGAGAGGAAGAGGTCGTTCATAAATGTGCCTGCCATGCCGTATTTGTCGATATGACGTTGACGTTCAACACCATCATCATCCTTGTATAACTCCCATGAAAGGAGCAGAGGGCCATAGAGCGTACGGTTGACAAATATCCACTGGCTGCTCTCACTGAGAGCAAGAGGGTTATTGTATATGAGCTCCTTGTTCTTCAGCAAAGTGTTATACACGGCTTTTAGGTCCAGCTCTACATAGTCAGGGTTTTGTTCTATCTTCCAGTTGCCATCCTCCATTTGGGTATATGTGTTTGCCTTACGTTCATAGTCAGACACAACATTCTCTATCTCAATGCACTTGTTTGTCAGTATAGAAACCATCACGAGGTCTTTACCAAAGGTGCTGAGCGGAGATTGTATGAGAGCCTGACGAAACTCCTCGTCGGCAATGATTTCATTAACTTGATTAGCCCAATGTTCCAGAACTTCTTGAGTGGCATCCTTTCCTTTTCCGATGGTTGCCTGCGCCTCTGCGTATTCGTATTCTTTCCTTCCATACTTCTTCATGAACTCTGGCAAAAGCGTGTTTATCATTGCCGATTCGCTGTTGCCTCGGAAGGTCTTGAAGCGAGGTCTCGAACGGTCGGGGGCAGATTCAATGGTGGAGAACATCTCAAGTGTATCGCCGGGGGCTATGAAAAAAGTTTTCTTACCCGCGAGAAGCCACCCTCCCACTATTACAGAGACAGTCCTTTATGTTCATCAGTGCAAGGATTACAAGGTATAGATGTTTCAGCGGTTCAAAGCCCACCAGTTAGCATCTTCCCAGTATTTTTCCCTTCTACGACGCTCACGGTTTCTACGTTCACGAGCCTTGTTTCTGCTCTTCTTATAAGAAGAGTTACTACCGCTCCCACCCAGGAAGCCTAAAGTCAGCAATCCTAACAGTATCAGTTCCATAATAGTGGTATTTAAAAGATTAAACTATTCACGTTCTGTTATATTTTAATGAGAGTATATTATTAGAGCATCATCCACTTGACGTGCAGCTCACCCTGTGGGTAGCGCACCATAACTATCTGGACATCTTTTCCGTCAAGATAGAAGGTAATCTCTGCACCGTGGTATCCCTCATTTTCATATACCTCCATTGTGACATTGTATTGTTTCTGCACCTTATCCACAATGAAGTTGAAGTCACCTACAGTCGTCCCCTTATATATTACCCTTGCAGCATCCAGACCTGTATGAGGGTTCCAGGAGTCAGCAGAACCAAAATCGTATTGTATCTTTGTTCCGTCGTGTCTTTCATATACCAGCTCATATGCCGCATCTGTCTGGAGTGTCCAAACATTACCAGTCATATATTGCTTAACTTGTTCTTTTGTCCACGTCCAGTTTAGACAAGGGATAGTAAAATCCACAGTAGAGGTCTTTACACCTGTTTCACCTTCACCTGGAGCAACACCTATCGTATCATCCTCGCTATCATTACCGCCACAGGCAGTAAAAGACATCGACACTACGGCTATAATAGCCATCAACAGTATCTTATATATAATATTCTTCTTCATGTTCATCTGTTATTAAATTGTTATTAAAGTATTATTCAAATTATTTATATTAAAACCTATTTAACACTAAAAGTAGATAGTTGCGAGAAGTCGGTATTCACCGCATACTCTCCTGGTTCAGCGTTCTCGATGGTGATGATATAGCAGTTTCCCCCGTATTTCTTCGCCAGGTATGGGACGTTACTATAGTTCATTGTCATATCTGTACCACCCACCAGACTGAACTCGCCCATCAGGAAGGTACGCGCTTTCTTCTCCACCTCTAACTTCATGATGCCAAACACCTTGTTCGGTTCCTGTTCGTTCGATGCTGCCTTAATGACCAAAGTCACCTTCCCGGCAGGTACAGACACGGGAGCTTCCTTACCCTTTATGGTCAGTTTTGTCTTGGACTTATCCAGCATGCCGCTGCCAGGGATAGGTATCATTCCCCAATTCGACGACTTTGTCTTCATGGATGTCGCCTCTTTTTGCAGCAACGTTGTCGTGCTGTCTGCATTCAGGATTACTACTTGCCCGATATACTCAGGCTCAATGTTTTTTGACTGTGCGAAGCAGCTTATTGTCATCGCCATCATTACCGCTGTTGTAAGAATAATCTTTTTCATAATGTTGTGATTTAATTGTTATTACTTTCTTTTTCTACTGCAAATATACGCATTCATTGATATTGGAAGTTTCGTGTATGCCATAACGTATATATACAAAAAAGCCCCGCCCTGGTGCGCATTAGAAAGAGGCGTGGCGAGTTCTGTCGTTGCAAATTTACAATTAAAGTTTCATTTGAGCAAACTTTTTGAGATAAAATTGCGTTATTGAGGTTCTATTTTTTAGTGATTTTTATGGTTCATCCGACATTTCGAGTGATAGATTAACAGAGATATTGTAAAAAGGAAGAAAACTGCCGTCTTTTTTGTATATTTGAATCACCACAACCAAATGTACAATGATGAACAGCAGTTTTCTATATCATGCATGGGGTCTATATGACCATAAGTGCTCAGGAATTGATCGGTACTGGGGACAGTCCCCTGTACCGAAAAGGCATTATTTGAGGAAAATGTGATTTCACTTCACAA
>CALZJQ010000196.1 GCA_945787895.1 uncultured Prevotella sp. | reverse complement strand
ACAGCAAAGCTACTCAAAAGTTTTCAAAGCAGACCTATTTGGGTTAATGTTTCTTATAAGAAAAGGACAAAAAAACAAGCCTATAGAGTCAACAAGCAAGTGCTCGATGGGATGGTTTTTCGGTTTCAAACTGCACCTTATCTGTAACGAAAGAGGCGAATTGCAGAACTTCATGGTTACACCTGGCGATGTGGATGACAGGAAGCCTTTGGAGAACAAGAGATTCTTCGAGATGACATTCGACAAGCTCGTGGCAGACAAAGGGTATATCAGCAAGAATCTTTTCCAGAGCTTTTCGTGGACGGCATTCAGCTCATCACAAAACTGAAGAGCAATATGAAAGGGGCTCTGATGAGCGTTTCGGACAGGGTGCTGCTGCGTAAGAGGGCGATTATTGAAAGTGTCAACGACGAGCTCAAGAACATCGCACAGGTGGAACACTCAAGACACAGGTCTGTCTGCAACTTCGCTGCCAACCTATTGGGGGCGATTGCCGCCTACTGCTACTTCCCCAAGAAACCGTCTATACAAGTCGTCAGAGTGTTTGATAATCAGCCTACTCTGTTTTGAATGAAATACGTCGAACTCACGTTAAGTTATGAACCGCCGTTCAAAAGTTATGAACGGACATACATAAGTTATGAACGCAATTTCTCTAACGGAGAAAAAAAATGCAACTGGCGGAGAAAATAGGCGCAGGTGGAAAAATTTCAAACAAATCCCGCCGCAGACAAGCGCTGCGGCGGGATAAGCATAATTGATAAGATGTATGAATGTTTATCGTGTCTCTACTTCACGAAATACTTCTTCCCGCCCAGGATGTAATATCCTCTCGCAGGCTTCTGCTGAAGACGGCGACCCATGAGGTCGTAGATGGGCGCGTTCTCGGCTTCCGCATCATTTTCTGCCGACAAGTCGCTGATGCCCAATGCCGTGTCTTCCGTCACAGTCAGATCGTAGCGCACCGAGGTCTTCGTGTAGCTGTAATTGATGCCGTCGATGACTTGGGCGGTGATGGACGTCGTGCCGATGCCGTTGATGGTCACTTCGCCAGTTTCGGCATCCACCGTTGCCACAGCCGCATTGCCCGAGCTGTAAGTTACGGTTCCATCACCTGTTATTGTCAACTCGTTGATAAACGGAGCGTCTGTGTTCAGTTTTTGTACCCTTGTTGTAGCAAAGGATATAACACCTGCAGCTTTGGCAATGCTCACGTTTACAGGACCGGCTATGGGCAGACTGTTGTGGCTGTCATCGCCCGCTACCTTATAATAGACGGTGTAGTCACCGGCATTGGTTGCCGTCGGCAAAGTGACCGAGAACTCGCCGTCGGCACTGAGTGCATACTGCACTTCACCGCCTTCGGCAGCGCCTGATGTGACGAGCGTCAAGGGTTCGCCCGTATAGACGAGGCCGGCAACGGCAGCAGGAGCCGTCGTCAGCACAGCATCCTCCTTGAAGTCGGGATGGAACTGACGCAGGAAGGGATAGCCGTCGTTGATGCTGGAAGAAATGCCCCAAACTGTCTCAAAGTCCCAGCCCTCGTAGGTGGACTGCTGCTTCATCTTGGCAGTGGTCTTGCCAGTGCCTGTGCAGCGATTTTCATTAGTGATTTTTTCCTTGTCATAATAACTGCTGTTGACGCTCATCGAAGAACTCCATGAAGAGAGACCTCTGTATGACTGACCTCCGCTATAGCAGTTGGTGATGGTGCCGCGCGGCTCGTACTGACCGATGAGTCCATAGCCTGTCGAAGCAAGTTCTCCCGAGAGGTCAGCCTCCATATCGACAAGTGCATAGCAATCGGACATGGTGATGTCTCGCCAGTCATCACTTTTGCCGATAAGACCACCAATGTCCCGGCATAATTTGTCGCGACGACCATCCTCTATAATGCGCCCACGGGCATAGCATTTCTCAATCGTGGAGCCAAAGGCATAACCAGCCAACAGTCCGGCGGCATTCATTTGCTGGTCGATGTAATGGTCGATGTCATCGTATTCTTTTCCGTTGATGACCGAGGCTTCAATACCGAGATTCTTGATGACGGCACCCTCGCCGAGGTCGCCGAAGAGTCCCCAGTAGTAGCGCTGCGAGTCGTAGGCTTTCACGGCACTCATTTCGATATACAGACCACTGATGGTGTGACCCTGCCCATCAAAGGTACCATTGAACTCGCTGCGTCCAGCAGTTGGCATCCAGTCAGTCATACCTATTGGCTTCCAAGGCTCCGCATAGCCGTCGTGCCCCCAGTACCGCCAGTCGGTGGTGTCGTTGAGCACGAGGTCGTTGTCGAGATAGATGGTGCATCCCTCCAGATTGCGCGGTGCAACCAATTGTATAGGCTGATAGGACGTGAGGTCGAGGTTTGTACCGTCGTAGTTGCTCCAGTCCCATTGTCCTGCCACCACCTGTGCCAGTCCTCGCAGTTGCGCCACCGTCTTGATGTGGTACTCTTTGGTGAACTTGTTGTTGAATGGTGTCACATCCACATCATTGCTGTGGTCTTCTATCCATTTCGCATAGAGCGTGAGGCTCTCCGTGAGCGTAGTGTTCTGCCAGTCAAAGAACTGCGTGAGAGCCTCGTCCTTGTACCATCCGGCAAAGTAGTAACCTTCGCGAACAGGGCGACCGGGAGCCGTCGCTTGACTCTCCTTTTCCAGCACAGTATTGATGACATCCGTTCCTCCGTTGCTGACGAAAGTAATGGTGACGGAAGGCTGATAATCTGCTGTCGGGGATACATGAGGATACTGCCCCTCCTGCCACTGCCAGTAGTTCAACTGCAGGTCTTCGCCATG
>CALZJQ010000195.1 GCA_945787895.1 uncultured Prevotella sp. | reverse complement strand
ATGGAGTAAACGGAAGTGAACCATTGACAACCTTTGTCAACCCAGTCCACGATATTACGCTTTTTGCCTATCAGCTTCAAATCTGTCCTTCATCGTAACCACTCGTAAACCCTTGTCAACTACGTTCACGATATGACAAAATAAAAGCTCCGCAAATTCTCCACGGTAGAAATACGCTGCAAAAATATGTGGAAAATCGGGAACTGCCAAAAAGCACTCAGAAAGTGTTAAAAATCAAAGAATATTGAAATTCAATACTTTAGATTAGTTAGTCATAGTAAGTTATGGTTAGTTATAAGGCTCTAAATACAGCAACAGAAAACGCAGCCCATCATCCATCTGAAAGAAGAAAACAATAAAAACCCCTTTTGATGTCTTTCATTTGGAAGCTGCTGCGCATCTTCCGTATCTGTATGCACCCAGCGTCCCTGTAAGTCTCCGTTACACTTCGACTTTCGGTACGCTGTGCACATACAGATACAAAGACATCAAAAGAAAAAACAGGAAAAACACATGGTTGTTGTTTAGTGGTTTAGTTGTTATGTTGTTTAGTTGATAGTATTCGACTCAATTGACAAGACAAACAACTAAACCACTAAACAACAAAACAACCAAACAACCAAGTGTTTTTCCTGTTTTTTCCTTTGTGTCGTACAATGCCGCAGGCAGATGTAAAGTCTCAGTCAGGCATTGACAAACCGACCGACAGGGAGATTTGGCAATGACTGACTGAGACTTTACATCAAGGGCTCGGAGAGACCTGTACGACACAAAGGTTGTTTTTTATGTTTTCTTCAAACCCTCCCCCAAACAGGCACTACTCTCTATTTGGTGGCGCATTGATGAAGTCAGGAAGAAAACAATAAAAACCGTTGGTTGTTGTTTAGTGGTTTAGTTGATAGTATTCGACTCTATTGATAAGACAAACAACCAAACCACTAAACAACAAAACAACAAAACAAAATCTGTTTAGGCTCTAATGACCGATTTGGATTAAATCTTCAGAAAACTACGCTCGTCTATTCCTGCAAACAAGCCATAAGTCCGTCTATCGCTTTCCGGGCATCGCCGCCAGCATCATCGAGGAGCTGCACGAACTTGCTGCCTATTATAGCTCCGTTGGCATTGGCCTGTGCAGACTCAAGAGTCTGCCTGTTGCTGATACCGAACCCTATCATGGTAGGATGAGCAAGATTCATGGCGCGCACCTTGTTGAAATATGCCTGCTTTGCTGCATCAAACTCTTTCTGGGCTCCCGTAGTTGCGGCACTTGACACCATGTAGATAAAGCCGTCCGTATTCTCGTCGATGAAGCGGATGCGTTCCTCTGATGTCTCCGGAGTGATGAGCATGATGATACGCAGGTCGTATCTGTCGGCTATAGGCTTGTAGTCCTCCATATAATCCTTAAAAGGCAGGTCGGGCATTATCACGCCGTCGATACCTACCTCCGCACATTTCCGGCAGAACTTCTCAAACCCGAACTTCACTATCGGGTTCATATATCCCATCAGGATGAGCGGTATCTCCACGTCCTTGCGTATGTCCTGCAACTGCTCGAAGAGCAGGCGGAGGGTCATACCGTTGCGCAAGGCCTTGGTAGCCGCCGTCTGGATGACAGGCCCGTCAGCCATCGGGTCAGAGAATGGTATTCCGACCTCTATCATATTGACGCCATTTGAGGCAAGCGTGCGGATGACGTCAGCCGTGCCGTCAAGCCTTGGCGTTCCGGCACAGAAGTATATGCTAAGCAGATTCTGTGGTTTATCTGCAAAGAGTTTGTTTATTCTATTCATAATCGTTTTGTTTTTTGTTATTCATTTGCCCCTATTACTTGTTTGGTTGTTTAGTTGTTTGGTTATTTTGTTGTTTTGTTGTTTTGTTGTTTGGTTGTTTGGTTGTTTGTCTTTCCAATGGAGTCGAATACTATCAACAAAACCACTAAACAACCAAACAACTACCTATTTATAAAATCCCTGAGAGCTTCACCCGGGTCTGTCTCTTTCATAAAGCACTCTCCGATAAGAAAACCACGGAAGCCGGCTTCACGCAGTCTCCTCACTATCATCGGGTCGCTGATACCTGATTCGCTGACAAGCACCGGACGGTCTTCCTCGGAAAGGTGAGCCACAGCCTCCTGCATCTCATGTGCTATGTCAAAACTATGCTGGACATCGGTGTGGAAAGTGCCGAGGGAACGGTTGTTCACTCCGAGCATATCAGGCACTCCTGCCTTGAGATACGACAGCTCTTCCACTGCATGAACCTCAAGAAGCACCTCAAGACCAAGGGCGTGAGCCGTGCGAAGAAGCTCAGCGTAACGAGAGGGGGAAAGGTCAGCGGCTATCAGCAACACGGCATCAGCCCCTATCACCTTGGCTTCATATAGCTGATACTCATCTATGATAAACTCCTTTCTGAGGATAGGGAGGTCGGGAACAATGTCCCGTACCCTGCGGATAAACTCCGGACTGCCTCCGAAATACTTCTCGTTGGTAAGTATGCTCACGGCACTTGCGCCCCCCCTTGCATATCCCGGCACCACGTCCTCCACCCTTGCATCGGCATGTATCCAGCCTTTGCTCGGACTCTTGCGCTTGAACTCCGCTATTATGCCGCTGTCGCTCTCAGCAAGACGTTTCTTCATGCTGAGCCGCTTTCGGAGAACGGCAGTAAGTTCTGCGCGCTTGTCTGCAATTATCTCTTCAAGAATATCCTTCATATAACTCTGCAATTTCTGTTATCCTATATTTATAGGTGGGTTCTATTAATTATTCACACATATCTGATTTTTTAGAAGTGTTCAT
>CALZJQ010000194.1 GCA_945787895.1 uncultured Prevotella sp. | reverse complement strand
GGGCAGTTTTGCCGCCCGCCCGAGCCTCATCATCGTGGACCGCCCGCTGATGACTCCCTACGAGGTGAGGGAGGACAGCGGCGTGGTGTGTGTAAGCACTGCGCAGATGAAAGGCTTCGTCAGGAGTGCCACGGGAGAGGTGTGGTTTACTGACGCTGCCGGAAAGCTGATTGCCAGCGACAGGAAAGGCGGGGGAAAGACGTTCGCCCCTTACCGCTGCAGGCAGGTGAGTGCCGACGGGAAACCCGTAGATTACAGCGGATGGACGATGCGGCAGGTCTTTGAGAACCTTGACGACAGCGAGGCCCTGTATGGTCTCGGACAGCATCAGGCGGACGAATGGAACTATAAGGGACGGAACGAGGAACTGTTCCAGTACAATACCAAGGTGAGCATTCCGTTCATCGTCAGCAGCAACAACTACGGCATACTGCTTGACAACTATTCCCTGAGCCGCTTCGGCAATCCGAAGGACTACAGCCAGCTCCACGAGGTATTCACCCTGCGCGACAAGGAAGGCAGGGCAGGTGCGCTGACAGGCACGTATTCCGCTCCGGGAGAGGAGACGCTGGTACGTCGTGAGGACAGCATTTACTTTGAAAACCTCAGGTCGGCGAAGCATCTTCCAAAGTTTCCCTTGGACAAGGCGACCGTGGTGTATGAGGGAACGATAACGCCTCACAAGACGGGCATCTACCGTTTCAGCCATTACTACTCGGGCTACCAGAAAGTCTTCGTGGGCGGTCTGTCCGCCTATACGGAGGACGTGGCAGGCAAGGGAGGCGACGGTCAGGAGATATGGCGTACGGCATGGAACCCTAATGCCCGCAAGTTTGCTTTCAGGCTGCGTGAGGGCAAGACCTACACGATACGCATCGAGTGGAAACCTGACGGCGGCGAGGCTTACTGCGGACTGCGTGCCCTTGAGCCTGTCGATGAGGCAGAGCAGAGGAGACTGTCGTTCTGGAGCGAGATGGGGCAGCAGATGGACTATTATTTCATGCTCGGAGAGAATGCGGACGAGGTGATTTCCGCCTACCGCACGCTGACGGGCAAGGCGCAGATAATGCCCGACTGGCTCTTCGGATACTGGCAGAGCCGCGAGAGATACAAGACGCAGGACGAGATAGTGGATGCGCTCGGCGGCTTCCGTCAGCGTCACCTGCCCATCGACAACATCGTGATGGACTGGAACTACTGGACTCCCGACTCATGGGGAGCGTTCACGTTTGACCCTTCACGCTTCTCTTCGCCCAAGAAGATGATTGACGACATCCACGCCCAGAATGCAAAGATAATGATTTCCTGCTGGCCGAAGTATTACCTTACCGTAGATAACTACCACGAACTCAACAACAAGGGCATGATCTACCAGCAGAGCGTGAAGGATAGCCTCTACGACTGGCTCGGATATAAGTATGCCTTCTACGACGCTTATGATGAGGATGCCCGAAAGATATTCTGGCGTCAGCTCTACGAGAACCTCGGCACGATAGGTATGGACGCATGGTGGATGGATGCCAGCGAGCCCAACGTGCGTGACTGCACCGACATGGACTACCGCAAACTGCTCTGCGGCCCTACGAAATACGGTTCTTCCGACGAGTACTTCAACGCTTATTCTATCGTTAATGCAGAGGCTATCTATGACGGACAGCGCGGATATGAGACGGCTATCGAGAAGCAAGGCGAGGGTAATGTGCCAAACTCTAAATGGTTAGAAGAAAATACTACATGGAATCAAAGGGGCTTCGGAAATAGTTTCTCGCCAGAGAACAGACGCGTATTCTTGCTTACCCGCAATGGTTTTGCGTCAGAGCAGCGGTATAGTACCGCCACATGGAGCGGAGACATAGGCACACGTTGGGAGGACATGAAGGCGCAGATAACGGCTGGTCTCAACTTTTCCATATCAGGAGTGCCATACTGGAGTCAGGATATAGGTGGATTCTCCGTAGAAAAACGCTACGAGGCGGCACAGCGGGAGTTTGACAAGACGGGCGTGGAGAACGAGGATTTGAAGGAATGGCGTGAGCTCAACGCACGCTGGCACCAGCTCGGAATGTTTGCCCCCATGTACCGTTCCCACGGACAGTTCCCCTTCCGTGAGCCGTGGAACATCGCTCCCGAGGGACATCCTGCATACGAGGTGATAAGCAGTTGCCTGCAGTTGCGCTACCGCCTGTTGCCTTATATCTATTCCATTGCTGCGCAGGTGCATTTCAACGACTACACCATGATGCGTCCGTTGGTAATGGACTTCGGTGATGATGCGAAAGCACGTGAGGTGGCTTATCAGTTTATGTTTGGTCCGGCAATCATGGTAAACCCTGTATATAAATATTGTCAGCGTCATTGTGACGTATATTTCCCTAAGGACAACGTGTGGTATGACTTCTATACGGGCAAGGTGCTGACGAATGGCAGCCAGCGTCTGCGCCTGAGTGCTCCCTATGAGCGCATACCTCTCTGCGTGCGTGCAGGCAGTATTATTCCTGTAGGTCCAGCATTGGAGTATGTCAAGGAGAAGAAGGCTGACGTCATACGTCTCTTCGTATATCAGGGAAAGGACGGCAAGTTCACTCTCTACGAGGATGAGGGCGATAATTATGGCTATGAGGCAGGACGCTATTCCAACATCGAAATCACCTACGACGATGCGAAGAAGATTGTTACTATCGGCGACCGCAAGGGAGAATTTCCTGGTATGCTCAAGGAGCGTACCTTTATCATCGTACCTGTAAGCTCTGACCGCACACAGGGCTATGACCCCGAGGCTCAAGGAGTTGTAGTGAAATATCAAGGCACTGAGATTGTAACAAAATTATAGTTTCTATATTACGGTTTTGCGGTTATATGGTTTTGCAGAATACGCTGGAAGCATTCAGATTTCTCCTTACAGGTGGGTTCTATTAATTCGCTTTGTCATATTTTGGATTTATTTTCGAGGACAA
>CALZJQ010000193.1 GCA_945787895.1 uncultured Prevotella sp. | reverse complement strand
ACTTCATCACTGGAGTCCCACTTATAGGTATATGTGCCGTCTTTCTTGATGAAGAGCTCGTCACCGCGGGCTGGGTCGATGCCTGCAGAGCGCACTGCCCACAGAGCAGAGGTGCTTGCACCGTCATAATAGCGGAGCATTGTCTGGCTTGCACGTCCTTCCTCGTTGAGTTTTTCGAGGAGGTCACCAATCTTGCCGTATTCTGTCCTCGTATGTATGGCGTTCGCATTGACGCGCACTATCCAGTCCCTGTTGCGGAATGCCTCGTAGTTGACGGTGACGGTGAACGTCTTGTTGTAGGTGGCACCGATGTTCATAGGCACTGACGTGACACCTGTAGAGGTAGGCATATCCACTCGCATCAGCTCAGGGTCGGAGTCAGATGTACGGTAGTTGAGGTTTACCATCAATTTGTTGTCAAGGAATCCGAGGTCGAGACCTATGTTATGAGTCTTCACACGCTTCCATTTCAATCCTGAGTTGCCCCACTGCGTGATGTATGTGGCAAGTCCCCAAGGGTTGCTGTAGTTGTTGTAATAGTGATAAACGCTGTTGGAAAGCTTGGCATCGAAGTTGTCACTGCCCGGCTCACCGTAGGTATAGCGTATCTTCATGTAGCTGATGGCTTTGTTTTCAGAAAACAGGTTCTTGAAGAAAGCCTCGTTGTGTACGTTCCATGCCACGCCCACTGATGTGGAAGTGTAGAAAGGATTGTTGATGCCAAACTTGGAAGCTCCGTCCGAACTGAGGTTGAAATCAAAGAGATAACGCTGGTCGAAGGAGTAGTTGGCGTTGAAATAGAACGATGCACTGCGTGAGTTGCTGATAGAAGAAGAAGGCTTGGAACCTTCCACATAGCCCTGAGAGAAGTTTGGATTGAAGAACTTGTCAGTGGTATAGCCTGCCGCAGCAAATGCCGACATATCGCTCTTGCTGTCCTGAAGCGATGCACCGCCTACAAGGTTGTATGAGTGTTTGCCTACGATGCCTCCATAGTTTGCCGTGAAACGGGCAGTATAGCTCGTGCGACTGGTGTTGCTCTGGTTGTAAGAGCCTTTCTTCTCGTCAGGCTGCTTGTCAAACTGGCTTGCATAAGGAGAGACGAAACGCTCTGTCTTTGCGCGTGATGTGGTGAAACTGAGGTTTCCCTGCAGGCGGAGTCGATGGATTGGCTCGTATTCTACGTTGAAATTCTGGGTAAGACTGAGCTGACTGTTCTCGTTGAAACTGTTCTGATTCATGTCCCAGATAGGGTTATAGACAGGAGTTGTCTCACCTATGTAGTCAACAATCTTCTCTGCCTCACCATCCTGATTGTATTTCGGATAGAAAGGATTCATCTTTGAGAACTCTGCAAAGGAGACGGTCTCCTGCTCGGAGTTGAGGTAGCCGATGCTTGTCCTTGAGAAAAGGTTGAACTTGTTGATGCGGTAACGCAGGTCAATGTCGCCGTTTACGTTCTGACGATTTGAGCCTTTCATCACACCCTGCGTGTTGTTGTAGAAGAATGTCATGCCGTACTGGAAGGCATCATCACCACCCGTGGCATTGAGACTGTGGGAATTTGTGAACGCTGTGCGGAGAGGTTCGTTCATCCAGTATGAGTCCTGACCAGAGAGCACGTTGGCAAGTTCATGGTAATAGTTCTTGCGTCCGTCACTTGTGACAGGCTCTCCGTTCTCGTCAAGAATACCGAAATGCCCTGCAAGTCTCTCAAACTCGAGCTTCTCTTTAGAGTTCATGAGGTTGTAGTCGCGGAGGTCGGCAAACTCAACCTTGAAGTTGCCGTTGTAGCTGAAGCGCAGACGTCCGGCTTCCGGCTTCTTTGTCTCCACCACCACAACGCCGTTGGCAGCCTTGGAACCATAGAGAGCGGCAGAAGCGGCATCCTTCAGGATGGTGATGCTCTCGATACGATCCATACTGAGGTCTGAGATACGCTGGAGAGTGGTCTCAAAACCGTCAAGGATAAAGAGGGGCTGGTCGGGGTTTGTGCTGTAAGTGTCGGTAAGACCGTTGATACTGTTCGTACCGTTGATGTTGATGTTCATCTCAGTATTTGGGTCAGCACCCATGAGATTGTTTTCCATAATCTGGAAAGAAGGGTCGAGAGCCGCAACTGACTGCAGGACATTCATGCTGCTTATCTCCTTCAACTGCTCCTGACGCAGTGTCGTCGCACTACCCGTGAAGCTCTCCTTGTTGCGCGAATAGATACCAGTCACCACGGTTTCGTCGATGAGGTGTCCGTCATCATGCATGATGACGTTGAGCTTCTTGCCCACTTTGGCTCTCACTTCCTGCGTCTTCATACCCACGTATGACACGACGAGAATGACATTGTCCTTGTTAGTGACGATGGAGAATTTACCTTCCGCATCAGTCACCACGCCGCCTTTGGCATTTCTCACCTTGACAGACACGCCGATGAGCGGTTCCCCGTTTTCATCCTTGACGTAACCTGTCAGTACGTACTGTGAGGTACTCGTGATTTGCTTAGCACTCTGTACGGCATGATTGTTCATGAAGGTGTTGACCCCCTTTACATCTCCAGCCGCTATCGCACTGCCTGGTACGAGCGCTGCTACTGCAAGGGTCAGCATGAACTTGTTTGTTTTGCTAATCTCTTTTGCCATAGAATTGTTTAGTTGTTGTATTTAATTGTTTTTCTTTTATGTCTATTTGTGTTTGTGTGTTGCATGAAATGTAAGCCTCGATGCGAAATCATGGTCTTAACGTAGGATATTGTAAGGTGAAATACTGCAGTGTGTCACGCATCCGCAGGTTTCCACTTTAGGATTGTAAGCGAGGTGGCATTGCAAATCTTCGTTAAATGCGTGGACAAAGTTAATAAAATATCTTGAAAACAAGAATATTTGCGCTAAAAAATGTAGCATTTATTTCTAAAATTTGCTATTTCGGACTAATTTGTGCATACTTCCATTCGCAATAGCTTACATTTTGAAACCTATCATCCGCTTTTATTGTCATAAATACAATTTATCCCAAATCGGTCATTAGAAATT
>CALZJQ010000192.1 GCA_945787895.1 uncultured Prevotella sp. | reverse complement strand
CCCTGCCATATTTGCCGCGTCAATATCCTGATTGGCTACCCATACAGCACGTGCCTTCTCCAGATTCTTTGAACAAGAGATGTCCTTATATTTTGTCCAAACTTGCATACAGGCAGAGATAGCATCGTCATACTTACTGCATTGGGAAGGTATCATGCTGAGCAGATAGAATGCCTCTTCATAATTGCGCTGCTCAGCGAGAAGAAGAGCTTTCTTGATGATGTTGTCTGCTTCTGCCTCATAATAGACAATTATCTTCTCCTTGGCAGTTGAAACAAGTCCTTTGATTTTAGCATTAGACTTATTGATGGTACGGAATGCAGCGTTGTACGCCTTTGTCTCATTCGTCCCGACACCTTTAAGGTTGACTGTAGCAGAAGCATATACAGTGCCACTTATATTGTCAACAACTTGCAGATTTACATCCAGAGTCAATACAACTTGCTGTTGAGTTGTAGCAAGCACATTCTTCGTCGCTATGTTTACCTTTGGCATTAACAGAAACTGAGTGAGATACTCGTTCTGCGCAGCAAGCCCATCTGTGGTGACAGCTGTTGTAAGGCTATTGGACAGATAATCCATACAGGATTGAGGTATGGATTCACTCTGTTCTGGAGTATAAACATACATGGATATTGATTTCTCCTGTGCCGATGCAATGGTTGCAGAATATAGGCACATTAATGATATTATTAACTTTTTCATGTCATTGTCATTTTTCACCAATCATAACTACTGCTTTTCCCAATCCCCGTATATCTACCCTGCAAGGTATCTGGTATTTTGAGGTGAGTTCCTTTGTTAGTTCCCTTGCCCAACGCCGTGTGTCGTTGGGACGACCGTTAGCTTGATACAGTGCAATACGTATCTGCTCAAACTTCAGGAAATTTTCAGAACCCTGAGAAAGGTTGTATCGGTGGTTTACACTGTTGTCAGAAACCCAATCATCAATAATATCGGTCAGTTCCTCACCTCCGTACTCACTCGTAAGGTCTATGCCGGAACCATTATCAACAACCTTTACTTCCATCGTGACCTCACGTCCATTCTCCATCATGTCATCGAAATGAGCCTGAAGCTGGGCACAGAAATTGTCCATGTTGGCAATGACTGCCTCTTCTAACAGCACTGGCAATTCTGCTGAAAACGAAGGTGTTCCTGTTCCCTGTGTTCCTGCAATCTGTTTGTCGGTATATGCGTCCTTTGCAGCAAGTGAATACGTGATGCTTTTCTTTGGTCCAACTGTGTTTACCTGCCAGTTCAACTCGATGATGATATCTGCATTGGAATTACGTTTGATAACATCCAATGGAGACTCTGCCAATCCTGCACCCGACTTGGTCGTTGTCACTGCATCCATTGCTGAATTGGTTGACATACTTTTGAGAACAGCCGACAAATCCTTGAGTGGAAAATTGCGGTCGCTCATCAATGTGTTGATTTTGGTGATGACATTATAACAGTCGGAGCTGTTCTGCAGAGCACGCTTGTAATTAGGCACATCAACAGTCGTACCTTGATCATCAAACTTGTCCATATATTTGTTAGTGACACACCAATTGTCAGCAGGAACAACCATAAGGGTCGGTTTCTTTGCCTGTCCGAATGACATTACAGCAGTCAACAGGAATATTGCGGATAAATAAAATCTTTTCATTTTGATGGAATTATGTTGTCATTTTCAAACCTCTTTTTCAATTCAGACCTCAACACTCTGACTGTGATACCATATTTCACAAAGTGCTGGCTTTTTTCTTTCTCCTTGTCCTTTTTGAACAAGTTAACCCTTTTCTCGTCTTTCATAGAGATGTATTTCAGATACTCTCCTCCATCCATAAAGAACACATTGAAGTAGTCCTCGTATTTCTCTTCTGCATTCACTTCCATCAGAACTGGCTTTGTATTACACCCGGAGATTCCGTTGCGTATTCCTTTGAAAACAACAGCTCTTACGGCATCTTTCTTTGCCTGTTCTACGGCATCTTTCTTGTTTCTACCCACACCCCAGACACGTAAGGTCTGAGAACCGTCAAGTTCCACTCCGAGACATTCCGGCTCATATTGCTGGTATGCGCTTGTTGTTGTTTGGGCACTTACTTGTATGGTCGCCACTGCCCATAGACAAAGCGAACCAAACGTCTTGATGATATTCTTCATAAGCGTACATTATTAAAATTCATATCCGATTTTCAGAACGATAAAACTGCGATTGCTGCTCAATCCCTTTTTTGCATCTATTCCTCGATAACTATAACCCAAACTTGCCAAAAAGGCAGAGCGTCTTTCACCTATACGACATCCGACAGAAGGTGTAAAAAGAAAACCATCTCTCACTGCACCACCTATGTCCACAGACCAAAACGGAACAATCTCCCTGACTTCCTGAGACATAAAATTTCCACGGGCATTGACGAAGATTGGCATTGTCCATCTGATGTCAGTGTCTCTCGCCACATCATTGTTTGCAAAATAGTAACCGGCACCGATTCCGACACCAAGTCTCAGGTAGTCATTGAATCTGTAACCATTTACAAATGACAAGGTTGATGTCCACATACACGTTTCGTGAAACCTGACAGAAGGAGCTACTCCTAATTCTACAGAACACCAATATCCCTTGTCCTTCAACGTAAACTCAGTGTATTTCTCTTGCTTCGGAGCCTCAGGCATTTTAATCTGCCTGTCCTGTGCATTGACCATGACAACCGTCATAATCAAGCAAAAATACATTGATAATCTCTTCATATACTACAGGTATTAAAATCCGGAATTCAGACTGCGTATGACCCCAGCACCTTCCAGTGTTTTTCGGAGTTCGTCTTTTGAAACAGAAACTGTCGCGGCAATCTTGTATTCTTTACCGATTTTTACACGGTCAGCTACAGGATTGACCACCTGAGCGTATGCGGCATAGTCTCCATTGTTGAAAAAAGCATTAAAGAAATCTGCATGTTGTGTCTGCGCCTCTGGCTTTGCAATAGGTTTCTGCGCTCCAAAACCCGTTCCAGCAAAGCCACGGAATATTACCCCATGAACTGCCGCAA
>CALZJQ010000191.1 GCA_945787895.1 uncultured Prevotella sp. | reverse complement strand
AGACATCAAAAGTGGTTTTTATTGTTTTCTTCTCAGAGAAAAGCAAACCCAACCAACAACCACCAAACAACCAAACAACTGATTTTTTTCCCCCTCATGCAGACAATAGAAATAAAACTAAGGATGGCTCTCGCTCAGCAGACAGAGCTGTCGAAAGAAGACAACGAACTTGTAGAGCTTGCTAAGCAAGCCACGGCACACTCCTATGCGCCATTCAGCAATTTTCATGTGGGAGCGGCCCTGCGACTGAAGAATGGGGTAGTGGTGACTGGCTGCAATCAGGAAAATTCCGTCACACCGCTTACCTTATGCGCTGAGCGTGTCACCATCTTTTCTTCACAGGCGCGGTACCCCGACACTCCCATAACATCCCTCGCCATTGCAGCCCGCAATGTAGATGGAGAGTTTGTCACTGACCCCATCTCTCCCTGCGGTTCTTGCCGTCAGGTCATTCTTGAGCATGAGGTGAGATACGGTCAGCCCATCCGCCTTCTGCTATATGGAAAAAGCGGAGTAATGATAGTAGATTCCGTAAAGTCTCTGTTGCCACTCTCTTTCTCCGTCGATACCTTGAGGGGATAGGATTTTTTTCCCCCTCACTTCACTCCCCGTGCATCCAAAGCCTTGGAGTATCTGGCGGCATTGATGAGATGCTCGGAATAGGTGCGGGCAAAATTGTGGGTGCCTGAGAAATCCTCCTTAGCGCACATATATAGATAGTCATGCTTCGCCATGTTCAGCACGGCGTCGATGCCTGTTACTGACGGGATGCGTATAGGACCGGGGGGAAGACCCGTGTTGCGGTAAGTGTTGTAAGGACTGTCCGTAGAGAGCAGCTTTCTGTAAATACGTCTCAGACTGAAATCCTGCAAGGCAAACTTTATCGTAGGGTCAGCCTGAAGAGGCATGTCCTGTTGCAGGCGGTTGTAATACATTCCCGCAATCATCGGCTTCTCGCCGTCGTTGGCTGTCTCTTCCTCCACGATACTTGCGAGCGTGATGACCTCCACGGGTGACAGTCCCAGACCCTTCGCTTTCTCCATCCTTTCTCCTTCCCAGTACCTGTCGCTCTCCTTCTTCATCTTTTCTAAGAATTTGTCAAGAGGGATGTTCCAATATACCTCGTATGTGTTGGGGATAAACATGGAGATGATGGTGGCGCTGTCCAATGAATATTTCCTGCATACATCGTTGTCCTTCAGCGCATGACAGATGTCGTCTCCGGAAACCATCAGTTTCTTTCCCAGTTCTTCCGACAGGCGTTCCGTAGTCCTCACGGAAGGGATGGTAAGCCGCACAGGCTCCTGATGACCGTTGCGCAGGTTGCGGAACAGCGTGACGGCGCACATTCCAGGCTCTACGGAATATCTTCCGCTGCGCACGTTTTCCGCATAGCCGAGGTGCCTCGCCAAGGTGCGTATTGCCGTGCGCCCCTGCTCCGTCACCAAAGGCTCCAGTTTCATGCTTACAGAGTCGAGATTGTCGTCATCGTCAATGTAAAGGTACTCCGTACTATCATGTTTCGTTATTCCTGCAAAGAGATAATAAACGATTACTCCGGGTATGACAGCCATACATATAAGGGCTGCGACAAGATAGATTTTCTTCTTTTTCATGATCTTTTTTTTCCTTTTCCGATAAATGGTGTTCACGCTATCCTTCACCGTCAATCCAACTGTCAATCAGTTTTCTCGCTATTGACAGCTTCTCGGGGATAGTGGGAAGATGCCCGCGGTCAAACCAGCCGCCTTCGGCTATTTCCTCTTTCTGCAACTTTATCTCACCGCCGGCATAGTCAGCGTTGAAGCCGACCATCAGTCCGCAGGGATAGGGCCAGGGCTGAGAAGAGAAATATCTGATGTTGTCTATTTCCAGTCCCACCTCCTCTTTGACCTCTCTCCTTACTGCTTCCTCCAAAGTCTCTCCCGTCTCTACGAAGCCTGCCACCAATCCGTGGAACCTGCTTCTGAAACTGTGCCCCCTTACCAATAGCACCTCGTCCTTACCTCTGTGGATAAGTACGATGACGGCGGTAGCCAACTGCGGCCATACCTCCTTGCCGCAACCGGTGCAACGCTTGGAGATGTCTGTCTCAAGCACCATCGGTGCGCCGCAGACCCCGCAGTATCTCGTGTTCATGTCCCAGTACAGTATCTCGTGACACTTGCCCGCTTTCTCATAGAGAGGCCGTGGCAGCTTGTAGTAGGATTGCCGGAGGGGGCACATCACGTGCCCTTCAAGGTCGTTGACGGGATTGTCTATCCTTACAGCCTTCACTGCCGTGCCGTCGTCCATCGGAGAGATGTTGTGGATGGTATTCCATTCCTTCAACTCAACAGGCGGCTCGGCTCCCGAGGGAACAGAAAATTTGTCGTCAGCGTCTTCCTTAATCAAAAAGGCATCCTGACAGAATATGAACCATAATGACATAGTTTTTTTGCGGTTTTGCGGTTTTACGGTTTTGTGGTTATACGGAGGTATGTGGTTTTAAAATGACCCGACAACTAATCAACTGATTTCAAACCAAGGTGCAAAGTTACAAATAATTGACAACAAACCAAACATATTCCTGCCATATTTTTTTCAAAAAACGATTTGACGGGAAAGGGTGGGCGAGGTCTGTGGAACCAACAAAGACAAAAACAAAGACAAAAACGAAAACAAAGACAAAGACAAAAACAAAGACAAAAACAAAGACAAAACAAAGACAAAGACAAAAACAAAAAAAACGCCCTCACCTCCCGGTGTGGACGTTCCAATCTCAATAGGTATTAGCCTTTTTAAGGTAAAAAGATTGTATTCAGGATAACGATTGCAAAGTTAATGCATTATTTTCATTCTTCCAAATATTTTCATTATTTTTTTTGAGGAAAATCAAAAAAATGCTATTTTTTGTAATTCTTCACCTTATATTATATATCCGCGAGGCAGTTTCCTTCCATTTTCTTCCTTTCCTGTCATTTTCTTCACGACAGTCATTTCGTCCCCCCAGCGGACATCATGATATTTTTTATCAGGAATTAAAGAATTAAGGTGGGTTCTATTAATTCGCTTTGTCATATTTTGGATTTATTTTCGAGGA
>CALZJQ010000190.1 GCA_945787895.1 uncultured Prevotella sp. | reverse complement strand
CAATGTAATAACTAAGCTATTGCAATGTAATAACTAAGCGTGTTACAATAAAGGTTGAAATGGTTGGGATATAGGACAAAATAGAACTCACCTATAGAGATAATTCTGCACACCTACTTGTTACAATGCTGTGACAATCCGTGGGGGTCATAGAAACGTATCATCGTCGAAACATTCTTGTAACAATATCGTCCGACCTTTGCCGCAGAAAACAAAAAAATAGAAATCAAAAGAAGAAAAGATGAAAAAAAGCATTCAAGCAGTAGCATTGGCATCATTTATGATTGTTCCAGCAGCCAATGCAGTCACAAAAGATGTTTCGACGACAAGAGAAAAAGAAGTAAAGACAGAGGTGCCGGCTTCTTCAGCCCCCAATACCGGTATCGTGACGGGACGTATTGTAGATACGGAGAACAATATTCTCCCTGGTGCGGCGATAGTGATAGAAAATACCCACACGGGTGTGACCGCCGACATCAATGGCTATTACAGCCTGACTAACCTGAAGCCGGGTACATATACCCTCCGTATCTCCTACGTAGGCTATGAGCCTGTGCGAAAGGAAATAAAGGTGACTGAGAGCAAGGTGACTGAGAATAATGTAGTGATGCAGTCAGGCGTGGAGCTTGGCGAAGTGCAGGTGCAGGGTGCTTTCTCTGCCCAGCGCAAGGCTTTGCAGATGCAGAAGAGCAGCATGGGAGTGATGAATGTGGTGTCTGCCGACCAGGTGGGCAAGTTCCCCGACTCTAATATCGGTGATGCACTGAAGCGTATCAATGGTATCAATGTGCAGTATGACCAGGGTGAAGCTCGCTTCGGACAGGTGCGCGGAACCAGTGCCGACCTTACCTCTGTCACGGTCAACGGCAACAGGATGCCTTCTGCAGAGGGCGACACGCGCAATGTGCAGCTCGACCTTATTCCAGCTGACATGATTCAGACGATAGAGGTAAACAAGGTGGTGACCTCTGACATGGATGGTGATGCGATAGGTGGCGGCATCAATCTTGTTACGAAAAACTCTCCTTCACGCCGTGTGCTCAATTTCACAGCATCTTCAGGCTATACTTGGATTTCCGAAAAGCCGCAATGGAACATTGGTGGCACGTGGGGTGACCGTTTCTTCGATGATAAGCTCGGCATTATGGCAAGTGCTTCTTACCAGTATGCCCCCGGTGGCTCAGACAATACGGAGTTTGAATACGTGGAGAAAAATGGCGAGGTGCAGTTGAAAGAGGCGCAGGTAAGGCAGTATTATGTGACGAGAGAGCGTCAGAGCTACTCGCTTTCTGCTGATTATAAGTTCTCTCCGCTTCACAAGATTTCGTTCAAGGGCATCTACAACCGTCGCAATGACTGGGAGAACCGTTACAGGATAAGCTATAAGAAACTAAATTCCGCAGCCAAGGAGCAGAGTGTAGTGATACAGACGAAGGCTGGTTCCGACGACAATAAGTCGGCAAGATTGGAGAGACAGCAGACTATGGACTTCACTCTCGACGGTGAACATCAGTTTGGCAGCCTTAAGCTCGACTGGGCTTCAAGCATCTCACGCGCTACGGAGGATAGACCAAACGAGCGTTATATGGGACTGAAATTCAAGGGTAGCGATGATTATGACTTCGGTGCTTCCATGGTGGATATTGGCGGGAAACAACCTTACTCTACCATTGCCATACCCGAATACGGCGTGAAAGGATGGAAGATAGACGAGTTATGCAACTCCGACCAGAGCATCAAGGAAAACGAACTCAAGGAGCGCATCAACTTTACCCTCCCTCTTTCCAACGGAATCTTTGGCAATACGCTGAAGTTCGGATATAAGTTCACTCAGAAGAAAAAGGAGCGCAACACCTCGTATTTCGACTATTCGGATGCTGCCGACAAGTATGTAGGCGATTGGAAAAACTGCCTCGTGAGCGAGGTGAGAAACGGATTTATGCCTGGCTCGCAGTATCCTCTCGGCACGCAGTTCGTGGACAAGGATTATCTTGGAACACTGAAGTTTGACAAGGCTGACGGAGTGGAGGTGCTTGAGGAAGAAGCAGGCAACTATAAGGCGACGGAGATAATCCACGCTGGCTACCTACGCTTCGACCAGGAGTTGGGCAAGCGTCTCAGTTCTACCCTTGGCTTGCGCATTGAGCATACTCGTCTGACTACCTCTGGTGTCAACTATATAATGGATGAGGAGGAGAATGAGTCGCTCAATCCTACAGGGGAATACAAGAACAACTATACTAATCTCCTCCCAAGTTTCCTCCTGAAATATAAGATGAGTGAGGATGGTAACATCCGTGCGTCAGTGACAAAGTCTCTTTCACGTCCGAAGTACTCTGCTCTCGTGGCAAACAAGAGTTTCAACATCGCTGACCTTGAGGCTACCATCGGCGACCCGAATATCAAGCCTACTACGGCATGGAACTTTGACCTGTCTGCAGACTATTACTTCAAGAGCGTAGGTCAGGTGAGCCTGGGTCTCTTCTATAAGGATATCAAGAACGTCAATGTGGAGACGCTCGGCTACTATACTGGCGAGGAACTCGGACTTGACGGCAACAAGGAGGAGTTTGAGGTCACACAGAACATGAATGCTTACGATGCAAGCGTCTTCGGCGTTGAGGCCGCTTACCAGCGCGACTTCGGCTTTATCGCTCCTTCACTCTCTTGCTTGGGATTCTACGGCAACTATACCTACACGCATACTGCCACTCGCAACTACAACGACCGCCTCGGTATTGAGGATGGCGACGACGTGAAGATGGCAGGTTCGCCTGAGCATACTGCCAACGCTTCGCTCTATTTTGAGAAGAACGGCATCAACGTGCGACTCTCCTACAACTTCGCTTCCAGCTTCATCGACGCCATGAACACTGGCAGCCGGACTCTCGACCGCTATTACGATAAGGTGAATTATCTTGACCTCAACGCCAGCTATACTTGGGGAAAGAAGACAAAATTCACGGTCTTTGCAGAAGCCAACAATCTTCTCAATCAGCCACTCCGCTATTATCAGGGAGAGAAAGACCGCACCATGCAGGTGGAGTACTATGGAGTGAAGGTCAATGCAGGAGTTAAGGTCAATCTCT
>CALZJQ010000189.1 GCA_945787895.1 uncultured Prevotella sp. | reverse complement strand
GGGTATTTGCATCCTTGCACTATGGGAAATAGTGTCTGGCTGTAGCCATACAATGGTTCTGTCTCATTAAAGCGTCTGATACACCTGTCGAGCCAGCGGTGAGTCATCTGCATAGACTTCTTGGCATATCCATAATCCGCCTCGCCAGGAGCACATTCGTCAAACGCCATTATGATGTCAGCACCGATAATCCTCTCCGTATCCATCACGTTTTCAGGAGTGAAGAAATGCTTGCTTCCATCAATGTGGGAACGAAATTCACAACCTTCCTCCCTGAGTTTCCTTATTCCCGTAAGGGAGAATACCTGGAATCCTCCACTGTCTGTAAGAATGGGTCTTTCCCAACCATTGAATTTGTGTAAACCTCCTGCCTTTTGTAGTATATCAAGTCCTGGACGTAGGTACAGATGATAAGTATTCCCAAGTATTATCTGAGCCATTATCTGGTGCCTCAATTCTTCAAAATGTACAGCTTTCACAGAGCCTACCGTACCTACGGGCATGAAAATGGGAGTCTTTATTTGCCCATGGTCAGTCGTGATAAGTCCAGTTCTCGCACTTGAGTATGCATCCGTATGTTGTAATTCAAAAGTCATTTCCTTGTTCTTTTCAGTATTGTCAGATATTATTTTAGTAAATGCAGTTTACTAATCAAGATTACTCTTTGGCAGAGTCTGTCTCCTCAAAAGTTATATCTACTGCATTCTTTACTTTCTCATCCAACAATGCGAAATCCCATACTTCAGACACAGTATCTACATAATGGAATGTCAAGCCTTTCAGATATACCTGCGGTATCTCATTTATATCTTTTTCATTAGCTTTGCATAACATGATATCAGTTATTCCAGCACGTTTCGCTGCAAGTATCTTCTCTTTTATTCCTCCAACGGGAAGGACCTTACCTCGAAGAGTAATCTCACCAGTCATTGCAAGATTCTTTCTGACCTTACGCTGTGTGATAGCAGAGGCTATGCTTGTAGCGATTGCTATACCTGCTGAAGGTCCATCTTTTGGTGTAGCACCCTCTGGGACGTGAATATGGATATTCCAAGAATTGAAAATCCTATAATCTATACCGAGTTTTTCTATATGCGCCTTGATATACTCTAAAGCGATAGAAGCACTCTCTTTCATCACATCCCCAAGATTTCCCGTGAGGGTCAGTTTACCAGACTTACCCTTGCTGAGCGAAGTCTCTATGAACAGTATCTCTCCCCCGACGCTTGTCCAGGCGAGTCCCGTGACGACTCCAGCCAGTTCGTTGCCCTGATAGATGTCACGGTAGAAAGGAGGATTGCCGAGAAGTTCCTCCACGGCATCCGTCGTGATGGTGTTGAAAGGCAACATACCTGAGATGGCGTACTTGTAAGCTACCTTACGGAGCAGTTTGCCCAACTGCTTCTCAAGCTGACGTACACCACTCTCACGAGTATATCTCTCGATTATCATCTCGATAGCATTCTTCTTGAACTTGATATTTTGTTTCTTCAGTCCGTTTGCATCAAGAGCTTTGGGGATGAGGTGACGCTTTGCAATCTCTATTTTCTCCTCAGTGATGTATCCGCTTACCTCTATCATCTCCATACGGTCACGCAGAGGTCCTGGGATTGTGCTGACGTTATTTGCCGTGGCAATGAACATCACCTTGGAAAGGTCATAGTCCATGTCGAGGTAATTGTCATGGAAAGCATTGTTCTGCTCGGGGTCAAGCACCTCAAGCAGGGCGGATGAAGGGTCGCCGTTGTGAGTGTTCTGGGTCACCTTGTCCACCTCGTCGAGTATGAAGACGGGATTGGACGTACCTGCCTTCTGTATTCCCTTGATGATACGTCCCGGCATGGCTCCGATGTACGTGCGGCGGTGTCCCCTTATCTCCGATTCGTCATGCAGTCCGCCGAGTGACACCCTGACGTACTTCCTGCCCAAAGCCTCCGCTATACTCTTGCCGAGACTCGTCTTTCCCACTCCTGGAGGTCCGTAGAGACACATGATGGGCGACTTCAGGTCACCCCGCAGGTTGAGTACTGAAATATACTCCAGTATGCGTTCCTTGACTTTTTCCATGCCGTAGTGGTCACGGTCGAGCTGTTTCGCCGCCTTGGAAATGTTCAGGTTGTCCTCCGAATAATGTCCCCACGGCAGGTCAACTATCTGGTTGAGGAACGTCAGGTGTACGTTGTAGTCGGGACTCTGCGGCTGGAGCATGTCGAGCCTCTGCAGTTCCTTGTTGAACTCCTCCTGGGTCTCCTTGCTCCATTTCTTCTCCTTCGCCTTGGCGATGAGCTTGCCTCGCTCTACGTTCTGCAGGTCTCCGCCCAGTTCCTTCCTTATGCTCTTCAACTGCTGGCGGAGGAAATACTCCTTCTGCTCCTCGTCTATCGTCTGCTGTGTGCGGTGGCGTATCTCGTTCTTGAGTTCCAGGTACTGCAGCTCACGGCTGAGGATGCTGAGCAGTTCGAAGACCCTTCCCTTCATGTCGCTGACTGCAAGCAGTCTCGCCTTGTCCTCAATGGAGAAAGGGAGGTTGGTACACATGAAGTTGACCGCAAGTACATCGTGGGAAATGTTGTTGACGGCAAACTGCGATTCATTAGGCAGGTCCTCATTGTTCTGCACGAACTCAAGGGCACGACGTCGGAGGTCAGTCATTGCCATGGAGTACTCCTTGTCGTTTTTCTCAGGCATCTTTTCGTTGTCAATCTTCACCACGCCGCAGAGGTAAGGTTCCGTCTTGGTCACCTTTTCAAGGCGGCAGCGAGACAGTCCCTGCACTATCACGGAGAGGTTGGCTCCCATGCCTGGCAGTTCAAAGACCTTTACAAACTTTCCCACTACTCCATACTCATACAAGTCGCCCTCTTCTGGCTCGTCAACTGAGGCGTCTCGCTGGCAGATGACTGCAAACGGCTTGTTTGGAGATTTCTTCAAGCTCTTTATCAGCGAATGTGTTGACTCGCGGGTGACCATTATCGGGACGAGCACACCGGGGTGCAGCACAATGTTCCTTGTTGGGATGATAGGCATCTCTCCATCCTTGCTGATGGAAAGGAGGGAACTGATGTCACCATCGAAGTCAGCCACCATCTGAATGGATGGCGTATGTCCGCCATTCATAAACATATCCGTATTCATTTTT
>CALZJQ010000188.1 GCA_945787895.1 uncultured Prevotella sp. | reverse complement strand
CTGCAATATCTCTGCGTACTTCAAGACGAAGACGATAGAGTTCAGAACATATCAGGGCACGCGTGACTTCTATAAGGCCATGAACTGCGTCTATTCGACGTACAGAATGTTCTATTATGCCATAAATCATGAGTTGGATGATTTCTACTCCCTATCATCATACGATAAGTTCTGCAGCGCCATCGGCCTCAAATGGGACACACCGCCCGAATTAGTACCCCTCCTATACCAAGGCAACCCATACAGCGCCATCGAGACATTTCAGACGAAATCCCTGCCGTATAACTCGAAGCAGGCGTCAGCATTATGGGAGTCCATCAAGAACAACGACCATAAAGAACTTTGCATCGTGAATGGCTTCATGTATTACTATGAGCTGTTCTTTATGGATAAGGTGAAGGTGTCTATCTATGCTCAAGACCCGTACTGCCATCTGCTGTACATGCTTGCCAACGGAAAGATTACCTTGAAGTACAAGGATAAGTTGTCGTGGCTGGAGGACTTCAATGGGGAAACTGCATCACGTCAACTGTCATTGGCTCTGTATGCCGAGAAATTGCAGAAATTCTCCATGAGCGACTCCAACAGGAACGAAGCGGTTATTGAGTCCGTAAAGATGAGAGCCAAGGAATCCATCGAGAAAACAGAGAAGTCTTGCGAGAGACTTATGAAACTCCTTACCACCTGCGAATATCACGTAGGCACGCTGCAAGATGCCATAGCCCAGAAGAGAGTGATTTTCTTCAACTACGGCAAGGACAAGACGCAGAAGCGCACGTTCAAGTTGATTGCCGATAACTCTGATTTGGAAATGGAGTTCAATGTGAAGCGGAATGACTACTATGAGGTGATAGAGACGCTTCCGAAAGAGACATTCTTCTACTACTTCAGCAACAGTCCGTATCTTCGGAACATGCACAAACTTGCCATGTGGAACTCATCAAGCGGAGAGCGATGGTCAGCCGGACGTTTCCTTTACTGCAACAAGCCGAGCAGTATGAATAAGGTAAGCACGTCTTATAAGTCGAACCATGTTGAGGTCAATGAGATTGTTCCTCCCGATGATTTAGTTATCGACAACCCAAACAGCCTAAAGATAGTTCGGGTCGGTTCCACTTGCCTGCATTGTTTGCAGAAGAAGTACATCAAGAAGGTAGACCAGTGCAGCATGTGCACCTATGCCTTTGTCGTGATGTATGAAAAATATACGCTCGGTGGCTTCGGGTTCACCCTCCCACAACACAAGGGCTACGACCTGTTCCAGTTAACGGACTTCTGCACGAACAACAATATCCCTAGTCTAGCAAAGCTGATATTGCTCTGCATTCAGACTACCGGAGTGCAGAAGGAATTGAGCCGACGTATGCACAAACTGTGCGAGAAGGTCATTTCCTGTGCCTACACACACAAGCCTGTCAGCATGAAGTACCGCGGTGTGTATCAGAAAGTGAAGGAACATTGCACCTCATCATACCTCGCCTACGAAGGCCAGTTGGGTAAGTTCGCCACGAACAAAGAAGTAATAGAGAAGTATCAAAAAATGCTGAAGAATAATGGAAATTGAAGACAGATGGAAGTACGAGAAGGTTGACATCAACCTCATCGACGAAGCTGAGCTGAATGCAAACGAAATGAATGGTGAAGATTACGCTCAGTTGTGTGACAACATCGGAAAGGCAGGATTGAGCAGCGTGCCATGTTGCTATAAGAAAAGCAACGGCAGATTCGTGATGATAAGTGGCCACCACAGGCTACGAGCGTGCAAGAAGGTGGGTTTTAAGCGCATTGGCATACTCTATGTCACAGAGGAGGAACTGATGCAGGACGAAGCCATTGCTACCCAGCTTTCGCATAACTCCCTGCATGGAGAGGATAATCAGAGCATTTTGAAAATCCTGTTCGGCAGGATAAAGAACGTTGACTTCAAGAAGTTCGCCCACATCAATATCGATGAGGTTGCTCCAGTCAGTACGGACGGCATCAGCGTGTTCGCACTGAAGGAGAACTTCGTGTTTACGATTATCCTCTACCCCAATTCGTTCGAGAACCTGGATGAGTTGTACGGAGATATTCGTGAGCAAGCCAAGAAGAGCGATACGCTCATCCTTGCGCATCAGGAGGACAATGAAATGACTTTGCTGAAGCTTCAGCAGGACATCGGCAACCAGTTCAATATCAAGTCGCCGTCCATCACCTTTGCTAAGCTGCTGGAACTGGCTAAGGAGAGACTTGACGAAATCAAGGAGGGTAAGTTATGATTTGGATGGTAATTACGGAAGAGGAAATGACGGGGCCATTTTTAGTCTTTCGTTTCAACGAAGAAGCCTTGGGCAGGGGAAATATACGACTTGCTATTGTTCGTGAAGATGATAATCTCGACTTCGTGAAGAGAGACGACATAATAATTTCAAGGACTTTCAAAGAGAGATTGATAAATACGATATTGTCAAAAGGTGTAAAGACCACGGCAGAGACTTATTCCAAATATAAGTTGGTTTCGGATAAGCTGATATTGTCTTCTTTCTTGAAGGAAAATGGCATACTGGTTCCTAAAGTTTATGAAAAGTCGGATATTGAAGACGGAAAAGTGTATTTCATCAAACCAAGGTATGGAGCCGACAGTGTGGGTATCAGTGAAAATTGTATATGCAAGACTAAGGCAGAAGCCTATGAGAAAATTGAGGAATTTGAAAAGTCAAACCAACATGTTATCATTGAAGAGTATATTGATGGTGTAGATAGCACTATTTCCTGTTTCCTTACAGACGGAATCTGCACCTATGCAATAGATGTATATAATCAGAATGAGGGCGGCATTCAGACGGAGTACAGTAAGGAGCATTTCGTCGAATATTGTCAATCCTTAAATGACGATAGTATAAAGCAAATAGCAAAAGAGGTTTTCTTGTTGCTTGGTATCAAGCATCATGCACGTATAGATTTTAGAAGAGACAGATACGGCAAGTACTACCTAATCGACGTGAATTTGCTGCCAGGTCTTGGACCAACTGCGCATTTGGCAAAGAGCATGTTGCTGTCTGAAAATATCTCATACATCGACGCTATGAAGAAGGTTGTAGAATCCGCAAATTAGTAAAGATATGATATGGTCAGTTGTGAGTGAAGAGGAAATGGGAAGTAGCACAACAAGCCCTACTTTCGGAGAATACAGCAAAGAAGAATGTAAAAAAATAGTAATTCAAAACGTAAA
>CALZJQ010000187.1 GCA_945787895.1 uncultured Prevotella sp. | reverse complement strand
TGAAAATCAACGCATGGTGTAAGCATCACGCCATGCCCGAGTTTGCCAAGGAGTCATTCCATTCGCTCTGGAAGAAAGGCATTGACGAGGCTGGGGAATAGCCTTCCTCTGCCCTCATGCCCCTCGCAGGTACATTTCGACCTGGTCGAAATGCACAAGGAAGGGGGCAAGAAGAAAAAATCACCTCGAAAGAAAAACAAGAAGAAATGACAGCAAAAGAATCAATATTATCCCGTCTCCGTAAGAACACAAGGGAGCAATATCCCTTCCCTGACCTCTCTTTCCCCAAACTGACGTTCCCCGACCCCGTGGCGGAGTTCATCCGTCAGACCACAACGACGGCAGGGGCATCGCTCATAGAGATGCGCGAGGGCGATGACATCAACGACATCATACGCCGTGCCTACCCTGACGCTAAGGTGATAACAAGTAATGTTCCTGGTGTGAAAGCTGATAGAAACCCTGATGAAGTGGAAAAGGCGCAGGACCTTGACGGCACAGATGTGGGAGTAGTCGAAGGAGGAGTGGCGTGTGCAGAGAACGCCTGCGTATGGGTTCCCATGAACATGAAGCAGAAAGCAGTCTGCTTCATCTCCGAAAACCTCGTCATCATCGTCCGTCGCAAGAACATCGTGAACAATATGCACGAGGCTTACGACTTCCTCTCAAGAAATGGTTCCGGCATCGAGGGACAGCAAGAGACCTCCCTCTACGGCTTCGGCACGTTTATCTCAGGTCCGTCCAAGACGGCTGACATAGAGCAGGCATTAGTCTATGGTGCCCAGGCTGCCAAGGGAGTGACGGTGGTGTTGAAATAAGGTGGTTTTAGGTTATTATTCATGGTTTTGGGTTTTGGGTTTTGGGTTGTTGGTTTTAGGTTATAGGTTATGGGTTTTTGGTTGATAATGCTTTGCTAATGGAGGATTTCTCAATAAGTAAAGCAAACCCAACCAAAAACCTACAACCCAAAACCATGGAAAACAACCCAAAACCAATTACTTCACATACTCAGCGAAGTCAGTAAGGTGCATATCGCCCTTGCGACGCAGAGTGTCGTGGAAAGCGAAGGCGCAGGGGAGGTTGTGATGCGTATTGCCCATCTGTGCCAGTTTCAGATAATCGCGGAGCAGAGGTCTGTAGTCAGGGTGAGCACAGTTCTCGATGATGAGGTGAGCACGTTCCAGAGGAGTCTTTCCGCGGAGGTCAGCAATACCCTGTTCTGTGACAATGACGTTCACGTCGTGCTCTGAATGGTCCTGATGACTCACGAAAGGCACGATGGAAGAGATGAGTCCATCCTTCGCCGTACTTGCACAGGTGAAGATACTGATGTATGCGTTGCGCTCGAAGTCGCCCGAACCTCCGATGCCGTTCATCATCTTAGTGCCTGAGATATGTGTGGAGTTGGCATTGCCGTAGATATCCACCTCGATGGCAGTGTTGATGGCGATGATACCGAGTCGGCGTATCACCTCTGGAGAGTTGCTTATCTCCGACGGACGCAGCGTGAGTCGGTTCTTGAGCATATCGATATTGTCGTAAATCTGCGCGAGACATTCGTTGCTTACCGTGAGCGAGCAGGTAGAAGCATCCTTCACGCGACCAGTGAGCATCATATCTACGATGGCATCCTGCAGCACCTCCGTGTAGATGTTGAAGTCGGGGATGTCCTGGTTCTTGGAAAGTGCGCCGAGAATGGCATTAGCCGTAGTGCCTACGCCGCTCTGCAATGGCAGGAACGTAGAAGGTATGACGCCGCGCTTCATATCGTTGAGCAGGAACTGAGCCACGTTGGCACCTATCTGGTCGGTAATAGGGTCGCTGCCCTTGAAAGAGCGGGCCTCGTCAGGAATATTGCATTCTACCACGCCTACAACCTTTGCCTTTGGTATCTCTACGTAAGGAGTACCGATGCGGTCGCTTGGCTTTGTGATAGGAATAGGCTGGCGGAAAGGAGCATCGAGAGGTTCATATACGTCCTGTATCAAGCCAGTCTTGTCGCTGTGGAACGAGTTAAGTTCCAGAATTACTTTCTCAGAGATGCGTGCCACTGTAGGCGCAATACCACCTGCCGCTGTCAGATATACGTGATAGTTCTCACCGCAATCCTCTATCTTGCTGACTTCCAGTATAGCCCATTGTATTTTGCCATAGAAACCATAGCGCAAGTCCTGTGCCATCATTGATAGATGGAGGTCGTTATAGCGTACGGCATTGACGTTGACAGCCTTACGGAAACTGCTGTTTGTGGTGTAAGGAGCACGGAAGTTGATGGCATTAGCTTCAGTGAGCACACCGTCAGTAGATTGTCCTGTGGAGGCACCGGTGAACAAGTTTACCTTAAATTCATTGCCTTTGGCATGTTCTGCCTCTGCTATCTTAGCCAGTTCGCGAGTGACAGCCTTAGGACTTCCTGCTGGTGTGAATCCACTCAATCCGAGAGAGTCACCATTCTTGATGAGTGATGCTGCTTCTGCAGCAGTGATTGTCGTGTACATGTCTAAATTACTGATTTTTATTTTCTTTTTACACAGATAATTATCATTATTATCCTAAAGATAAACTATCCCGATTTCTTTCTCGTTCACTATTATATGAATGACAATATGTAGATTTACAGAAATCAAGTGCAAAGTTAAGCAATTTATCCGATATTATATAAATAATGTGAAGAAAAATACACATTTTGAGCAAAAATGTGCAGTTCTTTGCGGTTTTGCGGTTATAAGGTTTTACGGTTTTACGGATGTACGGTTTTAAAGTTTTGCGGTTATACGGTTATACGGAAATTACAATCAGCCCTCACAAACATCCGTACAACCTCACAAACATCCGTACAACCTTAAAACCTTAAAACCGCATAACCTTAAAACCGTATTTTTCCGTTCTTCTCTTTGAGAAATCATTATTTTTCCCTAACTTTGTCGGCAAAAGGAATATACACAAATATCAGGTATGGAAAAGAAACAACTGAAGCGGCTGCCTGTGGGCATACAGACATTCTCCAATATCATAGAGGAGAATATGCTGTACATTGACAAGACGGAGTATATCTGGAACATGATACACCTCAGTAATTATGTTTTCCTGAGCCGTCCGAGACGGTTCGGCAAGTCCCTGCTTATCTCCACCCTCCAGGCTTACTTCGAGGGACGTAGGGAACTGTTCAAGGACACCTATATCGGGAGCGTGGAGAAAGAGTGGACGGAGTAC
>CALZJQ010000186.1 GCA_945787895.1 uncultured Prevotella sp. | reverse complement strand
TCGACCCACGTCAGTACCTCAAGCCAGCACGTGAGAACATGAAGAAGATGTACATCCACAAGATTGTGAACGTACTCGGCTCTGACGGCAAGCTCGCAAAGTAAAAAAAACACCAACCACAACCAACCTGCTCTCCGACTCGCTCGAAGAGCAATAACAAAACAACAAAAACAACAGTCCCCGTTGCAGCATTCTTGCAGCAACGGGGACAACTATATATAAATTAGGTGGAATTTTGGTTGAATGGTGAAAAAATTGGTGAAAAGACATTTACTATATATTAGTGATGGTATATTCATCTAATGATACCTTCGCTCTTTTATATAATGTCTTAATACAAAACTTGACACATCAAAAAAAACTGAAACCATCCGCCAAACCACCTGGCATAATATATGGTTGTAGGTTGTTGGTTAGTAATGTCTTTACAATGGAGGAATACTCACGAGACAATGGAAACCCCACCCCACACCCCAAACCCAAACCTGGTACTCTTCGACCAGGTCGAAGAGCACACAATAAAGAAAGAAACACCTAAAACCAACAAGGCCACAATGAAAAAAATCATCCTAATCACGCTGGCACTCTTCTCGCTTCTCACCACAGGCAGGGGCGAAGAACAGTCGCCGAACCAGACACTCATCGACAAGGCACTCGAACAGGTCAATGCCGGCAACCTCAGAGGGGCGTTGGAAATGTACCTCGGAGTGGCGGAAAACCTGAAGACGGAGAAAGACCTCGGCATCCATGTCAATGTGTATAATGACCTCGGAGTCGTCTATCGCCGTCTCAACATGAACGACTCCGCGATATACTATTACAACAAGGCGTTCGACACGGCGGTGAAGCTCGACGACAAGGAGTGGCTGACCGCATTGTCGCTCAACCTCAGCGTCTTCTACCATAACCTGAATCATTACAACGATGCTGCCCGCTATGCCGACATTGCGGTGAAGTATGTAGGGCAGCAGGAAGACGAATCGCTGGTGTTCTATGCATACCAGCTCGCCTCCAGTATGAAGACAGAGGTGAAGGACTACGACCGCGCACTGCAGTATGCCCGCAAGGCATGGGCGATGGCTGACGGCAGCGAAGGCAACGACGACCTGCGGCTGCGCTGCATCCCGCCACTGACATCCGTCTTTGATGCTAAGGGACAGACCGACTCCGTGTTCCACTATATAAATATAGGTAGCCGCATCTTGCCCCGTTGCGACAACGAGGTGACCAGACTGGGTTTCCTGCAATGCAGGTCAGAGATATACATTCGCCACAAACGATGGAGGGAGGCACTCCCCGACCTCAGGCTCCTGGCAGATGCCGGGGGACGGGGAACGCTCAACTCATCCCTCTACCACAAGATGGCAGTGTGCTACCGGCATACAGGAGACTACAGCCGTGCCTACTGCTATATGGACACGGCGAGGATGTGGACCGACTCGCTCTCCAAAAAGGACATAGAGTCAAAACTGGAGGAGTTCAACGTAAAATATGAGACGAGAGACAAGGAGGCGCAGCTTGCAGAGGCACGCAGCGAGCACGCCGTGCAAAGGGCGCAGTGGCTGGCAAGCATCCTCCTGGCAGTGTTCGTCGTAGCCGTGCTTGTCATAGTGCTGATTATTGTGCGCCATCGCCACAGACTGCACCTGATGTTCGTGCGCCAATGCGCAGAGATGAATGAGGCACGGCAGTATATCGAAGGACTGGAGACGGAACGGGCACGCATGGCACGCGAACTGCATGACGGCGTGGCAAACGGACTGCTCGGCGTGAGTCTGAAGATGCGTGGGGCAGAAAGCCCCAATGAAGTGAGCGCAATCCTTGCAGACATAGACAGACTGCGCAACGAGGTGCGTGCGCTCTCCCACGGCATGATGCCTCCCGAACTGAAGAACCATACCCTCAACGAGATACTCAGCTCCTATGTCTCCAACTTCAAGGATGCCAAGATACAGTATTCCGGCAGTGACGACGAGCGCTGGAAAACGATGGACCACGACGTCGCCCTCGAAGTCTTCCGCATAGCCCAGGAAAGCATATCCAACGCAGTGGCACATTCAGAGGCTGACACCATTGACGTAAGCCTCCACATCGCAGAGGATAGCGGCGAAGGAGTGATGAAGGTGGAAGACAACGGACGCCAGCCCGACAGGCAGTCAGACGGGGAAGGCATAGGCTTCCGCGTGATGCAGGAACGAGTGAAAACCATAGGAGGAAGAATTGACATACGGAAATCACAAAATGGCACGGTGATAACCCTGTTTTTCCCCGTTTAGCGTATTTTTATCTACTACCAAAGTAGTATTTTTACAGAAAAGGAGGGATTTCATGACAAGAAATCCCTCCTTTTTCTTTTTTTTTCTTAACTTTGCCATAGTGTGAGGCTGGCAGATACATAACTGGCAGACAGAGAGAGTACCCGCCTTTCTACTTGCAAACAAGAGAAACGACTGTAACCAAAACCAAAAATACTACCCAACAACCTGATTTAGAATGCCGATAAACAACATACTGATAGTAGATGACCATCCCATCGTAAGGGAAGGACTGGCGGTGGTGCTTTCCCGCTTCATGGGAGAAGAAGTCGAATGCATCCAATGTGATTCCGTGGAGAGACTGACAAGCATGCTCAACCACGACATCTACTACGACCTTTATATTCTCGACCTTGAATTTCCCAAGTCTGACATCTTCCCCGTTCTTGGGAGGATATGCAGGCAATTCCCGGATTCAAAGATATTGATCTATTCCATGCACGATGATGCGTGGATACTGTCACACATAGACCCCTCCATGATAGACGGCTTCGTATCGAAGGGCGAAAGCATGGACATTCTGCTCGAAGCGATAAAGAAGATAAGCGAAGGCGGCGAGGCTTTCAGCGAAGCGTTTCTGGAGGCGAGAGGCACCTGCATCTCATCTCCGGACGACGACGTAGTAATCACGGAGCGTGAGAAGCAGGTGCTCTTCTATCTCTCCAAGGGATATACCACGCAGGAGATAGCCGAAAAGCTGCACATCAGCTATTTCACCGCCAAGACCCACCGCAACAACCTCGCAAAGAAACTCCACGCCAAGAATGCCATAGAGATAGTGATGAAGGGAAAGAAGTATCTGTGATAGTTAGTTGTTTGGTTGTTTGGTTGTTTAGTTGTTTGATAGGGTGTCCAGTTTGTGGTACTAAAAACGCACTGGATTATCCCTGCTTAAAATG
>CALZJQ010000185.1 GCA_945787895.1 uncultured Prevotella sp. | reverse complement strand
CCTCGTCATCGACAGGATGTCGTGCGATGATACGAAAGATGCTGTCTCCCGCCTTTCCGACTCTGCCGAGACTGCTTTCTTTGAAGGAAGGGGGGAATGCAGGCTCTGTTTCCTGCCTTCAAACATCATATACGATTTCTCGACACGGCTCGAAGCCGACGGCATCACGTTTGAGGAAATCACTGACAACCTCTTTGCCTTCAACTCCCCCGTGGGATTGTGTCCCAACTGTCAGGGGTTTGGAAACGTAATCGGAATTGACGAAAAACTTGTAGTTCCCGACACGTCTCTCAGCCTTTATGACGGCTGCGTAAAGTGTTGGAGTGGCGACAAGATGGGAGAATGGCGCACTGAGTTCATACGCAGGGCTGAAAGAGACGGATTCCCTGTCTTCACTCCTTATTTCGAACTCTCGGACGAGCACCGCAGGTGGCTCTGGCACGGGTTGCCCTCCGACCATTCGTCAACGAAGGTCTGCATCGACAGCTTCTTCGACATGGTAAGGGAGAATCAGTACAAGATACAGTATCGCGTCATGCTCGCACGCTACCGAGGCAAGACGTCCTGCCCCGTCTGCAACGGCACGAGGCTGAGAAAGGAAGCCGCATACGTGAAGGTTGGCGGAAAGAGTATTACTGAACTCGTCGGGATGCCTGTCCACAGGCTCAAGGAATGGTTTGACGACCTGCAGTTGAGCGGCCATGATGAAAAGATAGCAGGGAGACTGCTTCTCGAAATCAAGAGCCGGCTGGGCTTTCTCCTTGACGTGGGATTGGGTTACCTGACGCTTAACCGTCCGAGCAACACCCTCTCGGGAGGAGAAAGCCAGCGCATCAACCTTACCACGTCCCTGGGCTCATCTCTCGTAGGCTCTCTCTATATTCTGGACGAACCCTCGATAGGCATGCACAGCAGGGACACCGAGAGGCTCATTTCCGTTCTCAGGCGGCTGCAGGAGGCAGGCAATACCGTCGTCGTGGTGGAGCATGACGAAGACGTTCTCCGTGCGGCAGACTATCTTATCGACGTCGGGCCCGATGCGGGCATCAACGGAGGAGAAATCGTGTTCAAAGGGAAGGCGGAGGAGATTACGGAGGAGTCACTGAAACTCTATCCACGTTCGCACACCGTGGAATACCTTACCGGCGTGGAAAAGATACCCGTGCCCCAGTGCAGGCGTTCATGGAACAGAAGCATACGTATCATGGGTGCGAGAATGAACAACCTAAAGGGAATGGACGTAGAGATTCCCCTCAACTGCATGACGGTAGTGACCGGTGTCAGCGGTTCAGGAAAGTCGTCCCTCGTCAAGGGAATACTCTACCCCGCCCTGAAGAGACATCTTGACGAAGTGGCGGACACCCCGGGTGAATACAAGTCACTCGAGGGAGACTGGAGGGATGTCTCTCATGTAGAGATGGTAGATCAGAACCCTATCGGAAAAAGTACGAGGAGCAATCCCGCTACCTATGTCAAGGCGTATGACGCCATCCGCCAGCTCTTCGCAGAGCAGCCCCTGTCAAGGCAGATGAACATCACGGCGCAGCATTTCTCGTTCAACACGGACGGGGGACGATGCGAAGAGTGCAAGGGAGCGGGAGTGGTGACCGTGGAGATGCAGTTCATGGCAGACCTTGTACTCACGTGCGACTCCTGCCACGGCAGACGCTTCAAGCGTGAGGTACTGGAAGTGCGCTACGACGGGAAAAACATAAACGACATCCTTCAGATGACGGTGACCGAAGCAGTGGAGTTCTTCTCGTGCCACATGGAGACCGACAAAGCCTGCAGGACGATGCTGAAGACGATTGTCGGCAAACTGACTCCCCTCCTTGACGTGGGGCTTGGTTACATAAGGCTCGGACAGCCGTCCTCCACGCTGTCAGGAGGAGAGAACCAACGCGTGAAACTGGCTTATTTCATTTCCCAGGAGCGTCAGCAACCCACGCTCTTCATCTTTGACGAACCTACCACGGGCCTTCATTTCCATGACATAAGACGGCTCATGAACGCCTTCGACGCCCTCATCAGCCGGGGACATTCCGTACTTGTCGTGGAGCACAACATGGATGTGATAAAATGTGCAGACCATATTATAGACATCGGTCCCGAAGGAGGAGAGAAGGGAGGAAGAGTCGTCTGCAGCGGCACGCCCGAGGAAGTCGTGAACTGCAAGGAGTCGCATACGGGACGATACCTCAGCAGCCATTTGAAAAACAACAAGTAAAGAAAGGAGTCTGCTGATGGCACAGCACAATGATCTGGGAAAATGGGGAGAGGAGCAGGCCGTACTTTACCTGCGGCGGAAGGGATGGTATGTCAGGCACCGTGACTGGCACTGCGGACACCGTGACATAGACATCGTGGCGATAGACGAGGACGGAAGCGTCCTCCTCTTTGTCGAGGTGAAGACCCGCACCTCCGACTGTTGGGGACAGCCGGAAGAAGCAATAGACCTGGAGAAGCAGAATAATATCATAAAGACTGCCAACGCATACGTCAGGACTTTCCGGATGTACCATTGCGAAGTAAGGTATGACACCATCTCCATAACAGGCACGCCGGAGACGGGATTTCAGATCAGGCATACAGAGAATGCCTTCTCCGTCCTCTCCAGCTTTTGGTACAGGGAGCAGGGACGGTACAGGAGAAAGAAGCGTCCGGGAACGTGGTAGTGCCCGGTTTTGTTGTTTAGTTGTCTTGTTGTTTAGTTGATAGCATTCGACTCCATTGCGAATACAAACAACAAGACAACCAAACAACCTCTCAGACGATTCACGAAAGGAATTTTGAAGCAAAGGACTCGTCTGTATCAAAGGTTCCAATCTGCATTGACTGTCAGAATGCGTATGCCCAAGGGTATTACTATCCTGACAACGGAAGCGTTGAGATTCTTGAAGGTTCAACGCTTTATATGGACTTACCAAATCCTGAGTCTTATCTGAAAGTAGAGACTATGCGTGTAGAACTAAAGGATAATGGCATATTGCGAGAAGATAATCAGCAGTTGGTTTTCGCAACTAATCACTCATTCTACTCAAAGCGAGTAAATTCCACAGCTCTTTCCGCCACAGCAGCCATTATACTTCATGGTTCACGTAACGGTTGGGAATATTGGATGAATGAGGGTGGTGTGCAGTTAGGACTGGTTGAATGGCTAAGAAAGAAAAACGAATAAATCAAAGACTTATGAAAAGTAAGATAATAGGACAGGGTTATAACCTGAAAGAGAATACATCAGCAG
>CALZJQ010000184.1 GCA_945787895.1 uncultured Prevotella sp. | reverse complement strand
TTGTCTGATTGACGGTGCAAAGGTAAGCATAAAAATAAAAAGGTTCCCAGCAATTATTTGCCAAAAACTATTACGAGGAAGTGCAACTTCAATTACGAGGAAGTGCTAAATTTTCAAGGAAGTAAAAATGTGTTTCAAGGAAGTCACTTTTGGAAAGTCAATGCCTTTTTCAACGACCAGAAGAGAGCTTTTTCGTCGCTCGACCAATCATCAAAGTGCCATGACAGGAAACTGTGCGATATATTGTTGCTGTATTTGTCAGCCACGTCAGGGAAGCAGTATCTCACCACCACCCTCACAAAATCTGCATACCTGTGCTTCTGCCCTATCCTGACGTACTTCAGTCTCAGTAGCGTCTGATACAGTAGCTTCCACTTATGCACAGAGCTCTTCTCCGCAGGATTCCATTCCTGAGTCTCGTCATAGATGACATGCATTATCCACTCCACAGGCATATCCAAAACCGTAGGCCTCTGTCTTATGCCCTCCTCCCTTATCACAACTGCCTTCTCAAAGAAGTTGAGCTGTAGGTCTGTAACTTCGGGATAAGTCTTCACTCTGACATCAACTACATGCGCCTCTTTCACAACCTCAGCTTCTTCTATCTCGGCATCCGCAACTTCTTGCCGAACCCAAGATGCCGACCGGACACCTTGACCAAACTGAAAGTCAAGATGCTCGATGGTCAGATTGCCATCTACAGCAATGCCCCTGTTATCGCCATTTATTATTATTGCCATATTAGACTGTTTCTTTCTTACTCTATTAGATTCTTGTTGCCACCAGCTGCAATCCTGTCAGCAATGATCGAAGCCTGTTCGTTTGTTATGTTTAACTTTGCTTCAATGTTGCCACCAGCTACTATACCATTATTGTCTTTTATTGAAACAGTATTCTGGTTGCCGAATTCTTTGTATAAATCATGAATCGCATTCTCAAAAATGTGCCCATGTTCGATACTATACTTATTAATAGACAAAATTATCTCTTTAATCGTATCTTTGCTTAGAGAATAACCCGAAGTAAACAAAATTTTTATCATCTGTCTTACGGCTTCTTCTCCCTCTCCGTCCCTTTCAATCTCCTCCAGCTCGTAGGTCAGCAGACAGGTTCTCCTGCCTTCCGCCCACCGTGCCTGCTCCTTCTTTGCCCCCTCGTCCATAAAGGGAAGAAACAGCGGATGATCACCCCACCTCGTATAGACAGCCATGATGACAGGCTTTGACTCAAACCCTATGCGGTGCGTGCCTACGGCGTGCAGGATAGCCGATGCAAGCATCATGATCAGCATGGCGTCGTTTCCGTCCCCGGCTTCATCCTCCAGGTCGTCCATCTCGTCGTCAATGCCCTCCATCACGTCGGGCAGTTCCATCAGCATCTTGCTGAAAGCCCTTGCCGAGAGGAAAAGCTCCACAGGCGACAGCGTGGTCTTTCCCTCCTTCTGCCACATCTTCAGGACATCGTGGAAGATGACATACACCGTGTCGCCCAGCAGCCGTCTGCGTTCCTGCTTTATGGCGTCTTTTTGTAGCCGTACTATCATGCCGCCTGCCCTCCCTCGTCATCTTCCGACTGATGCTTCATTCCGTTCAGCAGCTCCACAATCTCGCCTTCGATACGTGTGATGTCCCCTTGCTCCAATGGTTCGCCATGCTTCCTTCTGGTGAACAACTGCTCCAGGAGGTCGGCGTCAAACTCACGGCACACAATCTTGTCCGTATTGTCCTCGTCCGTCTCCACGAAGCACCTGAACGTGCCCGAATCCTTTGTCACCAGTTCCACGGGGGTATTCATGGCCCGGCTCATGGTCACCAGGTTTTTCATGAATACAGTCGACTTGTCCACATAGAGCGCCACCTTCTTGTCCTCCGGCACAACCTTGTAGAAATATTTGTACTTTGCCTTCTTCGCCTCGAGCGCAATCTGCAGCAAGGACGAAATCAGTGAATCGTCAAAATAGTCCTTGCCCAGCCCCTTCAGTTCTTCCACCTTCTTGAGTATTTCGTCGGCTGCCATTTCAGATGTGCCGAACCGCAGCTCGCAGACATGCTGCTGCAACTTCTCCCAAGCCACGAACAAATCCTCGGGGTAGTACTCGGGCAGAATCTCCACATTGTAACAATGTTCTCCCCACAGCACCTTGTCAATCTTTTCCGCCAGAATCTTGGCCACCTGCCCGGGGCTGCCAAAAGCCTTCTTGCGCTTCTGGATGGCAACGGAACGCAGGTTGTCACGGTTGTCAATTATGACAAAGCACGACGGCTCGTCCTTTGCCCACGCGGGCTTGAAGTCCGTCTCGACAGGGATGTCTATGCTGTTGGCAAACTGCATCACGATTATGTTGGGGTTGTTCTGCAGATGATACACTCTGTGATTGAAAGTCTTGGCATATTTCTTGCCCTCCTCTTTCTGCTTCTCCGATGGCTCGCCGGTGCCGAATACGATGCTCTCGTCGTTTTCGAAGAGTGCGCCCAGATGCTTCTGCCTGTCCTCCCAATCGTGGGGTCCAAGGTAATGATGATATTTAATGTAGTACTGTGCAAAACGCGACATAATTGTTCTATTTTTTTTGATGGTTTAGAAGTAAGATATAAAGAAGTAATCCGATAGTCAGAAAGCACCCGTTGCCCGGAAGACCCGCCTACACTCATGTCCACAGGGGACGCCTGCCAGAGGGCCTGTCCTGCTGATTTGCGCCCCACTGCAACAACCATTCCCTCGGGATGCTTGTCGATGCATCCTCACCGCTGTTGTCCTTCAGACGCACCATCATCGAGAGCAAGGTATTGAGGGCACGAATCTGCTTGGTAGGACGATGCAGATACCACAATCTGCCCATGAAGGCCTCGCCATCCTTCAGAAACAACGTGACGAGTTCCTTAGGTAACTGCAGTATAGCCTCCTTTGCCGCATCACCATAGTGCAGCAAAAGCAGCGTCATTGCATCTGTATGTGCCTTGTCAATAATCTGCAGAGCCTGCAAACGGCGTACCTCCGGACTTGCCATATAGTCAATAGAATACTGCAATCGACTTGCAGCCTTCGCATACTCCGGATAAGTCGTACTACCCACTGTCAGGAAACCAAGTATCCGCTTTACATGCTCCAAAGTCTCAAGACTGATGTCACGCCAAAGATTCTCCTCTACATACGCTAACCACTCTGCCATCTCATCGTCCCATGGCTCCAGCGCCTCTGTGGTCATCTCAAGGTTGCAGAGCATAGTGTGCAGACGATGTACCGACTCTTCCATAGGGAGCA
>CALZJQ010000183.1 GCA_945787895.1 uncultured Prevotella sp. | reverse complement strand
GGTAGGCATCAAATATCTTCAATCTATACCCCTGTTTTACAAGATCGTCACTGACAGCACGTAGTGAATCAGCCGCCTGACGTGTAAGTATAGCAACAGGTTCTTCATATCCCGGAATACGATTTCCGATGAAGTTATAGGTACTGAAATAGCGTATTTCAAGGATAGCATCAGGCACTACATCAGTAATGAGTGCGAACTGGGAACTGTCAAGCTCTGGAGCAACGGTTTCCTTCTTGTCAGAACACGCTGTCAGTGACATAAAAGACACCAACAGAACTGAAATATACAAATTAATCTTTTTCATAACGTTATCTTTATAACAATATTCTTTTGAAACAACTCATAATATCAATACTTTACGTAAACATAAACAAGCAAGGCAAACTGCAATATGAATATCAGTGGTACGCCCAACTTGAACTTCCAATGCTTTGTCTTGTGTCTGAACAGCATCATACCGCACCATGCACCGATGCTTCCACCAATGGCAGCGAGCAGGAGAAGCGTTGCCTCTGGTATTCTCCACCACCCCTTCTTTGCCTTCAACTTATCTATGCCATACACAACAAAAGTGATCACATTGATAGCAAGGATGTAATATATGAATAACTCTATGTAGAACATATCTTGTAAATTATGGTTTTGCGTAAACAGGAATAAGTGTTTCATCATTCGGCCAGTGTGGTTGATGGAACAGAGGACGTGGCTTTCCACCAAGTGCGCCCCACTCTATAACTCTGACATAATCAAAGTCCGGCGGTCCGAAATCAAACGACCTTCCATAGAGAATGATAGCACCTCTTCCTTCATCTATCATCCATAATCCCCCACCATACACGCACTTTTCTCCGTGCTGAAGGAGGTCACGATGCAGATACACACGCCCGAAACGCAGATGTCCATCGCCAGTTATAATGAATTTCTGATACATATTGCTTGCTTTGATTTAATCTTCTTCCTCACACATCGATGTCTCGTACTGTTCATCATTGATATGATTCATAAGCGCATCCTCACTTATCAGAACACAAGACATACGGTCATTGATACAGAGCTTACCGAAGAAAGGATTGGTACTCTCATAGACTGTAACCGAACCTTCACCGCATCTTTCTTCCATACATTGTACGAACTCATCATATGAACCTTCACCAAACCGTTTTATTCCAGTCTGTCCCCGTCTGTCTCTTACTACGGCAAATCGGTATTTTGGTACGTCTTCACCGTTCTTAGGAGGTCTGTAGGAAATACTCACATGTCTTCCGAACCGTGTATTTATATCCTTCATCATCCGTTTGAAGTTCTCACCATGGGGAGTTTTGTCATTCATTTCAAAGAATGCAAGGTAATAATGAATCAGCTCATGGATGATTGTATCTTCCCATTCCTCTTCTGGCAGATCAAAGGCAGAACTGAAACGCAGATGGAAGAATGCATTGACTGGTTTCTGTCGGGGACGGCGCAATACGGTATAGAAGCAAGTTCCGAGCCTACCTCTTGATGTTCCAATTTTTATTGGTATAGGCGGTAACTTACCTTCAAACATAAGTTCATTGTACTCATAGAACTTATCCCTGACGTATTGATGCGTTATTATCATTTGTCGAGCATTCCTTCCAATTTGTCCAAAGCCTTTACTATGTCTTCTGGAAAAGTAGTATGGTTTCTCAGGAAATCATTCCTTCCCTCAGATAACAGTTCATACAGCTCAGGGGACATACTGTCTGCATAGTTCTCAATGGCATACTCAATATCATCCTTCTGCCAGTCAAGAGTTGAGTACTGATATACTCTCTGTTTCTGGTGAAGGAAGCAATATGCTGACTCTATCGTATGCTTATCCATCATATCCTACAGGTCTGAACTGAAGCTGATCCTCTGCAAACACATAGTCATGCTGGAGGAGATAATCCTTTACCTCTTCCGGCTCACGGTTGAATGAGTAGCACAGTGATTCAAGCGAATCAAACTCTTTATCACGAAGGAGCATGTTGATACTTGAAACAAGTATTGCAGGGTCTTGTGGCAGATATTCCATGATGATTTAAAGCTGAGTAACTATTTCGTCCATTGCTTTACGGTTCTTCTCTTTCTGCTCTACATCAGAAGAAGGATGTCCGAGTGGTATGATCACTGCTGCCTCTTCATTCTCAGGCAAAGAGAAAAGTTCATGACAAAGTTTTGCATCAAAGTTGCAAACCCAGCATGTACCAAGTCCCTGTTCAGCTGCAGCTAAACATATATGCTCCGTAGCAATGGCTATGTCAATGTTGCCATGCTCTTTCTGGTCATACTTGCGTACCCATGCTTCATCATGACGTATGCAACAGATGATATACATCGGAGCAGTCTTGAACCAGTCACGGTTATAGCACTGATGAAGTTTCTCCTTGTCAGCGTCTTTTGTCACAACATAGAAATGCCATGGCTGGAAGTTTACTGCTGAAGGAGCGAGACGTGCACACTCCAGTATATAATCCAGCTGTTCCTTTCTTACTGCTTCATCCGTATAACTGCGTACAGAAAATCGTGTTTCTGATAATTCTTTGAAAGTCATAATTCTATTATTTATTCTTCATCTTTGATTCCGACTACCCCACGAATACGTCCGAGTGCGTAACGGACAAGATACTCCTTATCCTCTTCGATGATTATTGTTATCTCTTTCTGACTCTTTTCCATTTGTATATACGTTATTGGTTAAAAAACTTTATTCCATATCCATAGGAAGACTATTGCACCGACAACGCCTGTGCCTATCTCACCAATCATTCCTCCCCAAGATATATTGAGGAGAGAAAACAGCCATCCTCCGAATGCACTTCCGACTACACCGAGAAGAAAATTCATGAGACATCCCTTGCCTTCACCACCGAATAGGCGGTTGGCAATATAGCCTATCACTATACCTGCTATAATTGCACCTATCATAGTTCTTGCTCTTTAGTCGATTACTACTGCAGTTCCACTCGTTGCTACCATGAGCATGGAACCATTCTGTCCTATGGTCTCATAGTCTATGTCAATACCGACGATGGCATTGGCACCAAGACGATGGGCACGCTCTGTCATTTCCTTCATCGATGTTTCCTTTGCTTCGATGAGTACCTTCTCATAGCTACCACTGCGTCCACCTACTATGTCACGGATGCCAGCGAAGAAGTCCTTCACGAAGTTGGCACCGATAATTGTTTCACCTGTCACCACACCCTTATATTCACGGATTGTGTGACCTTCAATCTGAGGAGTTGTTGTAAGTATCATAATTAGTGTTTACTGAATAATTTATAACTCTCTGACATTTAAGTTTATATAAC
>CALZJQ010000182.1 GCA_945787895.1 uncultured Prevotella sp. | reverse complement strand
GTTATTTTGTTGATAGCATCCCTCATTTGCGAAGACAAATAACAAAACAACAAGACAAAAACAAACAACAAGACAAAAACAAAAACAAAAACAAACAACAAGACAACAAGACAAAAACAAAAACAAAAACAAACAACAAGACAACAAAACAACCATACACATGAACTTCTTGAAACGCTTTTGGATAGACGGAGTGATAGTAGTGCTTTTCGCATTCATCTCCTTCGCCTATTTCTTCCCTGCCGACACGGAAGGCAGGATTCTCTTCCGTCACGACTCTTCCGCCAGCCGCGGTATGGGACAGGAGACGGGTATTCACAGGCAGAAGACGGGAGAGATTTCCCGCTGGACAGGCGCATTGTTCAGCGGAATGCCGACCTACCAGTCTGCTCCAAGCTACGACAGTACGCACAATCTCTCCAAGGTGGTCAACGCATATCACCTTTGGCTTCCCGAGAATGTGTGGTATGTTTTCGTATATCTTCTCGGCTTCTACATCCTATTGCGTGCCTTTGATTTCAGATGGTATCTTGCCACGCTTGGAGCCGTAATATGGGCATTCTCCAGCTATTTCTTTATTATCATAGCAGCAGGTCACATCTGGAAGGTGATGGCTCTCGCATATCTTCCGCCGATGATAGCAGGCGTGCTTTTGGCATACAGGGGGAAATACCTTCCCGGACTGATACTCACCGGTATCTTTACAGCCTTTGAGGTAAATGCCAATCATGTCCAGATGACGTATTATTACCTCTTCGTCATCCTCTTCCTTGTCATTGGTTTCCTCGTGGATGCCATACGCCAGAAGCGTCTTGCACAGTTTGGCAAGGCTACGGCAGTATGCGCCTTGGGAGCTGCACTGGGAATTGCCGCCAATATTTCCAACCTGTATCATACGTGGGAGTATCAGAAGGAGACGATGCGCGGGAAAAGCGAACTTGTCAAACAGGACACAAAGAATCAGACTTCTACAGGTCTTGAGCGCGACTACATCACTCAGTGGAGCTATGGAATAAGTGAGACATGGACTCTCCTCGTGCCCAACACCAAGGGCGGAGCATCCAATATCTCCATGCTCGACCATCCGGCAGCCTTGGAGAAGGCAGACCCTATGTACACGCAGATTTACCAGCAGTTGGGACAATACTGGGGTGACCAGCCGGGCACGTCAGGACCCGTGTATGTGGGAGCTTTCGTACTGCTGCTCTTCGTCCTCGGACTGTTTGTCGTCAAGGGAAGCATCAAGTGGGCCCTGCTTGCGGCGACAGTACTCTCCATACTCCTTTCGTGGGGCAAAAACTTCATGTGGCTTACCGACCTGTTCATCGACTATATGCCGATGTATGCAAAGTTCCGCACGGTGGCTTCCATCCTCGTCATTGCAGAGTTTACCATTCCGCTTCTTGCAATGATGGCATTGAAAAAATACATAGAGGATCCTGACTGCGTGAAGTGCAAGAGATTTCCGAAGGTGAACTTCCTTTATCTGTCTCTCGCATTGACAGGCGGCATAGCGTTCCTCTTTGCCGTTGCCCCGAATCTCTTCTTCGGCAAGTTTGTCAGTTCGGCAGAAATGCAGGCTCTGTCACAGATACCTGCTGACCAACTCAATCCCCTGCTTGCCAACCTCAAGTCAATGCGCATAGCTATCTTCACGGCAGATGCCTGGAGGAGCGTCGGCATCATCCTCATCGGCTTCGCTGCAATGATGATATTCAAATACAGGAAGATGTCTGCCACGCTGCTTGCCGTTGTCCTCACGCTGCTTTGCCTCGTGGACATGTGGCAGGTCAACAAGCGTTATCTCAACGATGATATGTTCGTAAGCAGGACTGTCCGTGACTCTGAACAGGAGATGACAGCCGCAGACCGGGAGATACTGAAGGACAAGGACCCAGACTATCGTGTCCTCAACTTTGCTTCCAATACGTTCAACGAGAATGAGACAAGCTATTACCACAAGAGCATCGGTGGTTATCACGCTGCGAAATTGCGCCGCTATCAGGAACTCATCGAAGCGCATATCAGTCCAGAGATGGACAAGGCATTGAGCGCAGTGGTGGAAGCCGGGGGCGACATGACGAAGGTGAAGGGCGACTCCCTCTTCCCGGTAATCAATATGCTCAATGCAAAATACTTCATCCTGCCGTTGCAGGGCGGGCAGACAATGCCTCTGAGGAACCCTTATGCTCAGGGTCAGGCTTGGTTTGTCGATGAAGTGAAGTATGTGGACAATGCCAACGAGGAGCTGGATGCCCTCGGCAGGGAAGACCTCCGCAAGGTAGCCGTGGCAGGCAGGGAGTTTGCGGATGTCCTCGGCAAGACTGCCATGCAGGACTCTTCTTCCTTTGCACGCGTGACCTCATACGCTCCCAACTCCCTCTCCTACGATGTGTATTCCAAGAATGGCGGCGTGCTCGTCTTCTCTGAGATATATTACAAGGGCTGGACTGCCACGGTAGATGGTCAGCCGGTAGAGATAGGACGCGTGAACTACGTGCTGAGGGCAATCAACATCAAGGGAGGAAACCACAAGGTAGTTCTCGAGTTCAAGCCTGACACGGTAAAAACAACAGAGACCATTGCCTATACAGCCCTGATACTCCTCGTCATAGCTATAGTTGCAGCTCTCGTTTTCTCGTTCAGAAAGAAGAAATAATCGGGAGTACTACTACGCCCCCAGCCCAGTTTGGTACTCTTCGATAAGGTCGGAGAGAAAGAGCAAAGTAAAAAAAAATAAGAGCATAAACATAAAGCAAGAGGAAAAGCAAAAAAAGAAACAAAAAAAGATCTATGCAGGATATAAGAAACATAGCAATAATAGCACACGTTGACCATGGCAAGACAACATTGGTTGACAAGATGATGCTCGCAGGAAAACTATTCCGTGACGGTCAGAACAACTCTGACCAAGTACTTGACGCCAATGACCTTGAGAGAGAGAGAGGCATTACCATCCTCTCCAAGAACGTGTCCATCAACTGGAAAGGCATTAAGATAAATATCATTGACACTCCGGGACACTCCGACTTCGGAGGAGAGGTAGAACGGGTGCTCAACATGGCTGACGGATGCATCCTCCTCGTCGATGCTTTCGAAGGACCCATGCCGCAGACACGCTTCGTACTGCAGAAAGCACTGCAGATAGGACTGAAGCCCGTCGTCGTGGTGAACAAGGTGGACAAGCCCAACTGCCGTCCGGAAGAAGTTTATGAGATGGTCTTCGACCTCATGTTCTCACTCAATGCCACGGAAGATCAGCTCGACTTCCCCGTAGTATATGGTTCGGCAAAGAACGGATGGATGTCGGAAGACTACAACTCTCCCACCGATAACATAGAA
>CALZJQ010000181.1 GCA_945787895.1 uncultured Prevotella sp. | reverse complement strand
GGTCTTCAGGTGCTTGTACCTCTGTTGTTCAGCGGCAAGTTCCTCCCTGTCGTAGGCATGACGCAGATTACGGTCATGGCGATGTATGTGCGTGCCATAAGTCTTCCCGTGGCTTATATCCTCTTGGCGAAGGGCGACTCAAAGGCTTATCTCCTGACGGAAATGGTCTATGACGTACTCATCGTGGTCACCGTGATATTCGGTTACACCAACTGGGGACTGGAGGGGACTGGCATTGCCTTGGTGGTGACCTCTCTCCTCCACTGCATCTGCGTGTCGATGTACAGCATCCTGTGTTTCGGTCTTGAGTTCAAGTCCTCGCTGATGAAGAGTTTTCTTTTCCAAATACTCCTCGGAGTGACCTCCCTTTTCGCTGTAAGGCATACGGAGGGAGTAGAGTATGTTCTGTCAGCGGTATTCCTATTCCTTTGCAGTGCCAGCATTTCGTGGCGTATGTATCGTCGGCTATTTAGAAATAAAGGTTAGGATATTCCCACCATGTTGGACTTCATTTTCCTGCTATTATGCTCCTGCATAGTTACTTCTTTATTAAAAAAATAGGACAAAATTATACTATCGTATCACAAAAGTAATGAATTATTGGTGTTATGCGCTTTTTTCTTTACTTTTGCATAAAACCTAAACAAAAACAGATACAAACTATGAAATCCGTATTATTATCTCTCATAGGCATATTCTGCCTTGCTTTCCCGTCACTGTTGCAGGCAAAGCCTGAAAAAGTATCACCCACAACGATGTTGTGGTACAGCCAACCCGCCTCCTGCTGGCTTGAGGCTCTGCCTCTCGGCAACTCGCACATGGGTGCCATGGACTATGGCGGCACGGAGCGGGAGGAGCTTCAGCTCAACGAAGAGACTTTCTGGTCGGGCAGTCCCTACAGCAACAGCAGTCCGCGGTCACTCGCCCGTCTGGCAGAGGTAAGACAGCTCATCTTCAATGGAGAGGAGGAAAAGGCGGCAAAGATTATCGACAAGGACTTTGTCATCGGTCCACACGGTATGCGCTTCCTCTCGCTCGGAAGCATGATGCTGCATTTCCCCGGTCATGCGAACACTAAGGACTATTACCGTGACCTCAATCTCAAGACAGCCACGGCAACCACCAGATACAAGGTCAATGGCGTGGGATACAAGCGCACTACGTTCGCTTCCCTTGCTGACGGCATCGTTGTCATGAGGATAGAGGCGGACAGGGAGAAGGCAATCTCCATGTCGCTCGGCTACAGAAGCGACTTCGACCACAAGGTATCGGTGAAGAAGAACGTCCTCACGGCAGCTGTCAAGAACGTAGAGCAGGAGGGCATAGCAGGCGGACTGACAGCGCAGTGCGTCATAAAGGTGCTCACCGACGGCAGGCTGACAGGCAGCAGCGACTCCATTGACGTGGCGGAAGCATCGCAGGTAACGATACTTGTCAGCGCAGCCACCAATTTCGTGAACTATCATGACATATCGGGCAATGCGCTGAAGAAAGCGAATGCCTATCTGACGAAAGTGGCGAAAAAGGGTTATGATGCGCTTCTCGCTGACCATCAGGCAGCATACAAGGCGCAGTTTGACCGCGTGAGCCTCACCCTTCCCGAAGCAAAGGCATCGCAGGCAGAGACCACTCAGCGCGTGGCAGACTTCTCCAAGAACGGCAAAGACCAGGCTCTCGTCGCCCTGATGTTCCATTATGGTCGCTATCTCCTTATCTCTTCTTCCCAGCCTGGCGGTCAGGCAGCCAACCTGCAAGGCGTGTGGAACCAGAAGAAAAACGCTCCGTGGGACAGCAAATACACCATCAACATCAATACAGAGATGAACTATTGGCCTGCAGAGGTTACCAATCTGCCTGAGACGGCAGAACCTCTCTACAGCCTTATTCGTGACATTTCAGAGACAGGAGCGAAGACAGCACGTGAGATGTACGGTTGCCGTGGGTGGGTGGCACATCACAACACCGACCTCTGGCGTATCTCAGGACCTATCGACGGCTCCACATGGGGAATGTTCCCGCATGGAGGTTCATGGCTCACCACGCATATATGGCAGCATTATCTCTACTCCGGAGACAAGGCTTTCCTGCGTCAGTACTATCCCATACTCCTCGGTGCGGCACGTTTCTACCTCGACTATATGCAGAAAGACCCGCGCAACGGATGGTTGGTCGCCGTCCCCTCAGTCTCTCCGGAGCATGGGCCAGTGGGGAAACGTACACCTGTCACGGCAGGCTGCACCATGGACAACCAGATTATCTTCGACGTTCTCAGTCAGGCTCTCACTGCCCTCCGTGTCGTAGATGAAGGCAACAAGGCTTTAGCCGACAGCCTCTCGCAGGCTCTTGCCATGCTGCCTCCAATGCACATAGGCAGGCACTATCAGTTGCAGGAATGGCTACAGGATGCCGACAACCCTAACGATGAGCATCGTCATATATCCCATCTCTATGGTTTGTACCCGAGTAACCAGATTTCCCCATATTCCAATCCATTGCTGTTCCAGGCAGCACGCAACACCCTGCTGCAGCGTGGCGACATGGCAACGGGCTGGAGCCTTGGCTGGAAGACCAATTTCTGGGCGCGTATGCTCGACGGCAACCATGCCTACCGCATCATCTCCAATATGCTCAGCCTGCTGCCCAACGAGGGACAGGAGAAGGATTATCCTGACGGACGCACCTTCCCCAACCTCTTTGACGCTCATCCGCCATTCCAGATTGACGGCAATTTCGGAGTATGTGCAGGCATCGCCGAGATGCTCATGCAGAGTCATGACGGTGCGTTGCACGTCCTGCCTGCTCTCCCTGACGCATGGCAGAAAGGCAACGTAAAGGGACTCCTTGCACGTGGCGGCTTCGTCATCGACGAGATGACGTGGAAAGCGGGACAGGTGGAGACGTTCCGTCTGACCTCACGTCTTGGAGGAAACCTCCGCCTGCGTTCCTATGTGCCTTTGAAGTCTGCGGACGGAAAGGCTCTCCGCCCCGCTTCCGGCTCAAATCCCAACCCTTTCTATCAGACAGCCAACGTAAAGTCACCGGTAGTAAGCAAGGAGATAGTGCCGCAGCTTCCGCTCCTCTATAAGGTATATGAATACGATGTGGAGACCACGGCAGGCGAAGTGCTCACGTTCGTGCGGTTATAGTACATGGTTGTCGGTTATTGGTTTTAGGTTGTCGGTTAGATTTGCTTTTGCTCTTGAGAACCCTCCATTAGACAAGCATTACTAACCAATAACCTCAAACCAGAAATGATGTCTTTCCAAAGGAGTCTTCCTCAAGAAGCAAAGGAAACTCAACCTACAACCAAAAACCTACAACCTACAACCAACAACCAAATATAATGGTATGCAGGAGAGTTGATTCTGCTTGCGATATGGCAGCATGGAATATCTGATAGCCTGCAT
>CALZJQ010000180.1 GCA_945787895.1 uncultured Prevotella sp. | reverse complement strand
GGTTTTTGGTTGATAATGTCTTTCCAATGGAGACTCACTCATGAGGCAATGGTAACTAAACCCACAACCAAAAACCTACAACCCACAACCATATACTACCCATACATTCTTGTTTTATTTTTGAACTATGAAATTTACGATTATTGGTTCGGGTAACGTAGCCACCCATATTGCTCTCCAACTTAGGTCAATAGGAGAAGAGATAGTTGAGATATTCAGCAGGAATGCTGATAATGCAGGAATGTTGGCGCAAAAGGTCGGATGCAGAGCAGTAACTGACATTGAGGAAATAAGTGCAGACTCTGACATTTATCTCTTTGCTATAAAGGATGACGCACTGGAAGAAGTGGCGAAAAACACAGAAAAGAGTATCGTCAGCAAGGAAATACAGTCAGGCATTACTCATCAGCGAATTTTTATCCATACGGCAGGCAGTGTGCCTATGGATGTGTTTTCTGGTATTACAAGGCATTATGGTGTGCTCTATCCTATGCAGACATTCTCTAAGTCACGTAGAGTGGATTTCTCTCGTGTCCCATGTTTTATTGAGGCTGCGGATGATTACACCTTATTAATAATAGAAGGATTGGCTAACCGCCTTTCTGAGAAAGTACAGATAGTGGAGTCGGAAAAGAGAAAAAGGTTGCATCTTGCTGCTGTCTTCGCTTGTAATCTTACAAATCATTGTTATCGCTTGGCAGAAAAGTCACTTGAGGGGACAGATGTTGATTTTAGGCTCTTTCTTCCTCTCATTGAGGAAACAGCAAGAAAGGTTAGTGAGATGTCTCCACGTGATGCGCAGACAGGTCCGATGGTAAGATATGATACGAAGATAATGGAGAGTCAACTGAGCCTTATTCCTGACGAAAGGACACGACAGATTTACCGTCTCATGGCAGAGAGCGTGCATGAGGATAGTTGTTTGATTGTTTAGTTGTTTGGTTGTTTTGTTGATAGCATTCGACTCCATTGCCAAGACAAACAACAAAACAACCAAACAACTTACCTGATTCCATTTGCAAATGCCTGTGCAGGCATTCGCTTCTTGCCAGCCAATTGTATGTCAAGGATTTCAAGAAGGTAGTCGGAGGCAGGTATGTAGAGACGGTTTTTCTTTACGATAAGGCGGGCTGTGCTGCCGTCATCCTTATCCTTGTCTTCTGCCGTAACCGGGCAGTCAGTCGCTTGCGCCTTGTATATCTTTATCACGGATTTCCGTCCGTCAGGGAGAATAATGTTGGTCCATGCTCCAGGAACTGGCGAAAGTCCGCGTATAAAGTCGTGACATTGCTTCACAGTCTTTGTCCAATCTATCTCACATGTTTCCTTGAATATCTTCGGAGCATGATGTAAAGTCTCGCCTGTTTCTATCATTTCTTCTTGAGGAAGCGAAGCAATAACACCGTTCCCGCTGATTATTCCGTCAATAGTCTCAATGGCAAGTTCGGCACCAAGCCTCATTAATCCATCATAGACATACTCCACATTGGCATCTTCGGGTATGTCGAATGTCTTCTGCTTGATAATTCTACCAGTGTCGATGTCATGGTCGAGGAAGAAAGTAGTGACGCCAGTTCTTGTCTCTCCATTTATGACAGCCCAGTTTATCGGTGCAGCCCCGCGGTATTGTGGGAGTAAGGCGGCATGAACATTGAATGTACCGAAGCGCGGCATAGCCCATACTACTTCGGGTAGCATACGGAAAGCCACTACCACCTGCAGATCAGCGTTGAAAGAACGCAGATGTGCGAGAAAGTCTTCATCTTTCATCTTTTCTGGTTGCAGGACGGGAATGTCATGCTTCAAGGCATATTGCTTTACCTGAGAGGGTTGCAGGACGCTACCATGTCTTCCTACAGGCTTGTCAGGTTGGGTCACTACAGCCACAACGTTGTAACCACCTTCCACCAATGCAGAGAGAGTACCAACGGCAAACTCTGGTGTGCCCATGAAAATTATTCTGAGGTTTTCTTTTGTCATGACAGGATGTATTTGGGGGGTTGATATTCTGTTGCTTGCATTCTTCTCTATTCTTGCGTGAGCAACAAGGTTGTATGTGTCAGCTGTGGCTTTGTTCCATTACTTCTTGGAACCTGCGAAAACAATGAAGCAACCCTTTGAACTGCAGGAAATCATCCACAATAATCTTATGGTTGCAGGCGGGAATGATTTTCTTTGCCATTCCTCCTGTAGCTACAAGTTGGATATTGGAGCCATATTGTGATGCTATTCTGTCGATAATGCCGTCAATCATAGAGGCAGTACCATAGACGATGCCGCTCTGCATACATTCCAGGGTGTTGCGTCCGATGAAGTGTAGGGGCTTCTCTATCGTGATGCAAGGTAGTTGTGATGCCTTTACACTGAGAGCCCTAAGTGACGTTTTGACCCCAGGGATAATCATTCCTCCTACAAATCTGCATTTATCATCCACTATGCCGACTGTTGTTGCAGTACCCATATCGAAGATGATGGCAGGTGTGCCATATACCTTTGCAGCTCCGATGGCATCCGCAAGTCTGTCGTTACCGAGTTGTGATGGTGACTCAATGTCGATGTTGATAATACGTTGTGCATCTTCTATGCTGAAGAAATGCGGATGAATGCTGGTAATATCCAGAAGAGCTTGCGCTACGTCATCGTTTACTTCGGGCACGACAGACGAGATGACAGCATTCTTTATGTCGCTTATCGTGATATGATACTTGTTTATTCCCGCCAGTATTTCACCTCGGAAATATGTGGAAGTCTCATCTTTCATGGTCTTGAACCGCCAAGTGTGCAGTATGTTCTTTTCGTTTTCAGCGAGAGCTACTACTACGGTGGAGTTTCCTATGTCGATAAGTATTGTCATAATTGCGGTGTTTTTGTTAAGGATTCCTTACAGTCTTGCCATTTCATCAAGAATAAGGTCAGCCGTTTCTTCCTTGGAACAGAGGGGTAGCTCCTTAATGTTGCTATGCGTTATGATACTTACCTTGTTGGTATCTACGCCAAATCCTGTCTTTTTGTCAGAGATAGAGTTGGCGCATATCATGTCAGCATTCTTGCTTAGGAGTTTCTTACGAGAGTTGTCCATGATGTTTTCCGTCTCCATGGAGAACCCTACGAGCTTTTGACCTTCTGTTTTATTATCTCCGAGGTATTTCAGAATATCCTGAGTGCGTGAGAGAAGAATGGATAGTTCGCCGTCTTTTTTCTTCATCTTTTGTTCGCAATAGGACGCAGGTGTGTAGTCAGCTACAGCGCTGCACATGATAATCACGTCTTTGTCTTTGCTGTTTGACGTCACGGCATCATACATATCACTTGCGCTTGTCACAGGGATGAGAGTCGTACCAGCAATGGGCATGATGTTCACGGGACCAGAGACGAGTGTCACCTCAGCACCCCTGAGTCGTGCCATCTTTGCCAGGGCATATCCCATTTTTCCAGAAGAATGGTTAGT
>CALZJQ010000179.1 GCA_945787895.1 uncultured Prevotella sp. | reverse complement strand
TCTTGCTATTGTGTTGTTTCCTAACATCTTTTATTTTCTTGTCGGCATCTTGCCTATCTTTGTAACTTGACGTAGCCCGCTACGCCTGCGTTACAAATACAGCCAATCTGCTCGACAATAAAACAAAATCTGTTTAGGCTCCAATGACCGATTTGGGTTTTAAAACAAAGCTGCTATTGCGGTTGCGTTATCGCCTTCATATACCTTCAGTTCTGAGACTGGCTTGAAACTGAAGTCGGAGAAGCGCTGAAGCTGAAGGGCAACAAACTTGTGATCCTCGCTGAGACACATCTCCAGCATATACTGTCCGATGGATGACTCGGTGAAACGCTCTGTCGTGGCAGTGTTGATTTCAGCAACCGGGCGGGTGAGAATCTTTGTTATTCTCTCTCCGTCAGCAGGACTGTATTCCTTAATATATGACTGTACCTTGCTGGATGTAGGGTTATAGACTACCTTTGAACCGAAACCGAGAAATCCTTTCTTGATTGTGATGCGATTATCTGCTGAGAGTGACTCTGCTATGTGTAATGAATTGAAATTTGCCATTGTCGTATTATTGTTTTTTTAATTGCTCCTCATTTTTTTACAGTAGGAATGAGGAATTTACCTTTGTTACAGATGGAGGGAACACACGGTTTTCCATCTATTTGATTTGTAAAAACTCCCTCTCTATGCGGCATCTGCTGATGTCACCTAAACGAGGGTTATAAGTAGATATATTATTCTGATAATGAATAGATTACAATAAATATTTATTCATTATTTATTATAATCACCTACTTACAAATAAAAAGAACAATAATACGCTAACACAATAGTCGCCTCAATGCAAATACATAGTATTCACACGAAGGCTCAGGCAACATACGAGAAACGCTGATTTGGTTTCTCTGGCGATGATGGCTCTGTATCGGGTCTTTAAAGTTAAACAGAAGAAACTTGTGTACATGCCTGCTATCTTGTTTTGCAAAATAGTTGACAGGAATAGTGCGGCTTGGGCGCGAACTGCATACACGATAGTTTTGCGATGAATCATGGATTACAGCCTGCTCTTTCTGATTTGGGCATGACACTACAGCGCATACACAGCCATTGCTGTCAACATCTATATTGGCAGCATTCATAGTGACGGTACCCTTGAGCACCATCACAAGTGTCAATAATATAAGTTTCACCCAACGATTCATCATTGCAAAGATACAAAAAATATAGATGTCTCTGACACAAGTGGGGGCTATTCATCCCATTATTTCTCATTTTTTAATACTTTTTCAATCTCACGAGTCCATATTTTAATGTTTTTTATATTGCTATGAGGCTTGCCCCAGCAAAGAAAAAAAGAAGTCGCCACTGTGCCAACGGCTTTTACCGTTGGTTACCAACAAAAAAAACAACACCCCACAAACAAACATTTCTTGAAAAATGTAATACATATTTCAAAAACATTTATTACCTTTGCACCCAAAACAAGTAGATATGGGAAAAGAATCAAAAGGTAAGCACGGAGGCACACGCCTTGGCTCGGGAAGACCACGCAAGACAGAAGAGAGCCGAACCTACACTTTCCGCGCTTCTGGCAATATGGTAAAGCACCTCGATATGCAAGAGCAGAAGTCGGAATACATCAAGATGTGTATTGCAAAAGAAATGAATACCACTGAACCTGACTTCTCCAAACTGGGAGAAGCCTATCCAGCCACGCGAGTGAAGGAAGCCAACTTCCGCTTCTTCGACATCGGTATAGTGGCGGGGTTCCCTATTCCTCTCGATAATGACGAACGGTCACAGGATATAGAATTGCTGCAGATGCTATGTCCTTACCCAGAAGCGTGTTATCTCATACGTGTATCGGGCCACTCCATGATTGATGCCAACATACATGATGGCGACATCGTCATAGTGGACAAGAGCAAGCGCAACCCGTCTCCTAAGGAGGTGGCAGTATGCGAGCTCAATGGAGAATACACCCTAAAGCATTTCGAGATACGTGATGGAAGAGGCTGGCTTATACCTGCCAACCCTGATTTCCCTGAAATTGAAATCTCGGAAGGCGATGCTTTCCGGGTCTGGGGAACTGTCACTTATGTAATACATAAACCTGTCAAATGAAGAATGTAGAATGAAGAATGAAGAATGAAGAATGGAAGTTAGTCTTACTTCTCATGGAATCTCAACGAGGAAACTCAAGCCGAAGAACGTAATCCGGATTCTTCATTCTTCACTCTTCATTCTTCATTTAAAGCCCCCTATGTACGCCCTAATAGACTGCAACTCATTCTTCTGTTCCGTGGAAAAAGTGTTTCATCCCGGACTTGAAGGCAAGCCCGTCGTTGTGCTATCCAGCAATGACGGCTGCATCGTGGCGCTCACTCCCGAAGCAAAGAGGATAGGACTTCACCGTGGCGACCCTATCTTCAAGGTGGAAGGCATAGTAAAGCACTATGGCGTACAGGTATTCTCATCCAATATGCAGCTATATGCCGCTATGAGCAAGAGAGTTACCAGCATATTGCGCAAGTCCATACACCACGTGGAAAACTACTCCATAGACGAGAGCTTCTGCGACCTCAATGGCTATGAGAAACATTTTGACCTCGTCAGAATGATGAAAGAAATAAGGGAGAGAATACTCCTATGGACTGACATACCTGTAAGCATCGGCATTGCCCCATCAAAGACATTGGCGAAAATAGGCTCAAAGTTTGCAAAGCAATACAAAGGCTATGGCGGCGTCTGCATTATCGACACAGAGGAAAAGCGTCGCAAAGCCCTCGAAATATTCGATCTTGCTGACGTCTGGGGCATTGGGCGTCGCACATTCGAGACCCTCAATTACTATGGCATCACCACCCCACTCGACTTTGCCGACAAGAGCGACTCATGGGCAAGGAGCCATTTCAGCAAACCTGGTTACCAGACATGGTTGGAACTCAACGGAATACCATGTATAGACACCACTGAGATAAAGCGCAATCAGAATATCTGCACCAGTCGCAGTTTCGGAGAAATGGTCAGCGACCTACAGTCTCTGAAATCTGCCGTGGCTTCATTTGCCAGCAGTTGCGCCAACAAGCTTCGCGGACAAGGCAGCGTATGCAGGAAGGTGACGGTCTTTATAGGCAGCAATCGCTTTCGTGAGGACCTGATGCAATACGGCAATGCTGCCACCAAATCTTTCTCTACAGCGACATCCGACACCATCGCCATCACCTCCGCTGCCCTGCAAAGTCTCGAAAGTATCTACATACCAGGAGTCATGTATAAGCGTGCTGGAGTCATCGTCGGCGACATATATCCAGAAACTCCCATCCAGCTCGACCTCTTCGACACGACGCCAAAGCGCAAGGAGCGCAATAATCTGATGAAAATCATCGACAATATCAATCATCAGCACGGCATAAAGAGCGTCCATCTGGCTGTGGAAGGACCTGAAAAGCAACCTTGGCATGTGAAAAGCGAGCATCGTAGTCCTAACTATCTCACTGACATAAATGAAGTTTTGAGTATAAAGATATAAGAA
>CALZJQ010000178.1 GCA_945787895.1 uncultured Prevotella sp. | reverse complement strand
CAACAGCGTATTCAATCTGCGGGAAACACGAAATACGAACAAGAGTAATGCAAACTCTGCAAATCTGAGTATCTTCAAGGACTTTCCGAATATTGCTACGTCGTTGCGGGCAAATGTGTCGCATTCTACATCTGGCAATTCTCAGAAGTCCACCACGATGTCATTCACCGACAACCCATTTACCGGAGAGTTATCTACCGATTTCTCCAATCTTGATATGACGAATATCAGGAACAGAAACAGCATTGAGAGCGCATCAATCACTGATAAGAAGACGGCTACGATGAATATGTCGATTATGAACATATCGAAATCAATCTTTGGCTCCCGTTACTCCCTCAATGCAACCTTCACGGTAGATGAGAGTGAAAGTTCCTCCATATCATCCAATCACCTCACCTTTTACAATAACAATGACATCACCGGAGGCAGCATCAAGAGTCAGTTGCTCAACAATCCTTCAAGAAGCATGACTGTCAATGCCACGGCAAATCATACCTATAGGTCAAGATGGGGTTCCGTCAACTCCTCATATCTGTTCACTTACAGCGAAACAGACAACGAGCGCACTGTCTTTCAACTCGATGACACACCCTTATCCATGGGAGATTTTGCGCCGGAAGCGTTCGGCGGGACCGAGGATTTCAGTATGTACCGCAACTCCAAGGCAAGAAGTCTGTTGCAGACAATCAAGAGTACATTGTCATTGGGCGGGGAAAGATTTTCCAATTGGAGATGTACTTTGGCTGCAGAACTGAGACCGGAGCATATCAATGCCAATACAGCATTCAAGGAAAGCGAAAACTTCGACAAGTCTTACGATTTCCTCAACTGGACTGTCAATGCGTCTGTTTCAAGACAGATGCATGGATTTAGCTTCAATGCCTCCTACAAAGCTGCTACCAGTTCCCCCTCACTCTACCAGTTGCTCCCTATCACAGACAACTCCAATCCCTTGTTAGTCTTCAAGGGCAACCCCGACCTTCACAACAAACAACAGCACACGGCTTCCCTCTCCATATCGAAAAAACTCTTACTTCTTAATCTCAATTACAGCAAGAACGTAAGGGAAATAGGTGAAAGGACCACCTACGACAAGGAGACCGGTGCGCAAGAGAGAATGCTGGTCAACGTGAAAGGAGGATGGGGATGGAACGGACGCATCTCCGACAGTTTTTCATACGGACTGTTTACTATCAACGCTGATGCTGGATATGGATATAGAAATCAGCCCCGTACCATATCATACGGCAGTGAAGACATAGTGACAGAAACAAGAAACAAGACTATCGACGCCAATGTCGGATTGAAATACGGAGATGAGCATTGGGATATCAATACTTCGGCTAACGGCACATGGATGAAAAACGAAAGCGAATATAACAATGAGCTATTGTCGCCTTCTACATCATCCTATACCCTCAACCTTAGTATAAAACGCTATTTCGGAGGTAATATCGACATCTGTGCCGGTTATTATAACACCTGGAGGCATGGTAGTACGCTCTCCATGGCAAATGGTTCAGATGCCTGTCTTAACTTCAGTTTACGCTATCGCATCCTTAGAGGACAAGGCTCTCTCACTCTCAATGCTTTCGACGTGTTTGCAAAGCAAAGGAATATCACCTTCACAACCTCGTCCACAGGCAACAAGGTGGCAACAAACGAAAGCCAAAACCGATATGTCCTCCTCACATTCGCCTACAAACTCAACAAACTCTGGTAAGGGTAGGGGGTCTTTGCTTCGCAACGCAAGAATCTGCATTTCCTCATGACTCTGACAGGTTGCTGGATAGCAGGCTTCGAACTGGAGGACATCGCGCCTTCAGTTTGCTGCAGCAAGAGACGTGGAGAACCTCACTCTGCCGAAATCCTTTTGGGATGAGCTGGCATAACATTAATTATTATAACCTACTTAAAACGACGAAGAATGATGAAACACAAGACTTTCTCTTTTCTCCATTCTGCGGCTTATGCTTGCTGCGGACTTGCGATGATTCTTTCCTGCGGTCAGAAGACGACAACAGAAACGGCATTTACAATGAAAAGCGACAGCATAGTCGCAGACATTGATATGGGACACTTTGCCATATCCATGGATTATCCAGCCGACACTACCTCTGCTCTTGCCAAGGCGATGACGGAGTATGCCAGTGAGATGCTTGGAGGCACTTATCAGGGAACTTACGACTCGCCTCGTTCCCTCATGGCTTACTACCACACAAGGATAATCAATGAGTGGCGCCCTGACTTCGAATTGTATAGGGAGGCGTCAAGCACTAATCCCTCACTCTTCTGGAACACGAGAATAGAAAAGATAGCCGAGACACCGCGCTTCCTCACCATAGGCTTTACCTCTGAGACATATCAGGGTGGGGCTCACGGGCTATGCCTCAACTATGGCGTGACTTTCCGCAAGGACGACTGCCGGCGCATAGGTTGGGAGATATTAAGAAACAACAAAGGAGAGAATATGCAGAAACTGATACGTCAGGGACTGAGAGAATACTTCAACGTCGCTTCCGATGACGATCTGAGACCCATGCTCTTCGAAGAGGAGTATCTTTATTCTGCGCCTCTGCCTCAGTGTCCGCCACTCTTTATAGATCAGGGAGTGAGGTTTATCTACAACCAATACGAGATAGCGCCTTACGCCGCTGGCAGTCCCTCTTTTGTCATACCTTACGACAAGCTCAAAGACGAGTTTACCGTTACAGGTCAGCGTCTTTGCGGCATTACAGAGTGAGAGATACAATCCTTTTAGGTGGGAATTAATAGAACCCACCTTTACCTAATAGAATATCACGGGAGCATGACCGCTCGTTGCTGACAGCAGGTGGAGATGGCGTTCAGAGAAGATTATCGCCCTCAAACGCCCTCACCCTCTGCTTGAAGTAATCGGGTAGGGGCATGCTCTCTTTCGTGTCAGGATTGACGCATACCATTACCGTGGAGCATTCGCATTTTACCTCGTGCGTACGATTGTTGACAGCTCTCTGCTTGAGCGTGAAACTCTTGTTTCCAAGGTGTGTGACAGCCATTTGTATCACTATCTCGTCGGGGAAGTATATCGGTGCGAGAAAGCTGGCATTGATGTTTGCGACAACGATGTTTACCTTGTGGAACATATCGCCATCCACTACGTCCATGAAATATTTCTCCTTACTCATGTCAAAGAGGGAGAAATACACAGAATTGTTTACATGTCCGAAACGATCGACATCAGAGAACCTCAGTTGTGCCGGTGTCTGATGATGAAAAATAATGTTTTTTGTTTGTTCTTCCATTGCTTTTCCCGAATAAAATAATTATCATTGTCCCTGCAAAAGTAAATAGTCTTTTGCATCTGCAAGCTGGAAGATGACAAACAAAATGCTGAATCGCATGATTTTGCATCCGAATTGTCAATGGCAGACATGATATTTGCTCACTGCTCCCTTGGCTGTGCGGAAACAACAAGACAACCAAACAACAAGACAACCAAACAACAAGACAACTAAACAACAAGACTACCAAACAACAAGACAACTAAAC
>CALZJQ010000177.1 GCA_945787895.1 uncultured Prevotella sp. | reverse complement strand
CACACGCTCCATAGAAATAACGGAGGAGCATCTTGCCACACTGAAAAAGTATTCGCTTCTCAATACTATCATTGACAGCAATGGTATCGTAGATGAGACTGTCCTTGACAAACTGAAACTCAACATACGGGCTTTACTCGACTCTGTAGGCACTGCGGACAAGGACCTTCTCGACCTTTGTTTCGACGTAATATATCATAAGGACATGAAGGCGTTCGGCCTTCACAATCTGATTCTATTGTATGCAACTTACAGATTTCCTGCCGACGACCAAGAAGGAGTGTGAACTCAGGGGGTGGACCGAACTTGACATCATACTCTTCTCAGGCGATGCCTACGTAGATCATCCCTCGTTTGGTGCCGCAGTGATTGGCAGGACTTTGGAGAAGGCAGGCTATAGGGTGGCTGTCGTGCCGCAACCTGACTGGCATGGCGATTACCGCGACTTCAGGAAGTTGGGGCGTCCACGCCTGTTCTTCGGCATTGCGCCGGGGTGCATGGACTCCATGGTCAACAAATACACCGCCAACAAACGCCTGCGCTCAGAGGATGCCTATTCGCCCGACGGCCGTCACGACTGCCGTCCGGAGTACCCTACGATTGTCTATTCACGTATTCTCCGCCAGTTGTTCCCCGACGTGCCGGTAATTCTCGGGGGAATAGAGGCAAGCCTGCGCCGCCTTACCCATTATGACTACTGGGAAGACCGTCTCAGGAAGTGCATCCTCTGTGATTCCGACGGGGACATGATAACCTACGGCATGGGAGAGAAGACAGTACTTGAACTCGCACGGAGACTCAGTGACGGCTGGTCAATCCGTGACATCAAGGATATTCCCCAGACCGTTTTCCTCTCTTCCAAGGAAGAAATACCGGGAGGCGTGGGCGAAGACGACATTGTACTGCACAGTCATGAGGAATGTCTCCGTGACAAGAGGGCGCAGGCAGAGAATTTCCGTCACATAGAAGAGGAGAGCAACAGGATGCACGCCCGCCGCCTCCTGCAGGAGGTGGATGGGAAATATGTCGTCGTCAATCCTCCCTTTCCTCCGATGACGACGGAAGAGGTGGATGCCTCTTTCGATTTGCCTTACATGAGGGTGCCTCATCCCAAGTACAAGGGCAAGCGGATTCCTGCCTATGAGATGATAAAGTTCTCGGTCAACCTTCACCGCGGCTGTTTCGGAGGCTGCGCCTTCTGCACCATCTCAGCCCATCAGGGAAAGTTCATTGCGAGCAGGTCGAAGGAGAGCATCATGAATGAGGTGAGGGAAATCGTCTCATTGCCCGACTTCAAAGGCTACATCTCCGACCTCGGCGGTCCTTCTGCCAACATGTACGGCATGAGAGGCAGGAACCTCAAGGCGTGCGGGAAATGCTGCCGTCCGTCGTGCATCCATCCTGCCGTCTGTCCCAACCTTGATACAGACCATTCCCGCCTCCTCGACATTTACCGTTCCGTGGATGCGCTTCCAGGGGTAAAGAAGAGTTTCATAGGTTCTGGTGTGCGCTATGACCTCCTGCTTCACCGCAGCAAGGACGAGAAGGCCAATGAGGCTGCCTGCGAATATACCCGTGAGCTTATCTGCAATCATGTCAGCGGCCGACTGAAAGTCGCACCCGAGCACACCTCCGATGCCGTGCTCCGACTGATGCGCAAACCGTCTTTCTCGCTCTTCGAGGAGTTCAAGCGTATCTTTGACAGGATAAATCGTGAACAGGGGTTGCGTCAGCAGATAATACCATATTTCATATCCTCCCATCCCGGTTGCCGTGAAGTGGACATGGCTGACCTTGCGGTAAGGACCAAGCGTCTTGATTTCCAGCTTGAGCAGGTGCAGGATTTCACCCCCACCCCGATGACCGTAAGCACGGAGACATGGTATTCCGGCTTTGACCCTTACACGCTTTCCCCGGTCTTTTCTGCCAGGACGCAGAAAGAGAAATTGGCTCAGCGCCAGTTCTTCTTCTGGTACAAGCCAGAAGAGCGAAGGCAGATAGAAGCCACGCTGCGCAAGATAGGCAGGCCCGACCTTGTCAGTCCTCTTCTCGGCGACGTTCCCTCCCCTCCTTCATCACGTCAGGGCAGGAAAAAAGAGGATAAGCCAAAAGGGAAGAGAAAGTCATACAATCCCAATTTCCAGTCACCTCCTAAGAAGAGGATGTGACACGGAGCAAGAGAAGCAGGTCTCATTGAAACCCGCTTCTCCCGTTTGCTGTAATAGTAAATCCGTCAGCCTACTTGTCCTTGTCTGATGCCGTCCAGCGCATCACCCTTACCATCTCCTTGTCGCCGCCGAGCAGGTGGCTGCATCTGTTCAGTCTTCCTGTATCATGAAATCCGCATTTCTCCATGACCCGTCCGGACGCAGGATTGCCCGTGAAATAGTCAGACCAGATATTGTCAAAGTGTTTCACATTGTTGCAGTAGTCAATCATCAGTCTGAGGGCTTCGGTGCAGATGCCTTTGTTCCAGTGGGGCTTGCCTATCCAATATCCCACCTCGCAGTCGTTTTCCCCGATAGGGATATTGCTTGTGGCATGAGTGAAGTAACCCATGCACCCTACAGGCTCGTTGGTCTCACGCAATATGACAGCCCAGGTGGTGTCGTTGGCGAACACGGAACGTATGATTTCACGGCTTTCTTCTATAGACTGGTGCGCCTGCCATCCGGCTCTCGGACCCACGTCTGGGTCGGAGGCATACCTGAACAGCGACGGAGCATCGTATTCGTGCCACCTGCGCAGCAGTATCCGTTCCGTCATCATGACGTCGGGGTGCCTCCATGTCATCCTGACGTGCGGTATTCCGTCAAGTATAAATCTCCCGGAACTCTGGCTGAATGCCACTTTCTCATAGAATCCTTTAGCGTATTCCTGTGCTTCTATGTCGATGATGTCGGCGTGCAGGTCTTCCGCCGCCGTTTCTATTGCGTAAACCATTATCTGCTTCCCATATCCTTTTCCCCGTTCGGTGGAAATCACCCTACCTATGGAAATATTGTCCATGTGAGTGCCTGCAGGGCATATCCTTGCCAAGGCCAATATCTTGTCATCTTCCGTCAGCCATACATGAATGGCTTTCTTGTCATCCATGTCGAGGTCCTGATAGACACAGTCCTGTTCCACTACGAAGACCTGACTCCTTACCCGCAGGAGGTCGTAGAGTTCGTCGGGGGTCAGTTCGCTGAATGTTTTCTTGTGTAGGGGCATTGTTTAGTTGTTTGGCTGTTTTGTTGAAATGTTTCTCTATTGCGGATTCAACTATCAAGTACAAATTTACTATTTTTTTCATAGAAGCGCTCTCTTGTAGTTGAGAATTTGCGAAAGTTTAACATAGAACTGCAATTTCTGGTAGATGAGATTAAATAATCTATTACCAGAGATTGCAGTTATATATTGAACTTACGGGACTCAAATTAATTTTAATTCACATTTGATAATTTTTGTTCAATAAATATAAAGAATGATCTAATTTATATTAATTGAATATTTTTTGGTTACTTTACACTAAAATCCAGAATATGCCTACAAAAGGTATAGTAACAGGTAAAAATATTATACTTTAAGTTATTAAGAAAATGGCTAAAGCAAAACCATTTAAGTAGATGTTGAAAATTAGTTTATATCATAATTTTGTAAGCGTTCGTCCGTT
>CALZJQ010000176.1 GCA_945787895.1 uncultured Prevotella sp. | reverse complement strand
CGTCAAACCTACATAATTAACATTTTTGGCGGTGGGAATTAATAGAACCCACCTACAACAAATTACTTCTTAAAATTCTTCAATCCAGTCTCAAGGAAGTCGATATACTTGTTTATGTCCTCATCGTATGACGCACTATGGTTCAGTGGATGTCCCTTATGGTCAAGCAGGACGTAGAAGGGCTGTGCCTGCGCTCCGAACTTTGTGCTCTGCAGATAGCTCCACTTGTCTCCTACTGTGCGCAGTTTGCGTGTCTGACCGTTCTGCGTCACCTCGATAGGTTCTGGAAGAGGAGTCTTGTCATCGACGAAGAGTTGTATCAGAACGTAGTCTTCATTAATCAATTCCTTCACGCGGTCGTTGGTCCATACTGCCGCTTCCATCTTTCGGCAGTTGACGCATCCGAATCCGGTAAAGTCAATCATTACGGGTTTTCCCGCAGCAATGGCGGCTTGCATACCCTTGTCGAAATCCTTGTATTCTGACTCAATGCTCTCACTCTTGGCAAGGTTGAAATCCTGAGTGGTCATAGGAGGAGCGAAAGCCGACACTGCCTTGCATGGTGCGCCCCAGAGACCTGGAATCATATAAATGGCAAAGGCGAAACTGACGAGAGCTATGAAGAACTGCGGAACGCTTGTCTTGTGGTGCAGCACCTTCTCTCCCATCTCATCCCACTCCTCTTCATCGTGCGGGAAACGAATCCATCCTGCATGATAAGCTCCGAGCATGGCAAAGATAACAATCCAGAGACACAGGAACACCTCACGGTCGAGTATGCGCCATCCGTAAGCGAGGTCGGCAACACTGAGGAATTTCAGTGCAAAAGCCAACTCGAGGAAACCGAGTGTCACCTTGATGGCATTCATCCAGTTGCCTGACTTCGGTGCAGACTTCAGCCATGCGGGGAAGAGTGCAAACAGAGTGAACGGCAGAGCCAATGCCAAGGCAAAGCCGAACATTCCTACCGTAGGACCTACTACGGAGCCGGAAGTAGCCATCTCTACGAGCAGGAATCCGATAATCGGACCTGTGCAGGAGAAGCTGACCAACGCCAAAGTGAACGCCATGAGGAAGATAGACAGCAGGCCGCTTGTCTTTCCAGCCTTGGAATCCACGGCATTGCTCCATGATGACGGCAGGGTAATCTCAAATCCTCCGAGGAATGAAGCCGCAAAGACAAGCAGCATCAGGCAGAAGAAGATATTGAAGACGGCATTTGTCGAGAGCGAATTGAGGGCATTGGCACCGAAAAGCAACGTCACTGCCAGTCCCAGTACTACATAGATTACTACGATACTTGCTCCGTAAGTCATGGCTTCACGTACACCCTTTGACTTGTCGTCCTTGTTGCGCTTCAGGAAGAAACTGACCGTCATCGGGATGATGGGCCACACACAGGGCGTGAACAGGGCGATAAATCCTCCAAGAAGACCGAGGAGGAATATTGTAAGCAGGCTGCGTCCTTCGGCTGCGTTGCTCTCCCCGAAAGATTTCAGTTCGTCAATGACTGGAGTCCACAGGTCGTTACCCGACATCGGAGCGACCTCCTGCACTGACGCAGTATCAGCAGCTACGGTATCGGCAGGCGCGGCAGCCTCCTCTTCCAGTGCTTTCCCGTCAGCATTCTCCTCCTTACTGTCTTTCTTCGCTTCTTCCTTGGCATCTTCCTTTGCAGGTGCCTCTACTCCCTTGCCAGAGTATTTCACGTCAACCGACGTTGGAGGCAGGCAACTCTCATCATTGCAGGCTCCATATTCCAGATAGCCTTCGATGAGATAGGTCTTTCCTGTCAGTTTTACTTTCTGCGTGAAGGTGACAGAGTTTTCATAATAACTGACGTTAGCCCCGAACATATCCTCGTACTTTGTGGTGGCAGCCTTGTTGGCAGTCAGTCCGCCTACGAGTTTACATCCTTCTATCTTGTCGATGTTGAATGTAGCAGGTATCGGGCCATTCTTCTCTGTGGGAGAATAAACGTGCCAACCGCTTCCGATGGTACCAGCGAACGAAATGGTAATCTCGTCGGGTGCCGTCTGTGTCATACTTGGCTTGAATGAGATTTGCGCATTCAGAGCCACGGCGAGAAATAAGGCAATCGTGCCAAGGAGAAATCTTTTCATTGTTGTTTGGTTATCTTGTTGTTTGGTTATCTTGTTGTTTGGTTGTTTTGTGATTTTGTTGTTTAGTTGTTTGTCTTCGCAAATGAGAAAAACTATCAACAAAACAACAAATCTCAAACGGAAGTTTGTAAAGGCTGATTGTAATTTCCGCACAACCTCAATCCCCAACTATACTAATATAACGAATGAGAAGGCAAATGGGTAATTTTTGCCGCTTACATTTATAATATATTAACTTTTGTAAATGGAGCTGTTGCGGTGAAGTTAAATAACTATAATTTTTAGTTTCGTTTTCCATACTATTGCAGTGCCTGTACGTTATATATATAAAATATGGTTGTGGGTCGTCGGTTGTGGGTCGTCGGTTGTGGGTCGTCGGTTGTTGGGTAAAACAAAAGCAAAACAAAATATTAAAAAAAAACAACAAAAACAAATGAAGAAACTATTTCTTTCCCTTATTGCCGTTGCAGCCTGTTTTTCCTGCGAGGCACAGCATTCTCTCACAGTAAACCTTGACGACATCAAGGGTGACACTCTTACCATTGCGCTTGTTGACAAACAGATGCGTAACTATGAGAAACAAGATAAGGTAGTACGCACCAATGGCGTTTTCACCTACGACATTGAGGGCGACAAGGCGCGTTACTGCCAGCTGATTATCCCTTCCGGACAGCGCAAGCAGGCCCTGAGCATCTATTTGGTGCCGGGCGAGCAATGCACCATCACAGGTACCACCCAGACATACCATTATTCCGGTTCTGCCTTCTATCAGGAATTGGCGGCACTCGATGCAAAGACTGAGCCACTGCAAAAGCAGATAGTCGAGATTACGTCCGACTATTCCGCAAAACTGGCGGCAGGCGCAAACCGCGATAGCCTGATGAAGCAGATTATGCCTACCTATCAATCTCTCGCAATGCAGCTGGACGAAATAAAAATGAACTATATCAAGACCAATCCAAAGAGTGAGGTAAGTATAACGCTCCTCAACGAAGTACAGGAACGTATTGCTGCATACAAATACATTGACGAGTCATTGAAGTCAGGTCGCTTCTCCCTATTCACCGATATTATCGAAGCGGAAATAGCCAAGGAAAAAGCCCTTGAGGAAGCAAAGAGCAAACTTGCTCCCGGCAACATGGCTCCCGACTTTACCCTCAACGACATCAACGGCAAGCCGCTCGCCCTATCAAGCCTCCGCGGCAAGTACGTTGTTCTTGATTTCTGGGGTTCATGGTGCGGATGGTGCATCAAGGGTTTCCCCGAGATGAAGAAGTACTATGAGAAATACTCTTCCAAACTTGAAATTCTCGGCATTGACTGCAACGATACTGAGGAGAAATGGAAAGCTGCCGTAGAGAAGCATCAACTGCCATGGAAGCACGTTTATTGCCCGCGCAACAACCGCACCCTGCTTGACCAGTACGCCGTTTCAGGCTTCCCCACCAAGATGATTATCGATGCAGAGGGCAAGATTGTCAAGACAATAGTAGGCGAAGACCCTGCCTTCTACACCTTACTTGATGAGCTTTTCAAGTAAACGAAAACT
>CALZJQ010000175.1 GCA_945787895.1 uncultured Prevotella sp. | reverse complement strand
AGCAGCGAACGTGCCGTTAAGCACCTTAGCGCAAGCATACGTCATCATGCCTCCCTCGGAGAAGCCACAGAGGTAGAAACGCTTGGGGTCAACAGAGATATAACCATTGGATGAACTCTGACTTGCATATTTAGTCTGAATTTCCTTCACGAGAGCCTGAATAAACTTGGTGTCGTCATTCTCTTCTCCATCTGCCTGCCATCCATAACATGTATTATTATCATAAATTTTACGTCCCTCTGGTAATACTATGATAACACCCTTACTATTTGCAATAGAGTGGAAGTTCGGAGCATCTGTACCTCCTGTTGGATTTGCACTATTTGTTTGTTTTCCATGCAGAGAGAATATTACAGGGACATCTTTCTTATTCGCAGCAGAAGAGGGTACGTACAGCCAATATTTACGATCATTAAGGGTATAATCGTCTAACACTTCATAAGAGGTGTTGAACTCTATCTTGCTAAGATAAACATCGTTAGTACCATTATTGGTTATAGTTATATCCTTACTATTAGTATTGAATTGAAGAACCCCTCCATAACCTTTTTTATTGTCAGAACCACACGTAAGATTATAATCGCAACTCTTGTCAAAGAATAGTTTAATGTCGGTGTACTTTGTATATGGTTCATCGTTGGAGATGGTAACGGTACCTGACGCAGGAATCTTCAGATACATAGTACCACCTTGGAAGTTATTCCAACCAAAGGGAGAGAAAGTAGCTGTCGCAGTACCTAATTTATATTGATATTTTAAATCTTTCTCAATTTCCCTTCCTTCCTCATAACCATAGCACACGAATGTTCTGTTATAATCATCTACATCATCAAACCAAATATACATAATATCGAATGTTTCTGTCTCTGAGTTAGTGTCGTCACCACCAATCCTTATTCTGTTGATATTGGCTATCTGTTCGTCAGTAAAACCAAAGTCATCCTTCCATGAAAGGTGACGTGTTGCCCAAAATTCAGAACTGTTCTTTTCAATATACTGAGTATAATTTTGATTGTCATTGAGTATGTTCACTATAACACGTATCCTGCCTCCCTTATAGTGGAAGCGAATACCTGTACCTACTGCACCATCGCGGCCATTATTTAAATCCACCAGATTGTCACGCTGAGCATTCTTTGTAAAGGTGTAATAACTGTTATTGTAATCGTCTTTTTTATCTGTAATAGTTAAGTTACTACCTTTACTTTCATAATTAATCTGGGTAAAATCGTACATGGATGTAGCATCAGTGCTGACTACATCTTGTCCGCTGTCATAGGTATTCTTGTAATTCAAGCGAAAATAATCTACATTGATTGTAGTGCCGCCATGAGAAGCAATGGTAAATTCTCCTGACGTAGTGAGTGAAATAACATGCTCTTTCATAGATTGCAGAGATGTCTCATTTGTCGGGTAATGAAGATAAAAAACACCTGATACCTCACTGCATTTGAGCTTTATTTTATCATAATTGCTCATATCCACGTTTAGATACTTTGTAGCTGACGTTCCATTGCCAACTCCAGAATATTGAGCCACACCGTTACTAAATGTAGGGGTGTTAGAGCTATCAAGTATGGTACTCTCTATTGGCAGGTCGAGCTTGTAGATTCCGAATGCAGAGAAGGTCACAGTGGATGAGCGGTTTATCTCTACAATGTAGTCACCAGCCTCAGCGACGTCAAATTCAAATACGGTCTCTGAGTTTACCACCTTATTCTGCTTATAGAACAGTGCACTTGCAGCACCTATCTTATAAATCTTTATCTTTACAGTTCCGTTGGCAGTAAACCTCAACTGATGTTTGCCTTTCTCAAAACATATACGGTCGTTGACACCTTGGTTACCGGCAGCATTTTCGTCGCTTGTTACGACATAGTTGTCCGCAAGACCTCCCCACGCTCTTGAGGAATATTTATTAAGCTCGGACAGTTCAGGACACCATACAACCGTCATATCTACAGCATTTCCTCCAAGCGTCCTATCTTTGATGAAATCCCATATCAGTTGGCTTGATGACGTACCATCATAGGTCATGTTAGCAATATGACCAGCACCATTAACTCCATAGAAGTGAAACGGCACCTTACCCTTATTATATTCTACGTGATAATCGCTTGTATTATTTACATCATACGTTCCTTCTGACTTATCCAGAGAGCCACATCCGTTGTATGCCACCCAGTTCTTGATATGCTGAGCAGATTGCTCATATCTTACAAAGTTGTCTCCCTTGCCTTGGAAATGAATAAAAGGCACAGGGTGTCCATTTGATTTATGTAGGGCATACTGGTTCACGGGAAGACCTGATACAGATCCTCCGGCAGCAAAGACATCGGGATGATTGGTGACAAGAGCATAGGACATCATGCCTCCATTTGAGAAGCCTACAGTGAATACTTTTGTTCTATCAATTGTCACCTGCCCGATTCCATTATAAGTTGGGTTGTCTGTTCCCTTCTTTGTCAGCGCAAGGATGATACTCTTGAGGAATTCAAAGTCAGTATTGTATTTGGCGATTTCCTCTGGGTTACTCTTGTCTGTATATGCGTTCCAAAGCTTACCTGTACCTTCAGGCGAAACAATAACTACGTTCTTATCTTTATCTGCCTGGTCTCTGAAATGGGGGATTCCTGTATTAAGATTTTCTGCATCTTTGAGAAATTTGTAATCATCACCTCTACCATGAAGAGCAAATAGAAGTTTAAGACCTGAAGTTTCCGTAATACCAGCAGGAACATATATCTGATAGTTTCTGCCATCTACATTTGCTTCTGTGATAATAGATTTATATGGACTCTCCGTTGTTATAGTAAATGTCTTGCCAAAAGAGACGCTTCCAGTAGTCGTTTCATATCCAGCTACTGCTATACGTGAAACATTCGTTAAGTCAGCAGCTGTGATTTTTATTTTACTATCTTTTTGAGAAGTAAATTCCTTTATTGGTAGTACCACATCTTTTGATGTTGCATCTGTAATTGGAAGATAATATTGATAATTAGTTTCTTGATTGTTTACTATCTTGGTGATTATTACACGAAACTTTGCACCTGCTGACAATTCGCTATAACTGAATATGATATTGCCATCGTAGTATGATGTGAAATCACCTGTCAGATTAGGGATTTCAACATAATTGTCACTTGCTGCTTTCCATGACAGAGTACGGTTATCTGCACTCCAATCACAACTTCCTCCTTTTTTTGGATTTGTCATGTTTTCCAGGGAAACAGACTTTGTCTCTCCCCAAACCCCGTGAGAGCCGAAGGCGAGCAGGGCAATCAGGGTGAGCATCCTGAGATAGCGTGACCATAGCGCACTATGGCTGGGGTCACTGAATAAATGTAAGATTTTTTTCATTGTTTGATTTATTTTTGTTATTATTAATTTTCCATTATTTCGTCGTCTGCGGTGTTTTTTTTACCGCTGAGTGATTGTGATTAGGTGCTTCGTACGGGAGTTATACTTAGTCCGTCATTGTCCTCCGCACTTCCGTGATATTTTTTCTTTGATTTGGCTTAACTTGCTCTTGCTCTTGTCAGAAAATCGGATGCAAAGATACTAATAATTTTCAATTATTCCCCTATCTTTTCGTTACATAATCATTCGCAATTGTATTCAGGAGGGGTAAAAGACACACTTATGTTACATGGCATGAAGTTTTGGTTACATTTTCGCAAGTGTTGCAACAGTTAAATACGTGGTTTAGTGGTTTAGTTGTTTAGTTGTTTAGTGGTTTAGTTGTTTGTCTTGTCAATTGAACGATACCCGGGGTGCCGCT
>CALZJQ010000174.1 GCA_945787895.1 uncultured Prevotella sp. | reverse complement strand
GTTGACGTTGCTGACATAGGAGCGGATGCAGGAGCGGATGCATATACTGGAGCAGATGCAGATGCAGGAGCAGATACTGATGCCACGGCAGGAATAGGCTGACCACCTGCCACATTAGGCATTACGCTGGCACCAATAATGATGGTGCCCTCTGCTGCCCCACCCTGCTCTTCGGCAAGGGCTTCAGCTGCCAGTTGGCTGTCAGTGGCAAGTTCTCTGCCATCCTGTGTCTTATCGAAGGGACGGTCGAAAGCTGAAATGAAGAACACGAACACCTCGGTGCCCATACCGATAAACAGCATGATGTTGGCTCCTGGAAGGTGGGTCAGTTTGAATAGTGTACCGAGTATGACAACTGCAGCGCCCCATGAATAAGCGTAATTCATAAACGTCTGTCCTGCCACACTGTCCATCCACTTCTGAAGAAGATAGACTATATTGAATTTGCTGTATTTAGACATCTTTTTTAAATGAAGAATGAAGAATGAAGAATGAAGAATGGCTGACGCCGTTGGGACTTATTCTTTTCTTTCTTTAGTGAAAAGTGAAAAGTGAAAAATTTCCTGCCGGATTGAGCCTTTATGCTGAAGGGGAAACATCAATAAATAAAAATAAACAAATATATTTTCTATTTATCCATTATTTTTCTCTATTGATAATTTATATCATCAGCAAACGCAATGCGCCAGAGCCTAACCAATCATCCCCCAGGGGGGATAAGAGGGGGGCTGTAGAGGTCTCTTACTTCCTCTTGCTGCTCGGACTGGCAAAAGACCTGACGCAACGGAAGCCGATGTAAGAGCGAGGCTGGTTCTGATACTCCCACGTGCGCCAAGCAGAGCGGATGAAGCTCTCTGGATCTTTCCACGAACCGCCACGGACGCTCTTCTTCTTCAGTCGGTAAGGGTCTTCTTTGGCTGCCTTGTATTCCAACTGTGGGTTGAGGTCGTTCATAGCATCCACGCCGGCTTCGGTATAGATGGTGGAAGTCCATTCCGCCACATTGCCTGCCATATCATAGAGACCGTTGCTGTTAGGGGAATAGATACCAGTCTTTGAAGTGATGAGGTTGCCGTCTTTGGTGTAGTTGCCACGGTCTGGCTTGAAGTTGGCATAGAAGCATCCGTCGCCATTCTTTACGTCTGGATTATTCCAAGGAAACTCCGTGCCGTCCTTACCTCGTGCTGCATACTCCCATTCTGCCTCTGTAGGCAGACGATAACGCTGTATGTAGCGTGCTTCTCCGCCAAGACCCTTGAGCAGGAATTCGGTACGCCATGCGCAGAAAGCATTTGCCTGCTCCCAAGTAACGCCCACCACAGGGTAATCGCTGTAGGTAGGGTTGGAGAAATAGTTGCGCATATACACCTCATTATCTGAATTGGTGAAGTCATTGACCCAACAGGTGGTGTCAGGATAGATATTGACGATGTAGGTATTGAGGAAGTCCCATGGTCCTGAGAGCGGACGGTTGATGGTCTCGCGCACTATCTTTCCCTCGTCATCCACGTATGCGGTGTCCTTGCTTATCATCACCACCTCATTTGGATCTACGGTATAGTCAGTGTTGAGGTTGCGTTCTTCCGGACGGAGACGGTTGCGACGAAGGGCTGCCGTGGCGTAGTCGTAGATTTCATAGCGATAGTTCATCTGCGAAGCATCAAGCAGTTTCTCGCCAGTCACAGGATTGACCTCATAGAGGCTTTCGATGGCACGTAGCTGGTCCTCATTAGGCTTGCGTGGCAGAGGTTTCTTCCAGTTGATGCGTGGATCGATAGGATCACCATTTTTGTCCTCGGTAATCATATACGATTCATCGCCCCCGTAGGCAGGGTCAGCGAGACGTGTGCGGAGAATGCTGTCACGCACCCATATCACAAACTGGCGATATTTAGCATTGCTCACCTCGGTTTGGTCCATCCAGAAGCCATCGACACTGATGTCCTTCACCGGTGTCTGCATTCCCCATAGGGAGTCCTGCTTCTCGATACCCATACGGAGTGAGCCACGGTTTATCTTCACCATGCCGTAAGGTGTCGGCTCTGTAAAGCCTCTGCCATTGCTGATGCCTGTCACCTCGCCTCCTGTGGCTGTGCTGTTCATCATCTTGCCACCGAGACAACTGGTAAGTCCCGCCATCATCATGGCGACTGTTGTCAGAAATGTTATTGCGGTTTTTATGTTCATTGACTTGTTGTTTAGTTGTTTGGTTGTTTGGTAATTTTGTTGTTTGTAAGTCTGGTTGTTTGCTTCGTTGTTTGGTGGTCTGGTTATATGACTATCAACGAAACAACAAAACAGGCTGGAAGCCTATACCGAGCGTAGCGAGAGTAACCCGGGACACAGTCTCGGGGGTACGACGTTATACTGGAACACTGTCTGGAAGACAGTACCACAATGGGCTACATTTGGCTTCTTGTTATTCATTTTTATATTTGGTACTGTCTTCCAGACAGCTTTTAATTTATTTTTTATATCCCCGAGACTTCGTCCCGGGTTACTCTCGCTACGCTCGGTGCAGGCTTCCAGCCTGATCTGTTGATTGGTGGTTTGGTTGTTTGACTATCAACTAAACAACAAAACAACAAAACAACATTTCTACAAATACCTCACTGACTGATGTCGGTTCTTGCCCTTAGGGAAGAAGTTGATGTCGGTCTGGTAGGCGATGGAGATCTCATGAGAGCCATTGCCCATGGAGATGCCGTTGGTGTAAATCTCGTAACTGTAACTGAGCACTATGCCATGAAACTTGCCCGAGAGATAGACGGTGGCGGAGTTGTCTGGACTATATCCTACTCCTGCGCTCAGCAGTCTGTCCTCATAATTATATATAAGGCGGGCGGTGAGGTCGGCTCGATATGCAGTGAAGTCGGTGCGCAGAAGCGTAGAAGTGGCAATGGAGAGGAATGGATTACGCAACTGGAAGGTGTAGCCACCTGTGAGATAGACGGTGGGGTCTATCTTCAACTCGTTACGTTCTCCGAGTGCTATGAGGGGAGAATTGAGATGCTGTACTGATGCTCCGGCATACCAAGCGCCCTTGTTGTAATATATTCCTGCTCCGAGGTCCAGACCGTTGCCATCCACTTTCGAGGTAGGGATAGCGTCATCGCCGGAATCCTCTACGTCGGCTTTTGAACCATCGAATGTCTCACTCAGCAATCCTGCCTGCAGTCCGATGCCGAGGAAGCCGTCAGCGAGGCTTTTGCGATAGACATACTGCGCCGCGATATTCTGGTGGGTGAAGAGTCCGAGCTTGTCATTCATGAAGCGGAGTCCTACTCCGTGTCGCATACCGAGGGCGTGGAATGGCATATCGGCGGAAACGTATGCTGTCTGCGGATTATGCTCGAAGCCCACCATGTCCATGGCGTATGCCAAGTTGAGATTGAGCTTGGTGTCCTTTCCTGCTGCCGCTGGATTAAACGATGTCGGCATGGCATAGTAATGCGAGAATGCCACGTCATACTGCGCACTGACTTTCAGCGAAATCAGCGACATCAGAAGTGGCAATATTATCACTATACTATTACGATTCACGTTAATATAACGCAAAAGGCACGGAAATATTACTTTTCTTGCCTTGATACTTGTTAAATAATGTATAAAATGTTGTTTTGTGGTTTAGTTGTTTGGTAGAGGAATAAAATATCAATAAATAAAAATATAAAAAAGGTTGTCTTGTTGTTTAGTTGTCTTGTTGTTTAGTTGTCTTGTTGTTTAGTTGTCTTGTTGTTTAGTTGATTGTTGGTAGGTCTGGCTGGAAGCCAGTACCGAGCAGAGCGAGAGTAACCCGGGACGCAGTCTCGGGACTATAACCATGAAGAGAAGAGCTG
>CALZJQ010000173.1 GCA_945787895.1 uncultured Prevotella sp. | reverse complement strand
TCTAAAGAAATGTGATTTCTTTATCCCGACAGGCTTATAATTCGGGATATTTATGTACATTTGCACCATGAATCATAACAGCAATAGAAACATGTATGAGGGTCTTGTCGTAGTTCTCTTACCCCCCCCCATCGGTTCTCCCCGTTTCCCGGGGGACAGAAACCCTCTTCAACTTACAATTTGACCTCGAAAATAATTCCAAAATATGACAAAGCGAATTAATAGAACCTACCTCAACTGACAGGATAATGACACGTTTGATACACTAACGAAGGTTTATGTAACACGGACAAAGGATGTGTTACGTCATTTTTGCGTACCTTTGCAGGGATTTTCAGATAGAGAAGACGAAAACCATATCATGTCTGTAAAAAAAACAAAAACTTATACCTGCTTATGAATCTCAAAAAAGACATCCTTGCCTTGGTAGCAATAATGGCAGGAGCAATGAGTGCAAACGCACAGTTGTCAACAAACCCAGACAAATTCCTCGGTAATATCACTACGGCATACAACGTAGATTACGGAAGCGAGAAATTCCGCACGCTGTGGAATCAGATTACCTGCGAGAATGAATCAAAATGGGCCTCCATCGAGGGAACCAACAACTCTTTCAACTGGAGCGGAAGTGACAGGGCGTACAACTATGCCCAGAGCTACAAGTTCCCTTTCAAGTTTCATGCCCTTATCTGGGGAGCACAGTACCCATCGTGGATTGAAAAACTGAATCCCGAGCAACGCTACAACGAGATAGTCCAGTGGATGGATAAAGTCAAGGCGCATTATCCCAACCTTGAACTCATCGACGTGGTCAACGAAGCCATAACAGGACATCAGGCTGGCACGCCCTACTTCATCGAAGCCCTCGGTGGTACAGGCAAGACCGGCTACGACTGGATTATCAAAGCCTTTGAACTTGCATACGAGCGTTGGCCCAACGCCATACTCATATACAACGATTTCAACACCTTCCAGTGGAACACCGACCAATACATCGACCTCGTGAAGACACTCCGCGATGCAGGCGCACCAATCGATGCCTACGGATGCCAGTCGCATGACCTTACGGACTGCAGCCTGACGAAGTTCAAGCAGTCCATGACAAAAATACAGAATGCGCTCAAGATGCCGATGTACAGCACGGAATATGACATCGGTACCGCTGACGATGCACTACAGTTGCAACGCTACAAGGAGCAGATACCATATATGTGGGAAGCCGACTATGTAGCAGGAGTAACCCTCTGGGGATATATCTACGGAAAGACGTGGACTACGGATGGTAATTCTGGTATAATAAAGGACGGCAAGGACCGCCCCGCCATGACCTGGCTGCGCGAATATATGCAGAGCGATGCAGCAAAGAATGCCAAAAGTCCGTTCCCAGGAATGAAGAAAGAAGCCTCAGTATATGTACAACCGGAAGCCCTCGTCATGGAGAAAGGTAAAGAGATGAAGATTAATGTCCGTGCGAAGATGAGGACGAAGACCATAGAGAAGGTGGATTTGTATGTCAAGAACGAGCTTGCCAGCACTATGACAGCAGAGCCATACGAGACGACTGTCAATCCTGCCGCAACAGGAACTTATGAGCTGAAGGCAGTCGTTACCTGCACAGACGGCTCTACTTATCAACGATATTCTGAGATAGTGGTAGCTAATCCTCGCACACCATTCAAGAAATCACCTGCCGTCATACCTGGAAAAGTAGAGGCAGAGAACTTCGACTGCGGACCAGAAGGTATCTCTTTCCATGACACAAACAGCAATAAAGAAGGCACAGGTGCAAGTTATCGAACCGATATTACTGGCATTGATGTGGAAAAGGGAGGCACAGGTTACACCATAGGCTACACACAAGTAGGAGAATGGATGGAATACACTGTCGATGTAGAGAAAGACGGATATTATTCATACGACATATACTACTCTGCTCCAAACGATGCAAACATCAGCCTTGCTCTCAGCGACAACGGCACACTGACACAGTTGACCGATATTAAGCAGACAATCATCAAGACGTCAAACTGGAACACCTTCCGTCATTCATACGGAAGATGCCTCATTCCGCTAAAGGCTGGAAAGCAGGTGATACGTCTGTCCATTACAGGAAGCCCAGATACGTATGCCACAAATATTGACTATATCACCTTTACTCATGTCGAGGTAAATGATGATATAAAGGTCAGCGTAACTACAGATACAGATGATGTTACCGTAGGCGACCGTGTTACAATCACCACCGATGTAGAATCACCGACCATCATCAAGAATGTGAAGTTCTACAACAAGGGCAACCTCATCAAGACCGTAACGTCGGCTCCATATCAAGCAACCGTTACACCATCAGTAAAGGGAGACTATACATATCAAGTCATTGTGACCGATAATGATGGCAAGCAATCACAGGTAGCAAGTCTTACGTTCACAGTAAGTCCGCAACGTAAGCCATATCAAAGCGTTGTCTCATTACCTGGTATCATAGAAGCAGAGAATTTCGACCGAGGAGAAGAAGGATTTACCTTCCATGACTCTGACAACGAGGACTCAGGCAATTGTGGTTACCGTACGGACAATGAGGGCGTGGACATAAGAAAAGCCTCAAATGGTGAGTACGTCATCGGATGGACGAACATAAACGAGTGGTACGAATACTCTGTAAACGTGCCAGAACAGGGACTCTACTCATGTGAGGCAACAGTAGCCTCCGGCACCACAGGCTCTGGTTTCAAGGTAGGAGTGGTACAATCCTCCGGCACCGTAAAAAATCTCTGGTCATTCTCTGTAGCAAAGACAGGAGATAACACATGGGAAAACTTCAAGGTACAGAAAGCTACTGGAAACAAAGAACTATCGTCTGGCAACCAGATTCTTCGAATTACCATCACTGGCTCCAACTGTGATATAGACAAGCTCAACATAAAACTTGTTCAAGCCACAGGTATCGAAGAACACGAGGCAACGCAGGACAAAGAAAATATCCGCACCTATAATATCTGCGGACAGCCAGTAGGCAAGAATTATAAAGGAATTGTCATACGAAATGGCAAGCGTTATCTGCAGAGATAACTTAATCATCATTTCATTTATAAATATAAAACCCCATCCTTGACCATCAGGTAAAGGATGGGGTTTTGTTGAGACAATATGCCGATTTGGGATAAATGCCCGTGTGACAATGCAGGGAGGAGACCACGATTCACCAGTGCCAGAAAGCATGACAATAGAGGAGATACTGGAACGTAATGACAAGACTGTGCCAGAAGATACCGACAATCCGTTCTGTAAGCAGATGAATATGAATCTTGGTTTTGCCTTTTCCGTCAAATATACTATCAACAAGCGGAATGTGGCGCACCACTTTATCCTCGAGTATCTCAAGTTTGCGAAGATGATGTCGCAGACGAAACTGACAAAAACTGCGGAAATTCGATACCAACGTTTGACGAAAACTGCGGAAATTCTAATTTATAACAGTTAGAAAACTGCGGAAATTCGATTTTTTTTCATTCAATTTGTCTTTAATTCGTTTATTTTGAGTAACTTCGCACACAAATAGAAAAATATAGAGTTATGGGTACTGTATTTAAGGTGGGTTCTATTAATTCCCACCGTCAAAAATGTTAGTTATGTAGTTTTGACGTTTTGTCATCTTTTGGTTTCTTTTCGGTACAAATCGTAAGTCTCATCGGTCACGTAGCCCGCTACGGTCAATGGTCTTTACACCCCCTTCGGTTCCCCCGTTATCGGGGGACAGAAACCCTCTTCAACTTACAATTTGTCCTCGAAAATAAACCCAAAATATGACAAAGCGAATTAATAGAACCCACCTTAAACGAAAGATATACGACGAAATGCTCGTCTGGAAGTCAGAGTCGGCGGGAGA
>CALZJQ010000172.1 GCA_945787895.1 uncultured Prevotella sp. | reverse complement strand
GAGAAACGACGAAATTCAGATTGACGAGAAAGGCGCGGTGACACTGCACGATAGAGTCAACATCCTCCAACGTAGCACGTATCTGCTTGAGAGTGATGCGCAAAGTGGTATGCTTTGTTTCATTATCTGCGATATAACAGATGTCGGCATAGTTGGACATTGACTCCACATAGATGATGTTTGCAGGATTAAGCCGCAGCGTAGCACCTATTCCCTGACCTTGTATGACAACCTCCTTTTCTGCCTTTGCTTCCATATCATGACAAGAAGACGACGTATCCCTGCTCTTCTCCTCCTCTTCAGCGAGTTTCTGCTGACGCTGTTCCAGAAGCTGATTGATAGCCTTTACCTCATTAAGCTCATTCTTCAACCTGCCATTACGATAATCAAGAAACAGATAGATTATGACAAAAAAAGAAACTGCAGAGACATAGAGACTCATGATGCCCCAAGGACGTATAGTAAAGCTGCCATCATAATCATGCCAATAAAGAAACATATCGCCGGTAAGAAACCAACTGTTGAACGAAATCAACCCTGCTGAAAGTATCCCGGTATTGAGTATGATTCCCACTATCATCATCTTGCAGAAAACAGAAAGCGACCTGTTCTCCATATCCTTGATACGAAACACCTTGGCAGAGATGAGGGTGGAAACGAACGTAGAGATGGTGGCAAGCAATGACTGACACAGGATAAACACTATACGTCCCTCCTGCAAATCGTCGATACCGAAAGGCTGGATGAGAGAAAGGAAAAGAAGGACGAAGAAACCTAACTTCAAAGAATATCTTGCTACGTAAAACATGGTTGCAAAGGTAATAAAAATTATCCATGAAAGCATCACAATTCCTATGCTATTCGTAACAAATAGCACGTATTTCGTCACAATTCATGCAAAAAATCCCAAAACTGCCATACATTTATCCCCGCTATTGCACGATATTTTGACTTGACTTACCTTTGCACAAGATTTATCAACTCACAAGATACTGACTGTCAAAAAAAACAAAAACAAATGAAAACCATCACAACTATTCTCCTCGCCTCTATGGCAACCATTACGTCTGCACAGACTAAAGACAACGGATCTGCAAGCGAAGACTCTCTCTATAAGTCTGTAATGCTTGAAGAAGTAAGGGTATCCACTCCTGCAAAGACGAAGATGAAAGGCAACAGCATGGTGACGCGCGTAGCAGGAACGGCTGTGGCAACTGCAGGAACGGCGGAAGACGTTCTCTCACGAATCCCTGGCATGATGAAGATGAAGGGTGAGCTGCAGGTGATAGGCAAAGGTTCGCCTACTTATTATATAAACGGAAGAAAAGTGCAGGACTTCTCCGAGCTGCAAAGTCTCTCAAGCCACGACATAAAAAACGTGGAGGTTATCACAAACCCCGGTGCCCAGTATGATGCGCAGACTAATGCCGTGGTAAGGATTAACACGCTGAAGCGACATGGCGAGGGTTTCGGAGTGGCTATTGACCTCAACGGTGACGTAGCCCCCTCGTGCGGAAACGAGCGTTCACGTTCCACTGCCAACATGAACTACCGTCACAACGACACGGATTTCTTCGCAGGCTTTACTTTCGACTGCTCACATCTCAACCGCTATGACACAGAGACTTCACAGGTCACATACGGAAAAAACGCCTCAACATTCTCCCTCGACGGCACAACACACATGAGCCAACGCTTCAATACGATAAAGTTCAACGCCGGAATGAACACCATACTCGGAGAAAACCACTATGTCGGCTTCAAAATTGAGAGAAACGACAACATAAAAGGGATTATCGACTTCAATATGGAGGAAGACGTAACACGCAACAACATCCTCGAAGATCATCTCATCTCTGACTCCCACACTGATGCCGACGGTCAGGACTCATGGCTTGCAAACGCATATTACAACGGTAAAATAGGGGAATGGGGCATTGACTGGAACACGGACTACTACCATACTGAACAGGAAAGGAATGCAAGGACTCTCGAAAGAGAGAATGCCGGCGAGAGGATTGTCTCTTCACACAACTACGAGAAAAGCCACATGATGGCGACAAAAATCGTTCTTTCCCACCCTCTCAGCATGGGAAGCCTGCAGGTTGGCACTGAAATGACTTTCACGAAACGCAACAATATCTACGAGATAAGCGACAAAGCAATAGCCAATGACCTCTCTGACGTAAAGGAAAACGCATACTCTCTGTTTGCAGAGTACAGCACGATGATACCAAAAGCAGGAAGGTTAAGCGCAGGACTGAGGTACGAACACATTGATTTCTCATACGACAACCACGTAAACGACAGCGAGAGCCAAAGCCGTCACGACGACAATCTCTTTCCCTTTCTCAACTTTGCCACTCGCTTGGGAGAGATTGATACGCAACTGTCATACAGTCTGAGGGCAAGACGCCCGAACTATTACCTGCTCCGTTCCAACATAGAGTACAACAACCGCTATACTCTCTCTACTGGAGACCCTAAACTTGAAAATGAGATACGCCACGACATCAGTCTGAACTCAAGGTACAAGTGGCTGGGAGTCTCCGTGCAATATATGTGTATAAAGAAAGGTATATACGACTGGACGTACCCTTACGACGACGAGGGACGCGTGCTTATCAAATGGGTGAACTTCTCCGAACCTATTCATCGGCTCAGCGCATTCGCTAATTTCGCCCCTACTATCGGCGCATGGTCGCCAAACTATACGATTGGAATACAGAAGCAATGGCTGTCGTTCGACCTTACAGACCCGCGGGAAGCAAGCGGAATGCGTACTGTAAACTACAACAAGCCGCTGTTTATCATCAACACCAACAACTCATTCCACATCGCAGGAAAGAACGGAGGATGGCAAATAGAACTGAACTCTGAACTGCTGTCAAACGGTCATTACGGTAATGCGGAGCTCCGCAACTGGTATTGGAACCTCTCGTGTGCCGTACAGAAATATTTTCTCAAGGCAAAAGCCCTCTCTGTCAGGCTCGCCTTCGATGATATCTTCCACAAGGCTTACAACAATGTCAGGCTCGATATAGGCAACTATATCCTATCTCAGACACATATCCTCGGACAAGGACGCGGCATCTACGACCTGCAACGCATCTCCCTCTCCATACGTTATAATCTCAACTTGACAAAGAGCAAGTACAAAGGAACGGGAGCAGGCAACGATGTAAGAGAGCGGATGTAAAAACGCTACCCATCAATATCCGAATATTCCGGGATTTCGTCAAGACAATCCCAGAAACCCGTTTCATCATTGCGCTTCATGCAGATATGGCACAAGCCGTTACTCATTATTATATAAGGTACGCGCAATATGGCATTGTAAGAAAGCACTTGATGCAGCACTTTCTCCGTGATGCTGACCTCTGGCGACTTATATTCTATAATCATCTTGGGCTTTCCCTCCATGTCGTAAAGCACGGAGTCGCAACGCAGTTTCTTTTCTCCCACGGTCAGTTGCACCTCGTTTCCCATCAAAGCCTGGGGATAACCGCGGTAATTCACCAGATAATTGACGAAGCATTGTCGCACCATCTCTTCCGGTGTAAGTCTGATATATCTGCGTCGAAGCATGTCAAAAACCTGTATGTTGCCATTCTTGTCCTGGCGCACTTTCATTTTATCGTATGGAGGAAGATTCATATTTCGTATTTGTTTGAAATGCAAAAATACAAACATTTTCCATTACTTACAAGTTTATGCCTATAAAAAATGACTGAAGTTTCGCTTTAATTTTGCAGCGTAAATAATAGAGTACCCACGACTCTTAAAATATTTAACATTCACTATGTCAGAAAAAACAATAAAATATCAATGTTTGATGATGTTGTTTAGTGGTTTTGTTGTTTAGTGATTTGGTTGAATGTATTAACATGACAAACAACTAAACAACCAGATAACAAAACAACAAAACAACAAAACATTTTTTCTCTATTGATATTTTACACTTCCCCACGGCAGTGGGGACTGAGGGGCTAT
>CALZJQ010000171.1 GCA_945787895.1 uncultured Prevotella sp. | reverse complement strand
TTTCTTCAAGACCGACAACCGCTCTGTTTTTCGGAACAGTTAACTGGACACCCTACTAAACAACCAAACAACAAGACAATAGGACAAAACAGACAACGGTGATATTGCGGCGCAAAAGCGGCGATATTGCACGACAAAAGCGTTGAGATTACGGGGTAAAAGCACGGCTTTTGCCTTGTAATCTCAACGCTTTTTGTATTACGTTGGTTTATAATAAGTTACGCAGAGGCAGACGGAGGCTGGGAATAGGACAAAACAGGAATGTGCTGCCTTGCCTCCCTGCTCCGCCATACTACTGCGGCATTACTTCCTGCGCACCACCTTGCGTGTAGTGCCGTCGCTCATCCTGACGATGTTCACGCCGCGCTGCCAGAAAGAGGAGCCGGCAGAGGACTTGGCTTCCGACGGCTTCCCGCCTCTCCGCCTGGGCGGCAGCTTCCCGGGATGGTCAATGACCTCGGAAGGAATGCCGCGACGGTCAAGCTCAAGGTCTATCAAGTCACGGATAATGTCGAGCAACTCGAGGCGGTCTTCAACAATCTGCAGGTTGCGCAGCTGCTGTGCGGTGAGTTTCCTTTCATTAGGTGGGTTCTATTAATTCCCACCGTCAAAATTATTAATTCTGTAGGTTTGACGTTTTGTCATCTTTTGGTTTCTTTTCGGTACAAATCGTAAGTCTCATCGGTCACGTAGCCCGCTACGCTCCCTCTTCAACTTACAATTTGTCCTCGAAAATAAATCCAAAATATGACAAAGCGAATTAATAGAACCCACCTTAATCTTTCCCATATCGTGCGGTGAGTTTCATTTCCCGGGTGCGCCCTTTTTTTCCTACTTTTTTTTCAGAAAAAAATCTGCATTGTCTTTGATTTTCGGCAATAAAGGTGTAACTTTGTGACCGATTTTTTATGCGGTTATGCGGTTGTGCGGTTGTGCGGAAATTACAATCAGCCTCTTCAAACCTCCGAATAACCGAAAAACCTTAAAACCTTAAAACCAAAAAAAACTACTTCAATGAAACATATTCCCCACGACATCACCTTCACGGACATTCTCCGCACAGCGGTCAGGACCTTACGCTTCATGGGCTGCGTGTCAGCAATCTGTGCGTCGGCTGCGCTCTTGCTCCCCTCCTGCAACGGAGGCAAGGCGGAGGCTGACAGCGGAGAGACAGACATGAAAGGCGTAGGCACCACCTCCGGCGTGGCCTATTCCAAGGAGGGCAAGGACTTCGTACAGATACTGAACCGCTACGAGGAGACCGAAGGCAAGGAACACGTTGCCACCGCCGACAAGATATTCGACCTCATGGACCGCGAGGAGATGACCGACAGCCGCATCACCGTCACGGGCAACACGCCTGCCGACAGCATGGACATGATGGTATGGTACTGGGCCGGGGAATACCTCTGGGCCACGCAGGACTATGCCGAAGGACTGCGCTATGCCGCAAAAGCCCTGCCGCTGACCTACAGGCTCGGCGACCTTGCGCTGCAGAGCGACTGCGAACGCCTCGTGGGACTGTTCCACTTCCGACAGTCGGACTATCAGAAAGCCATAGCGCACGTGAGCAAGAGCCTGGAGATAAGCAAGAAAGAGGGCGACAAGAGCAGGGCAGGCAGTTCGCTGAACACCCTGGCAGGCATCTGCCTGACGGCAAAGCAGCTCGACGACGGAGAGAAATACATCCTTGAAGCCATACGCTACTGCGAGGAAGCCAACGACTCCAACCTCCTCCCCATACGCTACGGCATGGCATCGGAGGTCTGTCACGCCAAGGGCGAGGACGTACATTCGCTCGACTACGCCCGACGTGCCTACCACATTGACTCCCTGCTGGGCAAGACGGCAAGGATGGGAATAAGGCTCTCGCAGATGGCTGCGGCGCAGATAGCCCTGAAACAGGATGCCGAGGCGGAACGTTCCCTCACGCAGGCGATGCCCATACTGGAGAAGGCAGGCAACGAGGTGTCGCTCTCCATCTGCCGCAACCAGATGGGCGAACTGCTCAACCGACGGGGAGACCACGCAGAGGCGGCGGGATATTTCAGCAAGGCTGCCGAGTCATTTGCATCGAGAAAGGACAAGTACAACGAGAGCCGCGCGCAGATGGGACTGTATGAAGCCCTGAAAGAGAGCAACCCGCGTGAGGCTGGGCTGCACCTGAGGAGATACGCCACGCTGAAAGACTCCATATATCAGCAGGACATGGAGCAGGCAGTCAGCCAATACAACGTCAAATACAAGACAGAGGAACTTGCCCACAGGCAGGAACAGGAGCGGCTGGAGAAGCGTGTCATACTCTTCGGAGCCATCGCACTCATAGCCGTGCTGCTGCTCATCGTCGTGGTGGGAGTATATACGGGCATGACGCGACGCAGGAACCATAATGCCCTGAAGAAACTCACAGTCATGCGGGAGCACTTCTTCACCAACATCACCCACGAGTTCCGCACGCCGCTCACCGTCATCCTCGGACTGAGCCGCGACCTGCAGGCAGACCAGGCCGGGGCAGTAAAGGACAAGGCGCAGTCCATCGAACGGCAGGGAAAGGCCCTGCTCCAGCTCATCAACCAGCTCTTGGACATATCCAAGGTGAAGTCGGCTGTGGGAAAGGCAGACTGGCGCAACGGCAACGTCACAGCATACCTCATGATGATAGTGGAAAGCTATCAGGACCTTGCCAGGAGGCGTGACATACTGCTGCATTACCATTCGGGCGGCAAGGTGATGATGGACTTCGTTCCCGACTATATGAATAAGGTGATGAACAACCTTCTCTCCAACGCTTTCAAGTTTACGCCCGAAAACGGAAAGATAAGAGTAGCGTCACGGCAGGATGGCAACCGCCTGCGCATCGACGTGTCTGACACGGGAAAAGGCATGGACAGGGAGACCATGACCCACATCTTCGAGCCTTTCTATCAGGCAGAGAGCGACTCACGGCAGATGGGTACGGGCGTGGGACTCGCCCTCGTGAAGCAGATAATGGATGCCGTGGAGGGAAGCATCACGGTGGAGAGCGAGGCGGGCAAGGGCACTGTCTTCCATCTCTACTTCCCCATACGCAATGAAGTCAGCAAGGCTGTCGGGGAGATGGACAACGCCGCCGACGCAGCATTGCCTGCAGAAGGAGAACCCATGCCTGCCGACAGCGGGGGCGATGAGGAGAAATGCCGCCTGCTCATCATCGAGGACAACAGCGACATCGCCGCATACATCGGCTCACAGTTTGCCGACAGGTATGCCATCAGCTACGCTGCCAACGGCGAGGAGGGTCTGGACAAGGCACAGCAACTGGTGCCCGACCTCATCATCACCGACCTTATGATGCCTGGCATGGACGGACTGGAAGTGTGCCGTCAGGTGCGCGCCAACGACATCATCAACCATATCCCGATCATCATCGTCACGGCGAAGATTACGGAGGAGGACCGCATCAGGGGACTGGAAGCCGGGGCAGACGCCTATCTTACCAAGCCCTTCAACGAAGAGGAACTGCATACGAGGGTGGAGAAACTGCTCGAAGTGCGCCGGCTCATGCAGGAGAAGTATGCACGGAGTGCCGCAGAGCAAGGCGTAGATGAGAAACAGGATCCCCGGGAGAACGTCAATGTCGCCTCACGATTCCTCTCCAAGGTGTCGGACATCATATATATGCACATCAGCAAGAACAAGGGCGTGGACGTGACGCTCATCGCCACAAGCCTCAGCATGAGCACCAGGCAGTTCCACCGCAAGATGGTAGCCCTCACGGGATGCACGCCTTCGGCATACATCCAGCGCATCAAGATAAAGAAGGCAAAGACGCTGCTCGACGGAAACCCCAAGATGAGCCTCAGCATAATAGCCTCCAAGTCAGGCTTTAGCGACTACAGCAGCTTCGTCCGTGCGTTCAAGAACGTCTGCGGCATCACTCCTACCGAATACAAGAGGCGTGACCCGTAGCAGGGGGAGACCTGGTTGTTGGTTAGGGTGTCCAGTTAGTTGTTCCCATTTTTTTATTCACTATTCTGACTCATCTG
>CALZJQ010000170.1 GCA_945787895.1 uncultured Prevotella sp. | reverse complement strand
GACGCTTCGAGGGAACAGGCAATCTGACTCTCGACGGCAAAGGCACACTCGCCATCAATGATGCAAAGAATTTCTTCGGATATACCGGTTCCACCATCCTCAAGGGCGGTACGCTCTTATTCAAGGACGTGGAGAATGCGAGCAAAGCATTCGGTTCGCTGGGCAAAAAGGTAGTGATGAGCGGCGGCACACTGCAATTCACTTATGAAAAGGGTGACAAGCAGACCCACTCATTCCCAATAGAGGTAGCTGAAGGCACTACTTCCACCATCAAATGCCCTACACACGGCACACTGAAAAGCGCTATCTCAGGCACTGGTAACCTCACTCTCGTAATACCATACCTCCGCTATTACGTCAATTCTTCATTCGCTGACTTCGACGGACAGCTCACTATAAACGGCGTGCCATCAGAAGGTAGCAACGTGCTGTTTATGAATGAGTCACAATTCAATAGCCCAAAGCTCCGCGTCAACCTCACAGGAAAGACATGGATGGGAGCATGGGAAACCAATGCCGTCAACACCATAGGCGGAATATCAGGCGATGCAGGCACCTACCTCATCGGTTCGAGCAAGAAGAAAAATGGCTTCACATGCTCATGGACCGTAGGAGGAGCTAACTCCGACGAGACCTTCAAGGGCATCATCAACGACTGGTCAACCTCTGGAAGCAGCTACACAGGTACTACATCAATCACAAAGGTGGGCACTGGACTGTGGCGACTGACTGGCAACAACACGTACAAAGGCACCACATCGGTAGAGGGCGGCACGCTCATCATCAACGGCACTCACTCTGGCACGGGTGCAGTGACCGTAAAGAACAAAGGCACTACGCTGAAAGGTCAAGGTTCGATAGCAGGAAAGGTGACCACATCAGCAGGCACCATCATCGAAGCAGGCGACACCACGCTCTACGGCAAGACGCTGACATTCAAGGGAGCAGTGACTCTCGGCAGCGGTACCATCGTGCGTATGTCGCTCTTCAAGGAAGAAGGTTCCTCACTCTATCGACAGAATAACCTGAAATTCACGTCATCACTGACCATCAACAGCGACGTGAACCTCGAACTCGACATGACCAACGTGACCTCAACGCTCGACCACGGCAAATACTTCACCATCTTCGGCTACAAGCCCTCAAGCGTCACGGGCAAGTTTGCGAAAATCTATCCCGAGAAGCCGGCAGAGGGATTCGAGTGGGATGACAGCGACCTTTACACCACGGGCAAGCTCTATATAATAAAGGAGGGCAGCTCAAGGGACGAGGAAAACCCCGGGGGGGGAGAGGTGACAGAACCCGAAGGAGAGACAAAGTACGGCATGGTAGCCTTTGGCAACTGCAAGCTCGGCTCATACGACAACAGCGGAACGAACAATATGCTGACAGGCGCAGAAAACGATGAGGCATACGGCCTGAAGCTCGTGTGCACCGGAAACCTCGCCAAGCCTCTCTCTTCAGCAGGCGCTCCCAAGGTGACCAACTTTGAATACAATGGTACGACATACACTGGAAGCAACGGACGCACAGCCATCAAGATGAGCAACGGAGCGCAGGAGACACTCTTCCTGCCGGAAGGAGCACGCGCCACGAAGATAACGTTCGTAGGATTTTGCTCAACTTACTCTACACAAGCTGCAGCAGACTCATTAGCAGAGGGTAAAGGAAAACCGCGCACCTGCTATTGGAAGGAAGTGGCAGGCACCACCTTCACCGCCGAGCAGGCCGAGGCTGACCACAAAATCATGCAGACATGGAACGATGAGCGTGACAACCCATACGTCATCTCCTTCGACCTCAACAACGTGCCCGACTGCGTGACATTCACCAATGCAGGCGAGCAGCAAGCTGTCATCATCCTCGTGGAGTATCACTTCGGAGGAACGGCAGGCACAGGAGTAGTGACAGGTATAAAGAATATCTCTACCCCATCCGCCCAAAACGACATCTATGATACCAACGGCAGACGTATCTACAACACTTCAAAAGGAGTATATATCAAGCAAGGACGCAAGTACGTCAGCAAGAGAGGCGAATAAGACAGACACATCAAAATATAACTTATAACAATCTGATTTACAGTAATTTGCAAAAGCGGCGCTTTTACTCGGTAAAAGCGCCGCTTTTGCATGGTAATAATGCCGCTTTCGCATGGTAATAGCGCCGCTTTTGTTGTGTTGTTTTGATTATATTGTTTTTTGATGTTTTTTGTTTGTTGTTTTTGATGTTTTTTTGTTTTCTTCTAATGTTCTTCTTCGCATATGAATAATAAGTGTTGTGTCCAACTTCTTGGGTTCACTTCAGAACCTGTCCCCTAACCCTCTGTCCCTGTGACCCTTGGTTGTGATGAATTCGAACCCTACCCAGAGTATTAAAAATTCACAAGTCATAATTGAATCAGGAACCTGTCCCTTGACCCTCTTTGGCTTTCGTCCAGATGGCATCGAACTTTCTGCACTCGATGGTCATCGTGAAGTCTGCGTGCTGTATGGTCAGGAGTTCCATAACTTTGAAATATTAGTCGTTTTCTCTTTCTTCTGGTGGCAACAGATAATCCGAGGCCTTTTCTGATGATATGACCGACTTGCCCGTCTTGCTCTCCAACTGTTTGCGTGCGGCGGCAGCCACACTGCCACCTTCCTGTGCCACTTGTGCACTCTGCTTGAAGCCCTTGGGATTCTTTTGCCGAGAGATTTCTGTGGTCGATGCTTCTGCCAGCATGTTGAGAGCCAGTTCCACGTTGGTCATGTTGTCTCGAAGACTTTCTTTCTTCAATCCCTTATGACGCTTGTACTGCTTGGTGGTCATGCCGCTCCATTCACGCGTGATGATGTCGGTAAGTGTGGCATATTCCACACCCTCCTTCACGCCTGAGCGGTTCCACTCGTCAGTCAGTTCCTTGCGTACCTCAATGCTTTTCACCCTTCTGTTTATCCATTGGTCGCTATATCCCAGACGCTTGTAGTCGGCAATGGCCTGTTCGATACTCAACTCAGGATCCTGCATCTGTTCCAGACGTAAGGCTGCCACCTGTGCCATCCATCGTTTGAATGGCTCAGCTTTGGGAGAGGGAATGGACTGTATGATACGGAAGATGCCTTCCGTATCGGCAGTCATCTCCTTATGCTTCTTTCCATCTTCGCTGACCAGCGGAACCAGGGTACAAATTGTACCCCAGTTGTCCTTCAGACTTTCGTCCCTGCTTTTCATTCTTTTGATATATTGTTTGGGGTCTGTACTGTCCGTCAGCACAGCAACCACATCGACAATAGAGAAGTACCATTTCTCTTCCTTGTCGACCCATACGGTGCGGACTTTCCGTTCCTCAAACACTTTGATGATTTCTCTCTTGGTCATATCTTTGTTCCTTTTGAATATTGCAATCATCCATCAGCTCCAAAAACTCGTATAACCCGAATTGAGCCTGCCCTTCATTTCCTTCAACTTGGTGCGGGCTTTTACCCGTTCCCATTCCAGCAGACGTTGTTCCACCAACTCGGCACGGCGGGTCTGAACAGCGAAGTAGGTCTGCGCAAAGGCTATCTGCGGCTTGCGGGGGTCGCCATTCTGCGCCACGAGATAGCAGGCGTAGCGCGTGAGCATAATGTCATCTATCTGACGCACAGCACCTGAGCCTATGCTAACCATTTTATTGACGTCAATAAAATGGTCTTCGATATTCTGGCCTACATTGCTACATGCTGCCTTGGCTTTTTCTATTACTTTGGTAAAGTTTTGCCATAACTTATACCCCATCAATTCGCACAGTTCCCTTGCGCTCCAGCATTCCACGTCACCGGAAACACATGCCACTTGCTCAAACTGTTGAAAGAGCTGTCTTATTTCTTCTTGTTTCATAATTATCTTCTTTTAATAATCCTCAGGAATTCTCACCAAGTCTGTGAGTTCAACTTCCAAGACCTTCGCAATCTTAATCAGCATATCAAGGCTTGGCTGGGTTGAATTGGTTGCTAGGGTGTCCAGTTTGTCGTACTAAAAACGCACTGGATTAGCCCTATTTAAAAT
>CALZJQ010000169.1 GCA_945787895.1 uncultured Prevotella sp. | reverse complement strand
ACTATTGCACAACCCCTTTCTTTGAAAAGAACGTAAAATCAATAGTATTATTGCGATGATTGTACTTTTAGTAATCGCTTCACTCGTTGTACGGTACTTACCCCTTTACCACTCAACTTCGCCACATCCCGAATGGAATACCCCTTACGGAGCAAACTTATTACTTCCCTATATTCGGCTTTCATCTGTTCTTCCGTTTTTACAGAGCCTACCTTGCGCCCGAGTTTTCCACCTTTCTCTATATACCGCTTCCTTCCTGATTGCAATCGGAATGAGGTATTATCACGTTCCAATTGCGCACATGTCTAACCTGCATTATTCACACTGTTCCGTTACGAAAGGTCTAAATGGCAGTGCATCAGCGTGAGCACAGCGATGATGATGCAGAATGTAGTAAATCCTACTTTCAAAGAGGAAGAGCGAGCACCACGCTGAGGTACTGCCAGTTAGGCCTTGCAGTAGGAACGAGTATGAATAATGCAGGCTAAAGCGAGGCTATCATTATAGGAGCAAAGAGGGATGGATGTCCTTCTTCATCCAACAATATAAGCTGTTCCTTTTGAACGTAGAGGTTAATGCAATAGTCAATGAGTTTCTGACAATGGGAAATGTGAACATGGTTTACATAATCTGAAAGCAGACAAGATACGCAAGCTCATATCGTATTACTTTGGCTTGCAACCTATTATCTTAGAATCGTGGATAACGTCTTTGACACTGTTACGAAATGCCTGCTGACACCATTCAAGAGTGTAGAACAAAGTAAGCTCCATCATGCCTGTCTCTCCAAGAAGAATTACTCATTCTACTAATCGCCCAACATCATACACTTTGGGGTAATATCGCGGTGTAATCGAAAGTTAAATACGTTAGATTATTACCTTTTCGTATCTAAACAGAATCCACACAGTCACTTTTCTACCGTATAGAGCGTATAATATTGATAATCAATTGATAACAGATACTGGGGCTGCAGCAACCTCAACAGCATCACGTTCCTCTGCGACAATATGATTCCTCCCGCCAATATCAACCAGGAGCAGAACAAGGTGGCTTTTGATGCCACGATGTTCCCGAAAATTGACATTCACGTGCGCAAGGAAAAGCTCACTGATTATAAGAATGAACCGTTCTATAATCAGTTCAATAGCATCACTCCCTCGTTTGAGTCAGGCACGGAGGAGTATATCGAGGTGTCGCAAAACGCTGTCAGCCTGCTCTCGACGGCAAGCGAAAACTCTACTTTCGTAGTGCCGAAGAGTGTAGATTACTCAGACGCTACCTACAATGTCTCGATGATTGGTGACTACTGCCTTGAGAAAGCTCCTGAGACAATGCAGGAGGTCGTGGTGTCGGAGAACGTGGGATATATAGGCGCAAAGGCTTTTATCAACAAAGCCGAAACGATAAAGGACATCTTCTTCCTGCCTGCGACCGCCTCGGCTGATGTGCTTTCAACAAAGCAGTTTGAGCTGACATCCGACTACAATGAGTTCGCTTCAGACCAGAAAATCTATGTAAAGAAGAGTGTCGTGGATGCTTACAAGACGGCATGGGCAGACTATGCAAGCCAGATAAATTATCAGATTCCGTTCAAGTCAGACAACAGCACTCCTGTCATAGCCACCCGCTTCGGCACGTTCTCCCGTGAGTTTGACGTTGACTTGTCAGAGAATAATCCGATGACAGCTTCGGGTAAGCCTGCCGTCGTGGCATATACGGGAATGATAGAGAAGGTGACCAACGAGGAGGGTACGTTCATCCGCATGAGCAGCATCAACTGCGGAGCCTCCGACGGCACTGACGGCACGTACATCCCTGCCAACACGGGCGTGCTGCTTGAGGGAAATGTGTACAACGAGAAGCAGGGCGTGAGTCAGTCGCCTGCGGACTTTACCTATTACAAGATAGGCGAAAGGGAAATCTCCGCTCCGAAAGACAATATCATGGCATGTGTGACAGAGACGTCACAGACAATCAAGGGAAAAGAAGACGGCTACTACAACTACATCATCTCTCAGGGAAAATACTGGTCGTTAGACGACGAGCAGGAGGTAGTGATTCCTGCCCACAAGTCATATATGCACATTCCCAGTTCGAGTGTCAGCAATTCAAAGCGTATCATCATGCTCTTCGGTGACGACTTGGAGGACAACCCCACTGCCATCATCATGCCGCATCATGCCGTTAATGCCACGCCAGCCGTTTACGACCTGGCAGGACGCAGGGTGAGCAGCAGTCCCTCCCGCGGGGTGTACATCGTCAATGGAAAGAAATACGTGAGGTAGGTTGTTTTGTTGTTTGGTTGTTTTGTTGTTTGGTTGTTTTGTTGGCTGTGCCGCAATTGAGTCGAATACTATCAACCAAACAACAAAACAACAAGACAACCAACCAAACAACAAAACAACAAGACAACTAAACAACCAAACCACAAATTCCCATTTTGTCCTATCGACTTGTTTTTCCAACACTTTTCTAACATATTCAAAATCAGTGCAATACAAAAAGCGTTGATATTACCTTGCAAAAGCTTAGCTTTTACGTGGTAATATCAACGCTTTTGTCATGTAATATCTATGCTATTACAGTGCAATAGCATAGATATTCATTTTGTCCTATTCTGTAGTGGGGTTGGAGGTCGTGGGTTGTGGGGGGTGGTTGTTGGGTTTAATCCCGCAGAAGGTGTGTCAATAGGACACCATCTTCGGGATAAATATCAATACTTGACCTCAACAGAGGCAGGATATATGCGATAAGGGTCAAAATATTCTGCGCAACTGTTTATCATATCTTTTAGGTTGGGGGTGACTTTTCCACAGAACACTTGCTCACCGTTGATTATTATGGTCACTTTGCGATTGAGGCGGACGAGGCTGTCGTTGAGATAAATCCTCAGTATGCCTCCTTTCGTTTTGGTATATTGACGACGAAAGCGCATATCGATGCCCCACTGCTTGTCTTTCTGCGTGGTGATATATTCTACGTCGCTGATATTGAGGGTGACCACGTTGTCAGCAATGTGCATCTCGTAATAGGTGCGGGCAGCAGAAGGACGAGCGAGGACCTGTATGTTATAGAAGCCGGAACGGTGTCTTCCGTCCATTTCAAAGTCCTCCCAGAGTACTGTCTTAGGATAAGGGTTGCGTGTAAATGCTTTCATCCATGGCGTAGTGAGACGATAATCAATGCTGTGTTGCATACCCGGCAAAAGATTGATGCGGTGTTGGAACAGTGGTTTGCCATCGCAAGACAGCGGACTGGACAGTTGAGCTGAGTCGAAAGCCATTTGGGTATAGTGAGTCAATATGTTGCGATAGAAGCCTTGGTCGTCAGCACCTGTCAGAAAAGAAAAACCTATGTTGGCACAATTCTCTACAGGTGCATTCTTCAATGGCTCACCACCTGCCATCGGACCTGCTGCTGCCCAATAGTCAGCATAGAAGGAAGCTAACCTTTGACTGCCATATCCACCTTCTGAAATGCCGAATATGTACAGCCTGTTGGCATCCACCTTACCGCTGACAAGAGTCTGGCGGATAAGCTTTTCCCATGCATACTGCTTCGACTGATGCCACCATCGGTAATACTCACCCTCGTTAGGAATCTGAGGTATGAAATAAGCAGATGGAGCATCGTCAAACATATTGGCGAGTTGCAGTCCCGTAGTCCATTCTAATGCCTTTGGACCAGAGCCGTGCAGATATATGAACAGCGGAAGAGAGGTTCTCGTATCTCCTTTTCTGCCATAGAAATACGGCATGACAGCATTGGGTTCGAGGTTTGCGGGAAGTTTCCATGTCGCTTTGTTCCCGTTCTTTAAGTCATCCAGCTCAATGATTTTCTCTTCCTTTCTCTCCTTATTAGTCTCACACCATGCCTCCCATACCATCTCTTGATACATTCTAATATCCTTTGCTTTCAGTCTTCTGCTGACAGTGGTATTGGGACTGAGGGCTGAGAATGTATTCTTTCCCTCAACAGATGCCGCCTCGCGATTGTCCAGCAGTTGTGAGAAATACTCTTTTACAGTATTCATATTGCTCTCCCTCTGCGCATTGCCAGATAGGGGAATGCTTGTCAATGCCAGACAGAAGAGCAGAGAAATCATGTTTTTTTTCATAAGGTGGGTTCTATTAATTCGCTTTGTCGTATTTTGGATTTATTTTCGAGGACAAATTGTAAGTTGAAGAGGGAGCGTAGCGG
>CALZJQ010000168.1 GCA_945787895.1 uncultured Prevotella sp. | reverse complement strand
TTTTACAAACGACGGAGAAGTGCAGGCGTACGATGAGGACTGCCAGCCCGATATGTTTTACGACTGGGAGCAGGAGAGGCTGAACCGTGAAACGGAGTATGAGAACAAAGGAGTGGCAGCTATGCTCATCGACGAATTGGAGGAGATTATCAAGAAGGAGTACGTTACTCTGATAGAATTGGGGTATAATCATCCGCAAGAGTCTATCTGCTCAGAAGAGCATAGGGAAAAAGTTGACAGACAGGAGCAGAAGGTAAAGTCGCTCATCCGTGACCGCAGGCTGAAGATGAACCGCAGTTGGATACACAATGTGGAGAATGCCAAGCGGATAGGCAGGACAAACCGCTTGCTGATGCGTGCGGTGCAGAAAGCTATCCAGCTGGGAGAGAGAACATCGAAGTCGCTACAATGGATGGAGAAGGTCAGTAACAGCGAACACTATGAGGTGGAGGTATGCGTGCATCCCGAATGGCAGAACAGCAGGAGCGACCTGCGATATGAGCGTCAGTATAAGTCGGCAGCAAAGGAGAAAGCAAGGCTTATTGACGATGAAGACCATGTGGCGTCCACTCACATCTGGAATATCATCACAGCTATGGGCGGATGTTTCAAGTGTGACGGGTTCGGCACTTGTTTCGAGCAGTCTGCCTATATGTACGTGCCTGACTATTGGGATGAAAGGGATATGATTGGTGATGACGGTCAGTCATGGGACGAATGTATTCACTTCCCTGCCTATCAGGATGAATATTTCACCCGACCTTTCCATCATCTATACTGCGACCAATTTGAGTTCTCTTTCGAAGATCTCTGCAACATCAACGACTTCCGGATGAACGTCAACGTACATCTGATTACAAAAGAACAGGACAGATGAGGTGCCAATCCAGCGATTAGGTTATTTTTTATTACTGTCCGCTAAACATTCCACATTGAGATTAAATTAGGGCTGATACCAGTGTTAGGTGTCAGCCCTTTTGGTTACCTTTGCAGTCGTCAAACAAAATCAAACGTAACCATGGGCAAAGTACACATTTTTTCGGACAGCCGACGTAACGGGACTGAGGAATGGGTGAAAAGACTGAGGATTATTGACTCTTATTACTGTGTTTAGCGGACAGTAATAAAAGAAATACAGGAATGCTCATTTTGTCCTATCTCCCCCACATTCGCAGACTGCTTGTAACAACCTAAAAGACAAAGAGATACAAAAAGCGTTGATATTACCATGCAAAAGCTTAGCTTTTACATTGTAATATCAACGCTTTTACATTGTAATATCAACGTTATTACGCTGCAATATCAATGAGAACGTTTTTGTCCTATTCCAGGGTTTCCCGCTTCCCACTAATAGCCAGATCTTGTAAGCGCAGATTTTTGCTATCTTGCACCCAGTTTTCTGACATCTATATTCCTCATCAGATATTCGTCTGTCAATTCTTCAAGGCGGCGCTTTTTCCATGGAACAATAAGTATTACCAATACGCAGGCGGCACAGCCGTAGATGGTCCATCCTGCCATTTCCTTTATTGCGCTCAGCGTGGCCTGCACCTGCACCTTGCCTTTGAGCGACATTGCAGCCATCGTTTCAGCGTCGGCATCGCTTTTGCCTTGATATTTCATTCCTCTTACTGTCTGTTCGTAGGTGGCTGCCGTCTCAGGAGAAGTACGGTCAAAGTCATGGGCATAGCGGGTAACGTAATATTGCTGACGCTCTTGGAACACATTGGCATACACAGCCGAACCGATACCAGGACCGATAATCATACGTACAGAAAGCATGATGCAAACCCATGTGGACATAAGCCGATACGGCATTCTCTGGTTGGCATATACCGCTGTAAGGGAATAAATCAGCATCATTCCCGCAGCACGAATGACTACAGGCCATTTCATTCTCTCATACATACCGTCATTCTGCACTTCAAAATACATAAATGCTGCATATAGCCCAATAAGGATAAAGCCAAGAGCAAAAAGATATTTCAGATGTACTCCCTTTTTGTTGGCATAAACCGTTATTACAAGTCCGAGGAAATATCCTAACATGACCCAGTTGCCGAGCGATGCACTCTGCCAGTTGTCAATCTTCATTCCGATGCTTGTAAACACATTGACAAACATGGCGCTGGAATTGAAGAACATCAGCGCAATGAACAATATTATTCCATAAACGATGGTTCTTACGCTAAAGGCTTCGAGGAGGAAATACGGCGACTTGCGGGATTTCTCAAGATAGATGAATAGTGCGGTGAATATGATGCCAATGACGGTAGCCAGACGTATTGTATCGTCGTGATACCAGTCGAGCGTCTTTCCAAATACCATGACATAGATAAAGGAACACATCATGACGCTGAAAACCGTAACGTTTCCAAACTTTGACATGGTAATAGGAAATTTCGGCATGGGGTACTTATGATAAGGCATCGTGAAGAACACGATAATGATGCCCATAAGCATGAAAGCCATCATGAAGTAATATACGTACTGCCATTCATAGGCATATGCGAGCCATGCTGTCAGCCATGTGCCGAGCTGTCCGATGATCATGAAGAAGAGATATACCGTAGGCATGGAGACAGTCTTTTCCTTATCGAGGGCATCCCATCCTTCTTCTGTCTTAGGTTCCAGACCAGGGGTGAGGTTTCTCGTAGCCTCAATACCAAAGGCATACTTGATAAGGACAAAGAGATGGGCCATGAGCAGTACCTGACGTACAAATCCCATCAGCAGGCTGCATAGTCCAAGTATAAACAGGGAATCAGTCTGCGCACAGATATAACTGAGAATGAATAGTATGGAAAATCCCATTATACACATCATCTTCTCTCTTCTCAGGCAGACGAGGTCGTAGAAGAATGGCGAGAAAGCCGCCATTCCTACCGATGTGCAGAAACCTGCAAAGGCTATGTATTCCGACTGTATGCCGAGTCCGCTTATCATCTCTCCGCTATTTGCGGAATATACTCCGCTCATCGTTATCATTGGAACGAAGAGTATAATCATGAAGATGATGCCCAAGGGCTTCGGCACCCAGTTGTAGAACGGATAATTTTTTGGATTATGAGGCATCTTGATTATTTCCTCTCTGCTTTTACTATTACCATCATTCCTGCAGCAAGGCGAGCATTGTCCTCCTTGCTGATATCATTGAAGTCAATTCTTACCGGCACACGTTGCTGGATTTTTACGAAATTACCGGCAGAGTTGTCCGTAGGAACAAGCGAATACTTGGAACCCGTAGCCCCGGAGATAGCGGTCACGGTGCCTTCAAACTCTTTATTGCTTATTGCGTCAACGGTCATACGCACTTTCTGACCTACATAGAGGTTTTCTATCTGAGTCTCCTTATAGTTGGCTATGACCCACTTCTTATTGTCGGGAACGATGTAGGTAATTGTAGTTCCTGCATTTACCATCTGTCCCTCCTCGATAGAGCGTCTGCCCAATTTTCCATCACAAGGTGCTACTACGACACAATAGGAAAGATTAAGCCGTGCCATCTCTACAGCAGCTTCTGCACGTTCGATAGAAGCGGCTACGCTCTGCTTGCGTGTACTGACCTCATTGACACCCTTATAGGCAGCATCTTGTTGCCTCTTTGTAGCTTCAAGTTTTTTCTTTGTGGCAGCATATTCTACCTCCAACTGCTCCAACTGTATCGGAGTAGCCGCCTTTTTCTCTACGAGATTACGGTAACGCTCACAGTCCTTGGCAAGTTTTGCCAACCTTACCTCTATCTCAGCTATTGAGGCAGAATAGATAGAAGCAGAGGTTGCCGTAGTCTGTTCTGTAGCATCTATCACATTAGCTCCTGCCTTGGCATCTTTTAGAGCAGCTTCCGCCTCCATGAGACGGATGCGATACTCACGGTCATCAAGAATGAGGAGAGTGTCACCCTTGTGTACCTCTTGATGTTCCTGGAAGCAGACTTTGGATATGTATCCTGATGCGCGAAGATTGACAGGCGAGATATATTGTTCTATCTGTGCGTCATTACTCGTCTCGTGATTATTGAAATCGAGGAAAAGCATTATGACCTTCCATAATCCCACAATAAGGATGGCAATACCTATAAGGCTTGCCACGAGCTGGCGTCCCCTTTGTTTTTTAAGTTTCTTTACAGTTTCCTCATGTGTTGTCTCTACTGTTTCCATTTCCTTCTTGTCCATATTCTTTCTTTGTATTTATGTTATTACTTGTTATTTT
>CALZJQ010000167.1 GCA_945787895.1 uncultured Prevotella sp. | reverse complement strand
GATGATACTGGATCTTTTTCTGAGTTTCTGGTGAAGTTTCCTTGCAGCAATTTGCATATAAAAGTGGGGATTTGGCATTCACCCATTTCCAAACAGGATATTCAGTGGGTATTTAAATGTAAACATCAGTGTCCCGTTAAAAATTGGGACGAAGTTAAATTTAATCAAATTTTCTAAGAATCTTTCGTCCCTCATATATTATCAGCCCCTTTACACTGCGATTTACCCGTTGACCATTGAGATTATATTCCGCACCACGCATTTCGGGCTTGCTGTTTCCAATCGTCTGGACAGGTCGGATTTCATCAGCAAGACCTTTTTCCTCAATGGTTTTGAAAAGGCTCCAATAATCCTTATATTTATAGTATGAAGTACGCCCATAAGGGATTTTCAACGTGGCATTTTCATACACAGACGATGAAAACGTAGTACCGCCAACTATTGGAGGGACATCCCAATCACAATCCACTTCAATAATGTTTGGGCAATTGTAGAAAGCGGAAAAATAAATATCTGTGATTTTTGAATGAAACTTCACCCTTTTGAGATTTTTCATACCCTCAAAACAGCGTGAGTATATCTTTGTCACATCCTCAGGCACCTCGATTTCTGTCACCTCTTCATCCCCGACAAATAGACGATGGGCGCAGGCAAGCGGATTAGAATAGAAAGCTATATTATACCAATTACGCAAATCTGGAATTACAATCTTATCAAGATACATCGGAAATTCATTTTCCTTAATCACCTTTATTGTCGATGGGAGATACAGAACCATATTTCTCACGGCATTGCCCAATTTCATGGCATTTCTGTCAATTCCAAGCACACCCTCCGGCAAAATGGTATTAACGAAACAACTGACAGCATAGTTTGTCTCTCTGGAGATAATGGCATTACAAGATGCGGGAGAATAGAAATGCTCGTTATCTGGACTTACTGTAACAGTCCTGAGAGTAGAACCGCATAAGGTAAAAGGATTACCATTGATTTCCTTGACTGATGCCGGCAAGTGTATGGCAGCGAGACTCAACAATCCATCAAAAGCACCTTCCTCCAACTCCTCTACCTGCCCCATGTCTAACGACGTAACATACATATGATGAGAAAACGCGTTTTTCCCGACGTGCTTTACAGAAGCAGGAAGAGAGATAGATTTCAACTTGCCCGACAATCCCAAGAATGCACATTCACCAATATATGACACATTTGACCCGATAACGAGGTCATTGACTGCGCTACCCCAGAATGCGTCCTTAGGAATGGTATCTATGCCAGCTCCAATATGAATGGATGACAGATGAGAACAGTAGTAGAATGCTCCCTCGCCAATGGATTGTATATTGTCTGGTATCACAACCTTGTATAGCGAAGGTATTTGTGCAAACGCATGCTTACCTATAGATTTGACGTGTTTACCAAAACTGATACCGCTACGATATTCATGTCCTTTGAAAGCATTATCCGCAATAGATACAACATAGTACGCCGTATCTCCATGAGTAACCTGGTCCGGTATGACAATAGTACCATTATCAGACTTATTGCCTCCTGCTACTTCAATGGTCGAATCTGACTGTGATAAAATACGATAATACAGCGAACCATATTCAAAGTCATATACAGCAGTCTGGGACTTTGTCACGATAAAAGAAGGAAGTGACAACAGAAAGACACATAAAAGACGAATTGCATTCATATTTTTTTTCTTTTTGTTTCCGCCAAAGATTCTATCAGCGATTGATAATATAGAAACGGATATAATTGATGAGTCCTACTATTGGCATGAAGACACCTAAGGCGAAAAGACCGAATAAACCCAGCAAGGGAAACATCACATGCTCTGAATTGTCCTCTTCCTCCCTGAATTTCCGTCCGATTTCATCATAGTATCTAGTTATCCATGTACGTCCGGAACCCATGAAACAGAAAATGCTGCCTATCAAGGACGTCATGCACCCTGCCCTGTTGCCTCCCTTTATCTCGCTGCCTAACAGCTGATACAAGGGGCGTTGGCTGCCAAGCCAGTATGCTCCAAAACTGAACAGGAAATAAACAATGCCTTGTATAGGCTGCCCATCACCAAAGATTCTTATTCCTGCCACTATGGCAACGACGATACCTCCCACCCAAAGATACCACTTGCTTCCACCAAACTGACGACATTCGAGTTCATTGACATTACGCAGGATTTCATTGTAGCCATCTATCAGTTTCTGACTGCAAGGTCTCAACTCTGCCACTTGCTGCAGGGCACACCTGATATTGTCCATTTGCTTTCGGGTAGTAGGGACTGACAGTCCTTCGCTGTCTCCTGGTATCGGCGTACTATTCTGCATATACACCTCCCACAGATGGTTCAACGCTTCATTCTCTTGACTTGATTCCTCTTGAGATAACCGGGAGTCAGGAGAGAGCGGCAGTAAAGAAGGTTTCCTTACATAGAGCACGTAGATGCTGTGAGCGAAGAGAGCAATGAAGAGAAGACCAAGAATTATCTCAAAAGGACTGATATGCTTTCCTTTATTAGCTTCTCTATGTGTGGCAACGGCCTTGTCAATATCGCTGTCAATGACTTCCGTCACAGCCTTATCAGCAGCGGAAGCCTGCCCTGATGCCCCGGTGTAGATAATCTGGCGCGACTCTTCTTCATCCGTAATACCCTGAGATGGTTCTGTGACTGTCCGTGAAAGCCAGTTGCCATCATCATCCACTTTCATATACTTGTACGTGTATTCAGCACGTAGGCTTCCGTCCTCATTGTAATATGTCTCCTTGATTGGCAGTCCGGAGTTGTCGTATGCCCTGACCATACGAGTGTCAAGCACCTCTTCTTCTGTATCTTCGTTCACATAACAGTCCTTTACCTCGCAGATGCGGCCGTCACTGTCATAAGAAAAGAGATTGATGCGGGTGGCATCACCTGCAGAGAACTCCAAACGTACAATACGGTTGGAATCGTCCCGGTCTGCATGATATGACCCATTCTCCTGCGTCATGTCAAAGCCTCCAAGCCTGATTAGAATTCCTTCTTTTGAAAACTCTGCACGCAATGACGGCAATACGAAACCATAGTCTGCGGCAGAAGGCACGACAACGCTTACCCCTTCACATACGTCAAATGACCTGCGGTCGTCTTGTGAATAAACAGAAAGCGGGCAAAAGCACATCTGCAACACTGCGAATAAGAGCAAATACAACTTTACAATACTGATGTTCTTCATAAACAAAGGAATTTGGATGTCCGTAAATTATTTGTTGTACGTAAAAAATATTTTAATAGAACAGAATATTCAGTGTATAGTTTAGGGGTTCCCCGCAAAGGTGGGAACAAATAGCAATTACAACAAATTTTCAAAAGGAAAACCACAACAGGGAAACGCAAAACTATGGTTTTGCATAGGGAAAAGACTATGGTTTTTAGTAGTAGCAGCAAAAGACTATGATTCAACTATTTCAAAGAACGGCTTATCCATTTATACGCGACAGAAGTGATATGTAAACATAAAAGCCCAAGTATATAAACATAAATGGCAAAGTATCTAAACATCATGAATTCATGTTCAAGGAACCGCTGACTTTGTTATCAGACAAGCGTAGCAAAATAAAAGGTTCATCCGACATTTCGAGTGATGTGGAACTTCAGCTGGTATTGGACAAAGGTGTCACCTTTCTTGCCGCACTCAGGAAAACGTGGGTGTCCACGCATGACGAGGGTGTATTTCATGACTTATACCTTTCAGTATGTTCACTTCACTTGCATCAGTATCACTAAGACAAGGCAAAGACAAACAATAAAAAGGCGAAATGCAAGAGATTACAAGAAAAAGTGATATTAGCTTAAACGGGCGTAAGGTTATTAATCTTAACGGATTATTAATCCATCTCTCATCGAAGCCATATGTCCTGTTTCATTAGACACTATTTACGGACTACCTCATTTCGGTATAAGGCAGCGATTAGTTGTATGTGAAGACAATGGCACGAATTCTCTTTCCATGATGCTGTGCACGGACTGACTATCAGGAATAGAAAGAATCATTTCTGACTTTAGAACAGCGAAAGCTGCTTTGATATAGAATAGGATTATTGATTTCAGTGCCAGTTTTACCCTTCTCGGACGCAAAGCATTGCAACCTTCCTCGCACGTACTTGCATCCTTCCTCGCACGTACTTGCATCCTTCCTCGCACGTACTTGCATCCTTCCTCGCACGTACTTGCAACCGCCCTCGCACTGTACTTGCGGTGACAGTACTGCAATACTCCAGGAAAATAGGTATATCTGGATGATTGACGTGAAATACTTGTCGCTTGGGGGTGA
>CALZJQ010000166.1 GCA_945787895.1 uncultured Prevotella sp. | reverse complement strand
ACCCCTGCCATCTACACAGACCACGATAAAGCCGTTTTCTGCCAGATAGTAATCAAACATTCCACCCTGCCCCATGGAACCGATGTTCCAGCTGTTTACCACCTGCTGACTTCCAGGACCTCCATACTGATACATGATGACAGGATATTTCCTTGAAGGATTGAAATCCGCAGGCTTTATCATCCAGCCTTGCAGTTTCACGCCTTCAGAAGTGCTGAACGTGAAGAACTCCTTGCCGGTTACGGGATAAGATGCCAGCTTTGCCTTCAGGTCTTTGTTGTCCTCCATTGTCTTTATACCCTTTCCCTGCGAGTTGCAGAGAGAGAAGACAAAGGGATTGTCGGCGTTGCTCCACGTCTTGAGGAAGTATTGGTAACTTGAAGAGAACTGTGCAGAGGAAGTACCCTGCTGAGGTGTGAGGCAATCTACCTTGCCGTTTGCATGGGACACAAACACCTGACGGTCAGCAGGAGTAGGTGATGCTGCCTGGAAATACACATCACCAGTCTTTTCCTCAATGCCGTAAATCTGCGTAATGTCGCATCCCTTGAGGCTGATGGAGCGTCTGAGACTGCCTATCTGCGAATAGACATTCACACTGACATTTTCCCCCTTGTCATCCGGCATGAGAATGTATTGGGGAGTAACCGTCATCTTGCAATAGACATCCTCCTTGATATATTTCTCAGCCTTCTGCTCTATGATGACCTGACTTATTGCGCTGCGGGGATTTACGGAATACACCTTCAGGGCATCCTGCCTCCTGTTGAGAGTAACAATCAGCACCTTATTTGCATCGGAAGTAGGAATTATCCGAGGGATATAACTGTCTGATTCCAAAGGTATTTCCATCTTTCTCGTCACGTGGCTCTTTATGTCGTAGCTCCATGCTGAGACGACGGCGTTGTCCTCTCCTGCCTTGGGATATTTATAGGTATAGAGGGAAGGGTAAAGCCTGTTCTCTTCCTTAGCGGGATTACTGCCCTTGAACATCTGCAATGAATACTGCTTCACATTGTCTTCCCTGTATTTCACCCAGCAGACCATCGTGCCGTCGGCGTTGAAGCAAAGCGATGATGAAGTGGAGAACTCCTCTTCGTTGACCCAGTCTGGTATGCCGTTGATTACCTTGTTGATTTCTCCGTCCTTGGTTATCTGACTTTCAGCTCCGTCATACAACAACTTGACAAGATGGATGTTGTTGTCCCTTACAAAAGCCACGAGGTTACCGTCATTGCTCCATACAGGATTCTGTATGTTGCCTTCGGAAGACAACGGAGACAACCTGCGGGAAGCTATGTTATAGACATAATAAGTGGCGCGGGTGGAACGGCGATAGACTTGTTTAGTTTCAGTACGGATAAGCATCTTGGAGCCGTCCGGCGAGAGAATATATCCGTCAAAAGAACTGATATGTTCGCCTATTGTATTTTTTATGTCAAACAATATCGCAGCCTGCTGTCCGTTCTTATAATGGTAAGAGACTATTTTCTCGCCGTCATCAGATATTTTCGCATACATATCTCCCCCGGGCAACGACTTCAATCCAGAGATATACTTTGGAGAAAAGACCCCACTCGTAATATCCTTGACTGAAAATTTGCCTTCTGCATACACCATAGCGGCAGATACGAACAAGAGAGTAAAGAACAATAATTTCTTCATTTGGTTGTTGAAATTTCAAATTTGCGGTGCAAAGTTAATCATTTTTTCGATTATTTGCAACCAAAATCGCAAAAAATGTAACAAAATAATACAAATTTCCACAAAAAAGATGCAAAAAGACAACAAGAGACCATACAACGACTACGGAAATTGGATAAAGAAGCGGCTTGGACATAAAGTGCAGAAGATTTCGGTGGATGCCGGTTTCTCCTGCCCTAACAGGGACGGCAGCATAGGAAAAGGCGGATGTATATACTGCAACAATGCAGCCTTCAATCCTGCATACTGCTCCGACACAGCAGGGAGAATGAGTCAGGAAGAGGCACTGCCACTTGAAACAGAGAACATACGCCTGCAACTGGAGAGGGGAAAGGAATTCTTCTCAAGGAAATATCCTGACATGAAATACATAGCCTATTTCCAGTCTTATACAAACACGTATGCTTCAACGGAGAGACTGAAAGCCTTGTACGAAGCCGCACTGAACGTTGAGGATGTCGTGGGCATAAGCATTGCCACACGCCCGGACTGCGTATCTGCCGAACTGCTCGACTATCTGGAGGTAATGTCAAGGCGTACCTTCCTGACTATGGAATATGGAGTGGAATCCCTGAACGACGATACGCTGAAGATTATCAACCGGGGGCACGACAGCAGCTGCGCCATAATTATTATAAAGGACACGCACGCGAGAGGCATCACCACCTGCATCCACCTCATACTGGGACTTCCTGACGAAGATGAGGATGAAATACTCCGGCAGGCAGACATTGTCAACTCCCTCCCCATTGACATCCTGAAACTCCACCAACTGCAGATTACCCGAGGCACGCTGCTCGAAAAAGACGTCTCACTACAAAGGAGATGTACGCTTTTCACGCCTGAAGAATATGTAAGGCTCTTAGGGAAATACATAAAAAAACTGCGCCCCGAGATAGTCTTGGAGCGCTTTACGAGCCAGTCGCCGTCAGAATTGCTCATTGCACCACGATGGGGTCTCAAGAACCATGAGTTTACTCACCTTTTGGAGCGTCACCTTTCTGAGCAGTCTTAGCATGGCTTTTCCTCGGATTCCTTTTCCGTCCCGATCCCTGCTGGTTGACCTTTTTTGTCTTTGACGCAGGTCTGCCCGTCCTTTTACTGTTGTCTGCCTTGGAGTTGTTCCTGCGTTTGCCATTAAATGCCTTTCCTTTCGCCTTGCGGGAAACGACGTATTGCGGAGCTTCTCCAAGTTCCTCCGGCATCGGATTCTTCACAATCTCGCGTTCAAGGAATTTTTCTATGTTCTTGAACAGGTAAATCTCTCCGTCACTGACCAAGGTGTATGCAATGCCGTCCCTGTCTGCCCTTGCAGTACGTCCGATACGGTGCACGTAATCTTCCACGTCGTGGGGCACGTCGTAATTGATGACCATCAGTATGTCGTCGATGTCTATTCCCCGCGCCACGATATCAGTTGCTACCAGGACGTCAATCTCTCCAGTCTTAAAACGGTACATGATGTCGTCACGCTCAGCCTGTGAGAGGTCAGAGTGCATCTCTCCGCTGTTAATGTTCATCTGACGCAGAGCACGGTTTACCTCCTTTACCCTCTGTTTCTTACCCGAGAAGATAATGACGCGCTTGAGGTTTCCTGCCTTGAAGACAGAGCGTATGATGCCCTTCTTCTGCTCTTCGTAACAGACAAATGCCGACTGCTGTATCTTCTCAGCCGGCTTGCTGACTGCAATCTTGACGTGTACGGGATTCTTGAGCAGTCTGTTGGCAAGGCTTTCTATCTTTTCAGGCATCGTGGCTGAGAACATTATCGTCTGGCATGATGCAGGGAGCAGCTTTGCAATGGTCAGAATGTCCTCTGAAAATCCCATGTCGAGCATTCTGTCAGCCTCGTCGAGAATAAAGAATGAGAGACGTGAAAGATCTACATTCCCCATCTGGATATGAGAAATAAACCTTCCTGGAGTGGCTATGACTACGGATGCTCCATCCCTCAGCGAGCGTAGTTCCTGGTCATACCTGTTACCGTCATTTCCACCATATACTGCAACAGAACTCACTCCGTCAAGATAATAGCCAAACCCTTGCATGGCCTGGTCTATCTGCTGTGCAAGTTCACGTGTAGGACTCATGATGAGGCAATTGACAGAATCGTCGGGGAAAGCCCTTCCCTGTGCATCCACTCCATCATCAAGGAGAGAGAGTACGGGCAGGAGGTAAGCCGCTGTCTTACCTGTTCCGGTCTGTGCCACTCCCATAATGTCACGCCCCTGCAGTATGGGCTTTATGGTTGCTTCCTGTATTGGTGTACACTCATCGAATCTCATGTCGTAGAGTGCATCAAGTATATTGTCATTCAGTGCTGTCTCGTCGAAATACATTTTTTTCTTATGGTTGTTGGTTGTTGGTTGTTGGTTTTGGGTTGTTGGTTTTGGGTTGTTGGTTTTGGGTTGTTGGTTTTGGGTTGGAATGCTTGGCAAATGGAGGTTTTCTATAGAACGGAGACTCACCTGCCGACTCCCAAGACATATGGTGGGTTCTATTAATTCGCTTTGTCATATTTTGGATTTATTTTCGAGGACAAATTGTAAGTTGAAGAGGGTTTCTGTCCCCCGATAACGGGGGAACCGAAGGGGGTGTAAAGACCATTGACCGTAGCGGGCTACGTGACCGATGAACCGACGCTCGAAGCAAGAGCAGAACCAAGCTTGCTTGAGTTATGCCTTGCAAGGAGGAGGAAGACCGCAGGTCAAACTTACTATTTGTACCGAAAAGAAAC
>CALZJQ010000165.1 GCA_945787895.1 uncultured Prevotella sp. | reverse complement strand
TCAACAACCTCTTCAACTATCACTATATCATCAAGGCATGGAACCCAAGTTCCATCTCTTCTACTTCCATCAGTGAGGCTACAGCAGACAATATCTCATGCTTCATCCATACCGGAAGAACGTATAGCGTACGTCTGAGAGTGAACTTCTAAAACAAACTAATACAGAATTACAACAATGAACAAAAAGATAATTCTTTCCCTATTGGCAACGACTGCTATGCTCACCGCCTGTGACGATGACTACATGAAGCAGTTTGACAAGCAGGATGCCACCATCACGGATGTCAAGAATCTCACCATGACATTAGAGAACGGTGACTACAGCACCATCGCTTCCAATGTCACCAACCTTGCAAAGGCACTTGCTCTCGACCCAGAGAACGAGACATACGTCGAGAAACTCAAGCAAGTAGGCAAGCAGTATTGTTTCACTGACGAAATCACGGCTGACGAGTTCATCCCTGCTTTCCTCGATGCCAAGTACCCTAATGCCGACCTCGGCTCGGTGTTTACCGTGACCTACAAGCAGTATCAGGCTTCTGCGGAGTATCTCAAGGACTTTGCTTCCATCACGTCATACCAGCTTTCAGACGTGGATTACGAAGGTGTATGGGGCGATAAGGTAAAGGCAAGTTTCCTCACGCCGCAGTCATTAAGCAGCATCCCAGCCATACTCAGCGAGAATATGCCTGATGCCGCAGCAGGCGCAATGTGCGTAGTAAACTACGCTTACTCCGACGTAGAGCCGTCCATCGGCGGCGGACAGCCGGAGGAAGAGCAGCTTGCATGGACAAAAATCGCCTCCATCCCTGCACGCACGGCAGGAAAGGACTGGAACTATGTCAACGTAGGACCTATCGACTTGTCCGACTATAAGGGCAAGACGGTGAAGATAGCCTTCGAATATACCTCTACCGACACCACGAATCCTAAGTGGGAAATAGAGAACTTCCGTGCCGGAGAAGTGCCATACGTGAACCTCATCCTCTTTGCGAAGCAGGCTGACGGCTCGTTCAAGAAGGTAGTGACAAAGAAAGGCTTTGCCGGAGCGGGAGAATATGTCCTCGCTTCACTTTGGACTGACGGAAAGTATTACCCCTTCGGACGCATAGCAGGCGACAAGAACTATGGTTACTGCACGCCGGAAGCTATCACCGTGACCGACGGAGTCATCTCTGCCACGGATGCTGCTGACTTCGTAGTCACTCTCGAAGAGGGCACGAAGGGCGGCTTCTACATCAAGAATGCCATCGGCAAGTACCTCTATGCAGGCTATAACGCTTCCAAGAACTACTATTACAACTCCTTCAACGCTGCTGACAAGACTGGAGAGCAGGGTTACGAATGGACTGTTACCAACATCAACAACTACAATGACCTCTTCGTAATCAAGAATGTCGATGCAGAGCAGTATATCCGTTTCACTACATTCAACGGCACATTGGAGTTCGGCAACTGGGCAGAAAGCAAGGTAGAGAACAACCTTCTCGCCTCTACGCTCATCGGTGACGAGGCTGGTTTCATCGCCCCCGAGGACGGAATATGGAAGAATGATGCCACTTACGGATGGGTGTCACAGGCTTCAAAGGGCGTTGTCAGCGCATCAAAGCTCGAGACTCCGGAGATAACATTCAGCGAAACAGCCGCAATGCCTTTCATTACTTTCGACGAGGCCATGAAGTTTGGCACGGCGGATATGCTCAACGTCTATGTGGCAGAGGTCGGAGCAGCCGCTGCAGCGAAGAAGCTCACGTTCCGTGCCGCTGCAAACGTCGCTCCCAATGCAGCCGCTCTCTACAGGTATGACGGCACGGCATGGAAGGAATACTCCAACAGCGATGCTCATGTAGCAGTCCTCTCACAGAAGGATTACGACGAAATGGGAGCTGCTACGGTAGGCGAACCATCTGTTGCTCTGCCTATCTATCTCGCCAAGAAGTATCCGTATATCGTAGATGACGCAAAGGCGGTAGTGGTATATACCAACTCCAAGAAGGCTATCACGGTAGAAGACTATGCTGTAAGCAATGGTATCTGGGCTCCAGTGCAGAACTATGTCACAGAGACTCTCAGCTTCACCAAGGACAATGACGGCATCAATGCAAACATGAGCACTTTCTTCGAATCCACTTTCCTCGGCACTGAGGGTGGCTTCACGGCAGAAAATGTAGCCATGTCAGGCAATCTCACATACGTATGGAGCAACACTGCAAGCTACGGATGGAAGGCTTCTGCATACGCCAACAAGACCAACAACCCTGCTGAGTCATGGCTCATAAGCCCTGTCATCAACATCAAGAAGGCTAAAGACCCTGTACTTACCTTTGACGAGGTATATCAGTACGTCTCTTCCGGTGCGCCTACAGACTATCTCAAGGTGATGATTACCACCAACTACACTGGCGACCTGAAGACTACCGACTGGCAGGAACTGACCATCCCCGAGTGGTCAACAGGCTCTGACTGGAACTTCGTAAACTGCGGACTCATAGACCTCAACGCCTACAAGGGCAACAACATCGTCATTGCCTTCATCTACAAGAGCACTGACACCGTTGCTCCTACTTGGGAAATAAAGAACTTCAAGGTCATCGAGAGACCGGAGGAGTAGTTTTTTATTCGGTTTTAAGGCTTTACGGTTTTACGGTTTTGCGGAAGTTACATTTAGCTTTCACATATCTCCGTAAAACCGTATAACCTTAAAACCGTATAACCTTAAAACCCTACATCAATGAAGAAACTTTCATATCTCCTTCTGATGGTGCTGACAGCTATGTCATTCACCGCCTGCGATGATGATCAGGCAATGCCCAACGGCTACGTGAGCCAGACGCAGGAGGCATCGCAGACCATCGTACTCAAAGGTGCGACAGGACCTCAGCAAGGATACAACACGCTCATCCCCGACCCTTTCCGGCATCCCATATATATATCGGTGCAGGAGGACGGCACGCCACAGTTGGCAGGAGCATACTTTGACTTCTATATGACCGCCTGTTCACGCCTTGACCAGATGACGGAAGTGCCCGATTACACGGCTGACGGCTGGACGGACAATGCGGACATAGTCCCTGGAAAATGCTATTGGGCAAAGTATTACGACAATAACGTATTCCGATTTATGAAGCTCAGGGTGGATTATCTCGAGGGCAACAACGTCGGAATAGAGTATTACGTCACTGACTATACTCAGGAACGACCCAACGGAAACGTCAATGCCAACGACGGCAGCGACAATCCCGGTGCCGACGGGCTTGCGATTCCGCACCTCAACGCTGCCAATTTCTTCGCAGCGCACTACGTGGATTACGACGGGAAGCACATCATGAACCTCGCCATGGAATGGAATGCAGCCATGCGTCACTCCTCATGGGTAGCGTTCTCTTTCGATGCCACCACGTCGCAGGACAACGTAAAGCGTAACGATGCATGGGCATGGGATGCGCTGATACCTGCAGAGAACGGTTCCGTGGCTGAGGCTGACCACAAGAATGACGGCTATGACAAGGGACACCTCTGCGCTTCCGAGGACCGCGTATATTGCACCGAGGCTAACAAGCAGACATTCTTCTACTCCAACATCTCGCCACAGATAGGCTCGTTCAACCAGAAATTCTGGGCAAAACTCGAGGCTCTCGTACAGAAGTGGGGCAGGAGTACCCAGACAGGCACCTACGACAACCTATACGTTGCCAAAGGCGGAACGCTCAACAAGCTCCTCACCAATTTCACGGGTGCCGTGAAAGCCAACGACGGACAATATCCCACGGCAGACGCTGAAGGAAAGACAAAGCATGGTCTCGCCGTGCCAGCATACTACTATATGGCTCTCCTCGCTGAGAAAGACGGAAAGTATCACGCCATCGCCTTCCTCGTACCGCACTCAGAGGAACTCCCGTCGTCCCCCTCTTCCGCAGAATTGCAGTCATACACCTGCAGCATCGACTACCTCGAAGAGCAGACGGGCATTGACTTCTTCTGCAATCTCACGGACAACGAGGAGAATGCCGTCGAGGCAACTTTCTCGTTTGATGACTGGCAGTGGTAAGAGTACGCCATTCCGATGTCGCATCTCCTCATCCTTGATGTCGTGCGGTCAAGATAGCTTGGCAAAGCAGCAGTGCTCGATTGTCTGTCTGTGGTGAATGTCAATTTTGTCCTATTCCGCCTATTATGCTTACGTTTGTGTAAGGCATTGGAAAACAATAAATTACAAAAAGCGTTGATATTACGTTGCAAAAGCTATGCTTTTACACGGTAATATCAACGCTTTTGCATTGTAATAACGCCGCTATTGCGCTGTAATATCTATGATATCAATTTTGTCCTATTGTAGCATGGTTTTGGGTTGTTGGTTTTGGGTTGTTGGTTGGGTTTGTTTTAGTTCTTGAGAACCCACTATTTGACAAGCATTATTAACTAGGGTGTCCAGTTAACTGTTCCGAAAAACAGAGCGGTTGTCGGTCTTGAAGAAA
>CALZJQ010000164.1 GCA_945787895.1 uncultured Prevotella sp. | reverse complement strand
TGGCTGCCCCCAAGCCCTGGGAACAGCCACCGTTTTTGTTTGTTTCGCAAACAAATGAAAGGAAGAAGCCCCAAGCCCTGGGAACAGCCACCGTTTTTGTTTGTTTCGCAAACAAAGGAAAAATCATCTCCTACCCATTCCTTCTCCTAAATTCAGCTACAGTAATGGCGGTAGCAATAGCAACATTTAGGCTCTCAGCTGTGTTAGTTTCAGCAGGATAGGGTGGAATTAACAGTTTTCTATTGATAAGTGGTCGTATAGATGCTGATATTCCATTACCTTCATTTCCCATAATGATTAGTCCGTTCTCAGACAACGCAGTAGAATAGATGTTTTCGCCATCAAGCAACGTACCATAAACAGGAGTGTCAGAGGGCAATGATGACAATAAAGAATTTAGATCAGTGTAGATGATACGCACTCGAGCTATGCTGCCCATTGTCGCTTGTACGACTTTAGGAGAATAGGCATCTACTGTTTCTCTGCTGCATATTATCGTTGTTATTCCAAACCAGTCTGCTATTCGTATTATTGTCCCAAGATTTCCAGGGTCTTGTACATTGTCAAGAACTAAGCATAGGTTATTACGATAATAGTCATCTGACAATAAGTCATTGTGATTAGGGATGGAAAACAATCCCATTACCTGTTGAGGATGTTGCAGGAAACTCGCTTTACGTAATTCGTCTTCGCTCACAATTATTTTTTCTGTTTCGCAGGAAATCTTATGTTGTATGCTGTCGAACCACAGTTCTGTACCTATAAGGCAACGGGGTATGAAGCCAGCACAAAGTAGTTCGTTGACTATCTTTATACCTTCAGCAATGAAGATACCTTCCTTGTGTCTGTTCTTTTTCTGCTCAAGGCTATGAATATATTTTAGTTTGTTTTTGCTTATCATACTGCAAAGATACAGATTATTTTCTGTATAAATGTGCTTTGAGCCTGTTTTTTTTCTATATGTCGTTTTTTTTTTATACCTTTGCAGTTGGTTTCGTTTTGGAATTTGCATTATGGTTTTATTCAGTTCTATAGACATCTCATACATTATGAAGCATGGATGTCAGGCAATATATGAGAATCAGCATAGCATCAATATATAATATCTTTACAAAAGTCGTTATCGTCTTGGTAATGACTGGATGCAATGGTGCAAAATATGTGGAGGACGGTGACTACCTTCTTACAGCAGTTTCCGTTAATTGTGACAATCCTCATATAAATATATCTTCACTTGAACCCTATATTCGGCAACATCCTAACTCTAAATGGCTTTCAGTAATAAAAGCACCTTTAGGATTGTACTCTGCTTCCGGTCGCGATACTACCAAGTGGATAAACAGGACATTGAGAAGCTGGGGCGAGAAACCTGTTGTTTATGACAGCGTGCTTTCTGCAAAGACGTCAGAAGACCTTGCCGTTGCCATGCAGAATAAAGGTTTTCTTGATGCCAAGGTCAGACCTGTTCTCTGTGTCAAGGGTAAGAGGGCCAAGGTTCAATACAATATTTCTGCAAATGAACCGTATATCGTAAGAAACGTGAAATATGTCATTGAGGATAATGTAGTTGACAGTATATTGCGTGCCAACAATCAATTATTGAATATCCGTTCAGGGCAGATGTTTTCCATCAATGAATTGAATGATGAGAGAAAACGTATCACAGACTATCTTTCAGACAATGGCTATTTCCAATTCAATAAGGAGTTCATTCATTTTGACATTGATTCCTCACACGTTAACCATACTGTGGATATGACGATGTATCTGGACAGGTATCGCCGCAACAGTTATCAGGAGTTGTCAGACCATCCAATATATGTAGTAAGGAGTGTCAATTTTTCGGGAAATGAAGAATCCGGTTTCCGGATTAGGAAAAAAGTGTTGGAGCAAAACTGCTTTATCACGCCGGGTAAACCTTATAGTAATAAGGACCTACAAATGACGTACAATCGCTTTTCCCGTCTTCATGCCATCAAATATACCAATATTCATTATGATGAAGACCAGTCAGCAAAGGCGTTGGACTGCAATATCCAGATCTCTCCTCAGAAGACCCACTCTCTGCAATTTCAGCCGGAGGGAACGAATACCGCAGGTGATTTCGGAGCTGCAGCCTCTTTGGTATATCAAAACAGAAACCTGTTCAATGGCAGTGAACTTCTGAACATTTCTGCCCGAGGCGCTTTTGAAACGATAAGAGGACTTGAAGGATACCAAAGTCACAGTTATCAGGAGTATGGTGTGGAAGCGAGTTTGAATTTTCCCCGTTATCTTCTGCCTGGATTGTCAAGGGCTTTTCATAGAAAAAGCAGTGCTACAAGCGAGTTGCTTGTAAGTTATAACTGGCAGAACAGACCTGAGTTTCACAGAAGAGTCTTTGCCGCCACATGGAGATATAAGTGGAGCAATCCTTTGTATCATTCACAATATAAGGTAGATGTCCTTGATATAAATTTCATATCCATGCCTTGGATTTCAGAGACTTTCAAGCATGATTACCTTGATTCTGTCTCAAATAGGAATGCAATTCTCAGGTATAACTATGAGGATTTGCTTATTATGAAGATAGGATTGGGATATACATGGAATCATAAAGGGCATTCGTTGCGACTTAATCTTGAGTCTGCCGGCAACTTGCTCAGTGCTCTCGCTCGTCCACTTGCATTCCAAAAGAATGAAGATGGAAAGTACAAGGCGATAGGTATTGCGTTTGCACAGTATGTAAAGGCGGATTTTGACTATTGCAGACTGATTGATTTTGATTCACGCAATGCCCTTGCATTGCATGCGCGTCTGGGTATTGCATATCCTTATGGAAATTCTACAATCCTTCCGTTTGAGAAGAGATATTTCTCTGGAGGAGGTAATTCTGTCAGAGGTTGGGGAGTGAGAGAACTCGGACCAGGCAGTTATACAGGAAAAGATGGTAGAATAGATTTTATCAATCAGACTGGAGATATAAAGATTGACCTCAGTATGGAAATGAGGTCTGCCTTGTTTTGGAAATTTCAGGGCGCAATCTTTGTCGATGCAGGTAATATCTGGACCATACGAAATTATAAAGACCAGCCGGGAGGTCAGTTTAAGCTGGCTACTTTTTGGCAACAGATGGCTGTGGCATACGGTGTAGGTATTAGATTGAATTTTGATTATTTCCTTATACGTCTTGACATGGGTATGAAAGCTGTCAACCCGGTATATAATTCAGGGCGTGAACATTATCCTTTCATCCATCCAAAATTCTCTCGTGACAAAGCATTCCATTTTGCTGTCGGATTGCCGTTCTGACGATTATTGTTTGGATGATGACGTAAATATTTTTATTAAAAATGAAAAAGATGACAACCGAAGACGTGGAAAATGTTGAGGTAAAGGTAGAAGAAATGACTGAGAAGAAGACTCAGAATAGGAAAAAAACTACCAGAAAAAGTTCAACATCACGCAAGAAGGATGCCAAAGAGATGACGGGAAATGACATTCCCGTTGATGCAGAAGAGACTGAAAAGACAGAGAAATCTGAGAAGAAAAAAGCTCCAAAAGGACGGAGAACGTCTAAAAAAGTAAAGAAAGAAGAAGTGGAAGTACAGGACAATCCTGTACAGGACACTTCTGCAGAGTCTATTGCAGATAGTCAAGAAAGCGGCATCCAGCCTGTAAAGGCAAACGAATTGCAAGGAGAACCTGATACTGACATTCAGGAAGTTCATGTTGTTGACAATCAGAATGATGTTTCTTCTCTCGATGATAGTCAGGCAAAGTCCGCATCATTGGAGGAGGCTATTGTCGTTTCAACAGAGGAAATGAACCCTGTTTCAACAGAGGAAACGACTCCTGCTTCAAGTGAAGAGCAACCTAAAGCCACTCTTTCTGAGGAAAAACAACAGACAAATCCTGAGAATAAGGAAAAGCAGGAAAAACGGAAGAGTGACCAGAAACAGCCTGTCGCAAAACCAATACCCGCCTTTTCTCCTATCAGAATTGAGACTCTTGTTGACTTGGTCAATGCTCCTTACAGGCAGGTAATGCTAAATGACCAGCAATTGCAACAACTTACCGTGCAGGAGGCACAACAGAGATTTCGTTGGTTTGAGGGAACATTAGCGTGGGTCTTGAATTACGATGTGGTGATTTCAGATACGAATATCTGGCTTGAATTACTTGTCGGTCATACATCAAGTCACAGTGATCCCAAGGTTAATGCCCGCCTGTTGTTTGAGCGTCAATTAGAATTTATTTCTAAACTTGTTCGTTATCGTGGAGGAAAGTTCATGATGATGAGCGAGACTTTTGAGGAGATTGACCGCTTTGCCTCACAACAGTCACCGACAAATTACAAGGATGCCGACTTTACTGATGAAAATCTTTGCCGTAATGTTGCTGCCCGTCTTGCAAAGAGGCTTATTCTTTCCCAGCAAAGAGAAAATAGACTGAAGATAGAAGGTATAGGAGCTGAGAGTCATCACGCTGCTTTTGCAGATCCTGC
>CALZJQ010000163.1 GCA_945787895.1 uncultured Prevotella sp. | reverse complement strand
GTTTTAGGTTTTTGGTTATGATAGTTTTGCTTTATGAGGAAGACTCCATTGGAAAAACATTATATCAGTGCTGGTTTTAGGTTTTTGGTTTTAGGTTTTTGGTTATGATAGTTTTGCTTTATGAGGAAGACTCCATTAGAAAGACATTACTAACCAATAACCCACAACCAACAACCCGCAACCAGATACAACCACCAACCCACAACCAGATACTACCACCAACCCACAAATCGTCAGGACAAAAAAACGCCCCCGACAGGAGCAGCACAATCCTATCGGGGGTAAAACGCAGGTGCGTTTTTGTTGATGATACCAAAGTGATAAACAAAAGCATTTGGTATTTGGTTGTGGGTTGTGGGTTGATAATGCTTGGCTAATGGAGGTTTTCTCAAGAGTTAGGACTAACCTAACCCAAAAACAATAACCTACAACCCACAACCATTCCATCATTTCATCCACTCACGAATCCAGTTCATTGCCTCGATGCAGTCCTCTCGTTTGCCAAAGGCTGTGAGGCGGACATAGCCTTCTCCGCTCGGACCAAAGCCTACGCCTGGCGTGCATACTACGTGAGCTTCGTAGAGCATTTGCTCGAAGAATTTCCATGAGGATGTACCGTTAGGAGTCTTAATCCAAAGGTAGGGGGCGTTCTCTCCGCCGAATACCTCGATGCCTACCTCTTCGAAACCCTCCTTCATGATGCGGGCGTTGGTCATATAGTAGTCGATGACTTCCTTGACCTGCGCCTTTCCTTCGGGAGAATAGGTGGCTTCCGCAGCCCTCTGGCTGACGTAGCTTGTACCGTTGAACTTGGTACACTGGCGACGGTTCCACAGGTTGTTGAGCTCGATGCGCTTGCCGTCAAGGGTGGAGACGGTCAGTTCCTTCGGTACTACGGTGTAACCGCACCTGATACCTGTGAAGCCTGCCGTCTTGGAGTAGCTCTTGAACTCTACGGCGCATTTCTTCGCCCCGCGTATCTCGTAGATGCTGTGGGGTATCTCCGGGTCTTGTATGTACGCTTCGTATGCTGCATCGAAGAGGATGAGCGTGTCGTTCTTCAGTGCATACTGCACCCATTTCTTCAATGTCTCCTTTGTTGCCACCGTGCCGGTAGGGTTGTTGGGAAAACAGAGGTATATGACATCTACTCGGCGGTCAGGCGGCAGTGGCGTGAAATTGTTCTCTGCATTGCTCGGGATGTAGATGACGTTGTTCCATTTGCCGTCCTCCAGCACTCCGGCTCTGCCTATCATCACGTTGGAGTCGATATATACGGGGTAGATAGGGTCGGTGACGCAGATGGAGTTGTCCCACCTGAAGAGTTCCTGGAAGTTTCCCGTGTCGCTCTTTGCCCCGTCGTTGACGAAGACTTCGTTGGCATCGAGATGTATGCCCCTTGCGAGGTAATCGTTCTTTACTATGGCCTCGCGCAGGAACTTGTAGCCTTGTTCTGGACCATAACCGCGGAATGTCTCGGCATGAGCCATCTCATCTACAGCCTTGTGCATGGCTTCCACCACGGCAGGACAGAGAGGTTGCGTCACGTCGCCTATGCCGAGGCTTATGGTCTTTACGTTGGGATGCGTCATCTTGAACGCATTCACTTTCTTCGCAATGTCTGCAAACAGATAGTTGTTTGGCAGTTTCAAAAAATGTTCGTTTACTAAAGTCATAATGTGCTGCTGTTTTTGTTATTCAAATTCTGTATATTGTCGTTATATCAGCGTGACTCTGCTGTCTTCTTATACGCTCTCTATAGTACCTTCGAAGACGGTAGTGGCAGGGCCTGTCATATATATGTGATTATCCTCTTCACGCCACTCTATCTCTAATGAGCCGCCGTCCATGTGTATGGTGACCGTGCGCTCTTTGCGTCCGCAGAGTATTGTTGCTACGGCAGTGGCGCAAGCACCGGTGCCGCAGGCTTGGGTAATGCCGCTGCCACGTTCCCATACCCTCATTCTTACGTTGCCATCGGGCAGGAGAGAAGCAAACTCTACGTTCACTCTTTCGGGAAAGAGGGGATGATACTCTATCTCTTTTCCTATGCCGGCGACATCTGTCTGCTCGGCATCTTCGGTGAATATCACGGCATGAGGGTTGCCCATGCTGACGAATGTAGCCCTATATTCTTTGTCATTTACTGCTACTGCCGTATCGTTGAGCGTACCGTCAGCGGTAGCTACGAGTGAGGTGTCTGCCAGAATGGGTTCTCCCATATCTACTGTCACCCTCTGTACGGTATTTGTTTCGTCTATAATGAGGTGCAGACCTACTATACCCGACTTCGTCTCGAGAGTGAGGTCGTGTTTGGAGGTCAGTCGTTTGTCATAGACATACTTGCCGATACAGCGAGAGGCATTGCCGCACATCCTCGCTTCCGAACCGTCTGCATTGAAGATTCGCATGGAGAAATCGGCGACATCGCTCTTGCCTATCAGTACGAGTCCGTCACTACCGATGCCAGTGTGGTATTTGCTCCATTCTACAGATGTAGTTGACGGATCTTTTATCTCGTCACGTTCCGTATAGACGTAGATGTAATCGTTACCCAAACCGTGCATCTTAGTGAACTGAACTCCTGCCATAATGTTATTATGTGTTAGTGATGTTGTTGGTTGTTTAATTCTGATTTTGGTGCAAAGGTACGATTTTTCGGATAATTTCCAAACGGAAGACTGACATACAGTGAAATAAAAAAGAAGAAAAGTTACGGATTGTAATATTTTGCACTGGCAAATCTGTCGAAAAGTAAGCAAAAAGTCCTCTCGTCCTTATAATATGGATTCTACGCAGGAAAATCTTCCGTTCAGGCTGCATCAATGTGCCATCCCAAATAGGGAGTAATGTCTGGTTGGGAGGGTTTGAAGAAAACATAAAAAACAACCTTTGTGTCGTACAGGTCTCTTCGAGCCCTTGCCGTAAATTATTCTACCTTTCTTGTCAGTTTCTCGAAGAAAAAATGTATCTTTGCAGTCAAAAGCCAAATAACTAAACAACAAAACACCCTATGAGGCTATATCTTGCGATATTGATATTGATTGCCACCCCTATACTTTCCAGTGCGCAGTACCCGACAATCCCCGACAGCGTGAAGCAGAGGGCGCAGGAGACGCAGGCACGGTGGGACAGTCTCGACGACGTGGCATGGCGGAAAGCCATGCCCGAGGTGATGGAGGGAATGATGAGGGGCAAGCGTTTCGTGCCGTGGTGCGCCACGCCGGAAGAGTTGCCGCAGGCGGACATTCCCGCATTCCCCGGTGCTGAGGGAGGGGGGAAATACAGCTTTGGCGGACGTGGCGGAGGGATATTTGTCGTGACAAGCCTTGCTGACTCCGGACCCGGGACGCTGCGTGAGGCCTGCGAGGCAGGAGGACCGCGCATCATAGTCTTCAATGTAGCGGGAGAGATACGTCTCGAACGCCCTATTCATGTCGTGGCACCATATATCAGCATCTTCGGGCAGACGGCTCCCGGGGATGGTGTCGTGGTGACGGGGCAGACGGTAGAGGTGGATACGCACGACGTGGTGATACGGTATATGCGTTTCCGCCGTGGTGCCACGGACGTGGCATTCCGTGACGATGCGTGCGGAGGGCAGGGGATAGGCAACATCATCTACGACCATTGCTCCTCATCGTGGGGACTGGACGAGGTGATGTCGATGTACCGCCACGTCTATAACCGCACGGAGGACGGGCACTACCAGAAACTCCCCACCGTCAATATTACCATACAGGACTGCATCTTCAGCGAGGGACTCGACCTCTACAACCATGCTTTCGGAGCGTCCATCGGAGGACATAACACTCTTTTTGTCCGCAACCTCTTCGCCTGCAATATCTCCCGCAATCCTTCCATTGCCATGGACGGTGACTTCAACTTCGTGAACAACGTGCTCTTCAACTGGTGGAACCGTTCCATCGACGGAGGGGATGACAACTCCCGTTACAACATCATCAACAATTATCTCAAGCCCGGACCCGTGACAGGCTACAATATGGGCAAGGCTATCCGTCACAGGATACTGAAGCCCGAGGCGAGCCGTGACAAGGCACGTCCCGAAGACTTCGGCAGGGCTTACGTCCACGGCAATGTAGTGGAGGGCAACGCAAGGGTGACGGCAGACAACTGGGACGGCGGCGTGCAGCCCTCGTCCAAGGACGTGGCAGCGGCAATAGCGCGGATACGCACTGATAAGCCCTTTCCCATTCCGCATCTTGACACTCTGCTGACAGCCGAGGAGGCTTTCCAGCGGGTACTCACTGATGCCGGAGCCACGCTTCCCCGGCGTGATGCCGTCGATGAGCGCATCGTGCGCAGCGTGAGGACGGGCGTTCCAGAATATGCCAAGGACGCCAAGGTGCATGAGTCGCCCTACGTCAAGCGGCGTCTGCCCGAGGACAGCTATCGCCTTGGTATCATCACAGACCCGCAGCAGGTAGGAGGACTGCCTATATATAAAGGTATAGCGCGTAAGGACAGCGATGGCGACGGCATACCCGACGAATGGGAAAAGGCGCACGGACTGAACCCCAACGACCCCGCAGACGCCTCCCTCATCCGTGAAGACGGATATATGAATATTGAGTATTATTCGTTTAGTTGTTTGGTTGTTTAGTTGTTTAGTTGTTTGGTTGTTTAGTTGTTAGGGTGTCCAGTTAACTGTTCCGAAAAACAGAGCGGTTGTCGGTCTTGAAGA
>CALZJQ010000162.1 GCA_945787895.1 uncultured Prevotella sp. | reverse complement strand
TTAGTTTTTTGTGTATGTTCTGCATGTTCCAAATGCAGAATAAGAAGCCAAAATCGGGGCACTGTTACGTGGAATCGTTGACAAGAGATTCTTCCTATTCAGACTAACGAAAAGCTATGCCTAATCCACACGTTTTTACGGGTGACCCTACCATTTTCCGTATTTTTTTCAAAGGGGAAAAATTATCATGGCAATATTTTCTCTTTTCTCAATTCTTTTTTGTACCTTTGCAGAAAATAAATCGTGTGGTTGTCCAGGGGGAGGCTTTGCAATGGAGTCCTTCACTGTCAACAAAACCGCTGGGCAACAGGACAGACTTACAACAAAACAACAAAACAACAACTAAATAAAATCATTATGAAGAAATTCCTTCTGCCATTACTGTTTATCATTGCACTGGCATCATGCACGCCAAAGAACATTGCGTATTTCCAAGATCGTAATCCTGGTCTGTCTGAAGAGGTAATGGTCAATTCCATTCCTTTCAAAGTACGCCCTGGAGACCGTATCTCAATCATGGTAAAGTCAAGGAACGAACAGCTCACGCAGCAGTTTAACATCAACGGCACCAATGGAAGCTCTTCAATGTCTTCCAATAATAACGTGGGGTATGTAGTGGATGACAACGGTCAGATTGACTTCCCCGTGCTCGGCAAGATAAAGGTGGCCGGCATGAACCGTCAGGAGATTACAGAGCACATCACAAATGCGCTGAGGTCGTCAAAACTCGTTGACGATGCCATCGTGACCGTCAACTACACCGGTCTCTACGTCTATATCCTTGGAGAAGGCGGCGGAAAGAAGATCAACATAGAGAAGGACAAATTCACTTTCTGGGAGCTTCTCGCCGAGTCGGGAGACCTGAGCATCAATGCCAAGCGACAGAACATCCTCGTCATCCGTGAGGAGGATGGCCTGCGTACTCAATACGAACTTGACCTTACAAAGATGAAGAACGTATATGAATCTCCGGTATATTACGTCCATCAGAACGACATTGTGTATATCGAACCCAACAACAAGACCAAGAGAGCCTCTACCAACAACGGCAACCTCTTCAACACCTGGGGATTCTGGACTGGAATCATCGGAACGAGTGTAATATCAATCATCAATATTGTAAAATAATTCAACTTTCGCAAGTCCGTGACTTGCTCAGTTCCTGGTTGTTGGTTTTTGGTTGTTTTGCTTTTCTAATGGAGATTTTTCAAGAGGAAAGACTAACCAACCTAAAACCAACAACCTACAACCAAAAACCAGGTGCTACAACCTACAACCAAAAACCAAAAACCGACAACCCTCAATCAACATGAGTGCAAATCCATCAAATTCAAAGCGGCAGGAACAGGAATCAAGAAATACGCTGAACATCACCGACATCATCGGTCTCTGCCTCAGCAACTGGTACTGGTTCGTCATCTGTCTATGTATATCATGTGCATGTGCAGTCATCTATCTCCGCATGACTCCGCCCGTCTTTACACGCAACACGTCCATAGTAATCAAAGAAGACGCCAGCAGCAAGGCCGTTGATGACGTTTTCGTAAGAATGCAGGGAAGGGGCGTCCGACAGGGAAATGCGTCCCTTAAGAATGAAATCATTGCTTTCCAGAAGCCTGCCCTGATGAGAAAGGTAGTGGAAAGGCTCAACCTCGACTTTGAATACGAGATACGCGGACGACTCCGCAATACCGTCCTCTACGGTTCGAGCCTGCCGATAAGAGTGTCTGTTGACGGCATTGGAAACAACACCAATGTCGAGTTTGTCGTAACCATCAACGACGAGAACCGTGCCACGCTGAAGTTCACCGACCAAAACGGCAAGACCACGAAGCTCCAGGCACGCTTCGGCAAGAAATTCAAGTCGCCGCTCGGCACTACGACAATAGAAAAGACACACTCTTTCGGAGCCCGTGCCAGCGACCCCATCACCGTAACGAGAACGGGATATGATGCCGTCACAGGTCAGATACTCAACAGGATGGCAATATCCAACACTGACGCGGAATCTACCGTCATCGACATTTCGCTGTCTGATGTGAACATCGAACGCGCAGACGACATCCTCAACACTCTCATCGCCATCTACAATGAGACTTGGGTGACCAACCGCAACCAGGTAATCGTGGCAACCAACAACTTTATCAACAAGCGTCTGGAAGCCATCAAGCAGGAGCTCGGAGAGGTGGAGAACGAGATGACGCGCTACAAGATGGAGAACCATACCATTGACTTCGAGAACGAAGGCATGAAATATCAGTCACGTTCCTTGGAATATGACAACCAGAACCTTGAAATATCAAAGGAATTGTCTCTCGTCATGTATTTCCGCGGCGTGGTGAAAAAAGCTACTGACCCTACCGTCACCCTTCCCCTGCCTGCCGGAGTACACAACAATTCACTTGCGGAACAGGTAGGACAATACAACGCATTGGTACTCAACCGAAGCAACCTCATTTCTTCATCTACCAAGGAAAACCCGCTCGTAGGTGACGTTGACAAGCAGATGGCCGTACTGCACAACGGTATTCTTACTACTATCGAAAACCATATCAGTACCCTCAACTCCCAACTTGGAGTGCTCAACATATCAACGTCACGCAACAATGCCGACATTGACGCAGCCCCCCTCAAGCAGAAGAACTACATCGACATCGAACGCCGCCGCAAGATTAAGGACCAGCTCTACACGTTCCTCCTCCAGACACGTGAGCAGAATGAGCTGAACCAGGCATTCGCCGCTTACAACACCCGCGTGCTCCAGCCTTCTACAGGCTCAAAATACCAGTCATTCCCAGACGTAAAGAGAATCTGGACCATAGCCATTGCCTTAGGTCTTGCCATTCCATTCCTGTTCTTTATCCTGCGTGAGTGGGCCAACTCCAAAGTGCGCGGAAGAAGGGACATCGAGCATCTTACCATTCCTTTCGTGGGAGAATTGCCCAACGTGGAATTTCCTGACGAGGAAAAGGTATCAAGACTGAAGAAACTTATGTCTGACATCTTCGGAAAAAAGAAGAAATCAAAGCACAGACACCGTGGCAAGAAGGATGAGAAGGACAACTACATAGGAAGGGTCGTAGTAGAGCAAGGCAACAGAAACGTGGTCAACGAGGCTTACCGCGTACTCCGTACCAACCTCGAGTTCATGCTGGGCAACAACCCGGACATGAAGGTCATAATGACTACTTCGGCAAACCCTCACAGCGGAAAAACCTTTATCACATACAACCTTGCAAAGTGTATGTCGCTGAAGGGAAAGAAAGTGTGCGCCATTGACCTTGACCTCCGCCGCCGCTCTCTCTCAAAATATGTGGAAAAACCGGAACTGGGAGTTTCCGACTACATCAACGGAGCTGTCAGCGACTGGCACGACCTCGTCGTTCAGGCTCCTGATACAGAAAACCTCTACGTCCTTCCCGTAGGTACTCTCCCTCCCAACCCTGCCGAGATCATATCTTACGACAGGTTTGGAGAGATGATTGCAGAGATACGCAAGGAGTATGACTACGTATTCTTCGACTGCCCACCAGTGGAAATCGTGGCAGACACCAGCATCCTGTCAAAGCATTGCGACGTCACACTCTTCGTGATTCGCGTCGGAATCATGGAAATAGAGTTCCTCGACTCCATCGAAGACTACTACCGAAACCATAAATTCAACAATATGGGCCTCATCCTTAATGGAACGCTCACTGCCAACTCTCGTTACGGCTACCGCCGTTACGGCTACCGCTACGGCTACGGCTACGGCTACGGCTATGGTGGCTACGGCTATGGTAACAGTTACGATGAGGGGTATAGTAAGTGATTCAACTTTCGCAGGCGCAAATCACTATGGTTGTTGGTTGTTGGTTGGTTTGCTTTTCTAATGGAGGTTCTCAAGAGGAGGGTCTAACTAACTCAAAACCCAAAACCAAAAACCAAAAACCAGGTACTACAAGAGACAATGTTTTTCAGTTTCAAGAAATCATACAAGGACTCCGGCTACCTCGAGGGTTTCACTGACTGGCACAGCCATATCCTGCCTGACGTGGATGACGGCATCAAAACCATGCAGGAAGCCATTGACGTACTCGACTATTATGAATCACTGGGGATAAAAGAAGTGTGGCTGACGCCTCACGTCATGGAAGACATCCCCAATGGTTCTTCTTGTTTGCGGCAAAGATTTGAGGAACTGTGCAGCAGCTATTCTGGAAAAGTGAAGTTGCACCTCGCTGCGGAGTATATGCTCGACAACCTTTTTCTCGAAAGGCTTCGTGACGGCGACCTGCTGACCTACGGCAACAGTGGAAAGCAGATTCTTGTAGAGACATCCTATGTGCAGGCTCCATACGGATTTCACAATATACTGCAAGAGATAAAAGATGCTGACCTGACACCTGTCCTTGCTCACCCGGAAAGATACCAGTATATGAACTGGAATGACTATCAGTCTCTTATAGCCAAAGGCATAGTGTTTCAGCTGAACATTCTGTCACTTGTAGGAGCCTACGGGTCAATGGCGCAGGACAAGGCATTTGAGCTCCTCGAAGAAGGTTACTACACCTATCATGGCACTGACGTTCACTCCCTCACCTCCGTCATGCGGCTGATGGAAAAGAAATCTCTGAAGAAGTCTGACATTGCATTGCTGAGAAATCCTTACTGATTCCCCTATTAAATAGTGTTTGCTGAATAATTAATAACTCTCTGATATTTAAGTTTATATAAC
>CALZJQ010000161.1 GCA_945787895.1 uncultured Prevotella sp. | reverse complement strand
TGCGCTCGATGATTTCTTCGCGCCAGTCGCCGAGGATGTCGCCCTGGAATGTCGGTGTCGCCTTGGTGCTGTTGTTGGAATATGCTCCTGTCATGACTGCAATGACTCCCTTGTTGTACTTGCTTACGGAAGTGTTGTCGAACGTCTCTTCCTGCAGGTCACCGTCCCAGTAGATTCGGAAATTCATACCAACGTAATTCTTGGTGAGGATATTTTCCACCTTTCCCGTCACACAACTGACGGCATTATCGTGAGCTGAGAAGCCCATGGCTCCTGGAATGTCGTTGCAGAAGTTTCCGGCAATGGCTCGTCCATCGTCCCTGGAATCAGCATATCTGTGGTAAATCTTGCTCGTGGTAAGGTCACGATAGTTGTTTGCCGGCTGCGACTCGTTGCAGAAGAAGCCCTCCTGTCCGTAGGTGTAGGGGTCGAGGTCGCCGTGATGCTGTGCATCACCGTGACCGAGACCGGCGGTAGATAGTCCCTTGCCGTTGTCGTCGATGACCATTGATCCGAAGACAATCTCGTCCCTTCCATCCCAATCTACATCCACGATGGAGTAGTTGTGATAACCCTGTCCGTACCATGGAGAGCCTGCTTGGTTGTTGGTCCAGCGCCATCTCACGTTGAGTTCGTGAGTCTGTGGGTCCACGTCGTAAGCTATGAACTTATGCCTTGTGTAGATGCCTCGTCCGAGGAAGATGCTTGGATGCCTTCCGTCAAGGTATGGAGCGCCGAAGAAATACTTGCTGGAACGGTGTCCGTAGCCGTCGCCCCATGCCTTCTTCAGGTCTGTCTCTCCTGCTTCATAGCGCTTGAGAGGAAACTCTATACACTGGTAAGGCTTGCCCGTCTTTCCGTTGCAATATACGAGGAACTCGTTGCCGTAATATGTAAACCACTCTACGCTTCCGGAACTCTTTGGGATGCGGTAGTTTTTCCATGTAGTGCCGTTGTTTCCATCGGCACCGATGGTGTATGTAGTGCCGTCAGCCATGTGGATGGCAGCACCCTCAGAGAGGCGCATCAGCACCTCTGCCTTGCCGTCCATGTCCCAGTCGTAGCCCACGATGTTCTGCTCATTGTTCTGGAAATCACCCATGTTGGGTCCGCAGTTTACCCACCACAGCACCGTGCCATCGAGGCTCAGCACCTCAAACAGGGTATATTCCTTTGTTGCCGTGCCACCAACCTCAGGACCTTCCTTGGGATAGAGCTGAGATCTCTCCTCGTTGTTGTCGAGTTTGAGGAGGATTTCCACCACTCCATCGCCATCGACATCTGCGCAGCAGGCATCGTTGGGGATGTAGGTACACTTGAGCGAGGGGTCGTGCTTGGGAGTAATCTCAAAGTAGTTCTGCGCCCATGGCTTGACTGGCGCCGACTGCTTCTGCTCCTTTCCCCTTACCACTGCCGCCACGGTATAGGAACTGCCTGTTGTTCCTGCCGCATCGGTATAGTTGGACACGTTGAGGTTCTCGGCAATCTTCTTGCCGTCACGGTAGAGGTTATACTTCACGTCGTAGTATTCGTCAGCCTGTATTCTCCAACTGAGGAACACTCCTGCATTGACCTTGATGCCTATGAGGCCTCTATCAAGTCTGTCGATAGTGCGCTGAGCCGATGCTGTCAGCATGGTCAGTGCTAATAGTAATAGAGATAGTAGTTTTTTCATATTGATAGTCAGTTTTTATATTTCAATTAACGGGTGCTTTCTTCTGCAACCAAGGGGTAAGGGCGGTTCAGTTGCCGTCGGGCTTTGTGCCATCGAAGAAGATGGACTCTTGCCAGCAGAACTGTTTCCAGTCGTCAGGTGCGGAGGGCGAGAAATCCTTCCAGTCTGGTCTCAGGTAGTCAGCAATCGGATGCTGCATATCCTTCAAGCTCTGAACAACAATCTTTGATATCTCGTAAGCCCCGAAAGGGTTGAAGTGTGTGTTATCAGCAAAGGCTTTGTCCTGCCAGGGGAAGGTGCCTATGGGATAGTGTACGAGGAGGTGTTTGGAGCCTTCCTCGCCCATTGTCTCGAAAAGTATGGTGGATTTCGCCGTGAGGTCGATGAGAGGAATGTTCTCCCTCGCTGCCACCGTGCGCAGCGCTTCGGGGAAATCGCCGTGGGTGTTGCGCAGCGTTCTGTGGTCTTTCTCGAAGAAACGGCGCGCTGTCGGCGTGCAGAAGACCACGTTGCCCTGCTTTGCGCGCACGAGGTCGGCAAATTTCTTCAGTGCTGTGGCGTAATGATACCACGCTCCCGTGCCTGGACCTTTCTCTTTCTCGTCGTTGTGCCCGAACTCACAGAACACGTAGTCGCCGGGACGCAGCATGGAGAGAATCTTCTCTAAGCGGTTCTGTGCCATGAACGAGGTGGCTGTCAGTCCGCTTTCTCCGAAATTGGCTATACAAAGACGGTGGTCAAACCATCGTGGGAACATCTGTCCCCATGACGCCCAGGGTTCCTTTCCCTGATCTACCACGGTGGAGTTGCCGCAGAGATATGCAGTCACTGCAGCCGTATCAGGCTCTATCTCGATAGTCTTGACACATGGTCGTGCCCCATTAAACTCAAGCGTCAGTTTCTCATCCCACGATAGCGAGCCAACCTCGCCCGGCTTTATGCGCACCTTGGAGGGCTTTGTCTCTCTTCCGTCAGCCGCTTTGTATGCCGGGATGTCGGTGCTGTGCTTGTGTACGAGGAACGTGAACGTCTCGTATTTTCCCTTTGCCGTCACGCATTTCTCCACCATGAGGCGGCGGTTTTCTGCCCTCACGGTCGTCTCGCCGGCTTTCTTCCTGCTGCCGAGAGTGACGGTGACACGGTAATTACCGTCCGGCACTCTGACGGAGAAATAGAATGGTGCAGTGGTTTTTCCGTCGGGCACAGCGGTCAGGTCATAACCATAACCTACCTCCTGCGTATATGCAGGCTGCGGCTTCGTCATGTCATAGTTCATCACCTGCGCTCCGGAATGCAGGGACACGCCGAACAGCAACAATGCCAACAAGGGTTTCTTCATCGGGAAAGGTAGAATAGTTAGTTTCTGTAATATATAGTAAGATTATGTGTGCAAAGATACGAAATTATCTGCAAACAAACGAAGCAGAAGTATCTTTTTAACATTTTCTTTGCAATATTTTCGTCGCAAGGGACTTTTGCTTGCAAATATGCGATTCTCGCCGACTTTTGCACTGGTTGTATATATTGTTGATTACCACTATTTTAGGTAAAGTTTTCTTTGATTTTTTTGCCTAAAACGCTCCCCCACTCCACCAAAAGCATAGATATTGCGGGACAAAAGCGCCGCTATTACCTTGTAATAACTATGTTATTGCCCCGCAATATCTATGCTTTCGCCTCGCAATCTCCATGATTTTGCCTCGCAAACCTGCGTTTTCGTCATGGAAAAGCGATGACTTGCCAAAATTTTCACATATTTTAAGACGATTTTTCCCTACATATTTCCGCCTTGAATTTTAACCTGTGTTAATTTATGTAATTCGTCTTTCGCAAGTCATTTAACCCGGCGAAAGATGAACAAATTTATTCCTTGGCGCAAAGTTACAAACAAAAAGAGATTTAGCCAAGAAATAAATTATTATTCGGCTAAATCTCGTATTTTTACCAAGATTTAGCCAAGTTATAAATTATTATCTGGCTAAATCTCATGTTTTTGCCAAGATTTAGCCAAGTTATAAATTATTATTCGGCTAAATCTCGTATTTCTTTCAATATTTAGACAAGATATAAATTGTTATTGTGGTTTTACGGTCGCTTCGCTTTTGCGGTTTTACGGTTATACGGAGGTTACGCTATATTCCGCATAATCCGTAAAACTGATTGAAACTGAGCAATATTTAGCAGGAATGAATACGTGTTCCTACCTATACTCTTTAACTGTCTTCATCAAATCATAATACATCAAGCGAGTGCTCAATAATGTTTCTGAAGTGATATGACGGTAGTCTTTCTCCTGTTGTTCTGTACTGAACACAACTTTGAAACCATTACGCTCATAAAACTCCATTGTTGATGGGGTGTTATATGCGTCAACAATTACAAAACGGCATCCAGTCTTGTTTAGAGGTTCAATGAACCATATCTTAATAAAATCAAGAACATCGCTGCCGATGTGCTTTGAACGGAATTCGGAAGAAACTCCCAACCTTGCAACTAATACAGCAGGATAGTCCTTCAAGGCTTTTGTATGTGGTATGCCAGCCTCAATTCTTTTTCTGCGTGCATTAGGCAAATCGCTTACCCTGACTCCTGCATTGGCAAGGGTAAAGGCGCATACGACTTTGTCTGGCTCTTCATTTAACCTATAACAATAGGTCTTGCCCAACAACTGCTTGGTAAAACCAAAACAATCATTGGCAAAGAACTCGTCTATGTCAAGGTCTCCGCATTTGAAACTTTCAAGTTCCTTTGGCTCATTGACGGAAAACAGCGAGCAGTGTTCTTTCAAGAAACTCATCTTTTTCCTAAATGGGCTTTTGACAACATACTATACAACTCGGCAAACTTCTTTTCAAGAATTGCCTCGTCTGCCTTTTTCTCTTCCTCTGAGCGGTTAAGATACCACTCATAATTTGCCTGTGCCTCAGCTTCAAATCGCTGAGCCACTTCACCAGTCAGCACTGGTATGGATGCTATCGGTAGTGCCATATCTTTTTTTTCAAAATTATATATGGTGGGTTCTATTAATTATTCACACATATCTGATTTTTTAGAAGTGTTCA
>CALZJQ010000160.1 GCA_945787895.1 uncultured Prevotella sp. | reverse complement strand
TCTTGATATTATATCATTGCGTATTCCTGAGTCGATGCATGCCATTGTCATGGTAAAATCCTCGATGGAGTGGTCCCACATCTTGATGTTTTCAGCTATGGTGTCATTGAAGAGTACCACGTTCTGGTCAATCACAGCCACCGAATTGACAAATTCCTCATGGCTTATCTCGCTCCTCTTCCTGCCATCAAACAGGATTTCACCGCTCCAGGGTTCGTAGAGTCCTGCCACGAGTTTTGCTATTGTACTCTTTCCGCACCCTGACGTGCCGACGATGGCAATGCTTTTTCCCGGCTTCAGAGTCATGGAAAAATCCTTGATGATTGGGTCGGAAGTAGGAGAATAGCCGAAAGAGACGTTGCGCATCTCCAGCAGTCCTCCCATTTTTCCACACTCACCGACACTTGCGGACTCCGTCCTTGTTTCCGTAGGATATGCCATCACATCGTCGATACGCTCCATCTGCGAGCGTAATTCGATGACTGTCGTGGCTCCCTGCATCATTCCCATTGCCGGACGCATGAACTCCGCCATGAATCCCTGGAATGCCATGAGCATTCCGATGCTGAACTCTCCGTTCAATATCAGTGCGGCACCGAGGATAAGCACCATGGCATTTGCTATGTGTCCGAAGAGATACGGGGAAAAAGAGCGTGCCTCAAATGCCACCTCCTGATTGTTTCTCCTTGCGAAATATCCTGCCCAGAACTCGAAGAATCCTCTTTCCGCCCCTGCAGCCTTGATGCTTTCTATGTTGTCCACGCATGACATCGTGATTCCATAGAACTTGCCTTCGGTCTGCTCCATCGCCTTGGACAGATTGTTGCGGAGCTCACTTTCCTTTCTTACGACATAGATGTTGAGGGCCACGGACATGAGTCCCATGGTGGTAAGCAGCAGGCTGTACCTTGCCATCACTACGATATAGACCAGGAGAAGCACCATGTTTATGGCATAGGGCGCAAGTATTCTCACCAGCGTAGTAGTGATAGTCTCGTTGAGCGACTGGCGTTGGACTATGTCGCCTACGTACCGCTGTGCGAAGAACTCAATGGGCAGGTTGAGCGCATGCCATAGAAAGCGGGTGTTTCCCTTCAGCGACATACTTCCGGAAAACCTCCTTCCATAGACATTGTCGAGGAGTGCGAGAAGGAAATGGAAGAGCACGAGTGCTCCCATCCCTACGAAGAACGGTATTGTCCACTCCTCGTTCTTTCCCGTGATAATGTCATCGAGGAACACCTGCGAGAAGAGAGGATAGAGCAATCCTGCAAAGGCAGTAAGCATTCCCATTATGAGAGTAAAGGCAAAGGCATCTCCCACGCCCCGGATATTATCCCTCACGTAGTGCAGGATGCTGGTCTGCCGTCCCTGCGGCTCGAAGCGTTCGGTAGGTGAAGCCGTAATGGCGACTCCCGTATATGAGCGGCTGAAGTCCTGCATGGAGACGGCAATACTCCCTATTGCCGGGTCGTTGATATAGGCAAACCCTCCCCTGAACCCTTTGAAAACGACGAAATGATTAAAGTTCCAGTGAATGATGGCGGGAGCCATGTCAGCAAGATGGCTGACGTCTGCCCGATAACCACGTGCATCAAGGCCATGCTGACGGGCGGCAAGCACCAGGCAGCGGGCATTGCTTCCGTCGCGAGACACTCCGCAGTCGGTGCGCAACTGTTCGAGCGAGAGCCACTTCCCATGATAAGCCAATATCATGGAAAGGCAGGCGGCGCCGCACTCCACCGTCTCCATCTGCACCACTACAGGCACTTTCTTTATTGTTCCTTTCTTCATCTTATTGACTCTTGGCTTTTATCTGCTTTTGGGTTGTTGGTTGTTTGTCTTGGATTGTCATGCCATGCTGCCGCAGTCTCCAGTTCAGGAATATGAAACAAACGCCAGTCCCCCCAAGTCTGACGACCCATAACCTACGCCCCCGATCCATCCTCAGTACCTGAACAGCAGCCGATAAATAGGTTTTCTGCCAGTGATAATCTGCACGTTGCAGAATGTCATCTGCCCCAACCGAATGTCACGGCTGCGCTTTCTCGACCATTTGAGACAGCTCTTGTCCATCTCATCTGTATCCACTACGAGACGCACCTCATAGGCTGTCTCCGCAGGAAATATCTTGTCTGTAAAGTTGCGCAGCATCGAAAGTCGGCGGGCTTCCTCCTCACGCACGGGAAACTTGTTGACATGAGTAATATGCCCGATGATATAACCATAGTCCTCACGATGCAAATCTACAGGTGTCACCTGCACTTCCTGCCCTACTTTCAGGTTGCGCAAATCCTTATATTCGACAAATGTGATGAGTTCACGGTTCTGACTGCGCCGCCGCATGGGGATTATCTCTGCGAGAGTCTCGTATGAACGGAACGTCTCATCCGTCCCCTTTGCACTGATTAGCATTCCCGACGTGGTGGCATACAGGGTATCGAGGGAATCCCCGTGCCTCACGGACATTACCGCCTCGCCTTTATTGACATACAAGCCCTTGCGTGCGAATATCCTATCCACCTGTCCGTCAAGAGCCGTGGTCATCCTGCTCGGCGTGTCATGCGGAAACACCACGGCAACAGACTTGACGTGCTCTGTCACCGAACCGAATGCCACCCACAGCACAACGACGACACAACAGACCAGCATGGCCACCTGAATGATGTACAGTGGCGGCGTGGTCACCTTGACATACTCGGTAATCTGTCCTGGATTTTCCAGCGTATCGAGTGTCTCTTTCCTAAAGATATTCATCCTCCAGTGATTTTGTTCAGTTCTTCCAATGTCAATTCCCTCAGGCCATCGTCGCGCGACTGCATCTGAGACTCCACGTTGTCAGTGATTCGGGTATTGTCGTTTTCTTCCATAATGCAGTGAATAGATTATAGGTATTTGCTGATAATTTTCAACGTCAGACATCCGAAAGTAAGGTACAGTCCCTATCCCATCGTCCCAATATTTCATTTCCGTTTCGGAACTTGACTTGACATGAGTGTAACACAGACTTTCAGTAGGTTAATGACAGATAACCCTTAGACATCTGCAAAGGTACAAAAAAATCTCATAATGTCTCATTCTTATTCGTTTTTTTTGAATTTTCCCGTAAATAATATGTTCTTTTGAACGAGAAAACTGACCGACAAAGCGAGTCAATCCCTTACATTTTCTCTCCGACAGCACGTCGGCTGTACAACATTTTTTTTGTAAAGAAAAACGGTGCGAGAATCAAGAATTTGGAAATCAATTTGCAAACGGGCGCAAATTTGCGATTCTCGCTACGGTTTTCTATCCGCCTATATATCAGATATATACAAAAATCATAAGATTTCAATTTTTCATTTACAAAACAAAAGCATTGATATTACATGGTGAAAGCTATGATATTACCCGACAATATCCTTGGTTTTGTCGTGCAATATCTTCCTTTTTGTGGTGCAATAGCTGTGTTTTCACTCAAAAAGACAGTTATTTTTCTTCTCAAAACGATACGTTTTTATCAAAAAAAGCATCAAAAACGCTCAAAAATCCGTTGTCGGGAATGTAACAAAAAATTCGGATGATTCATAAAACAAAAAAGTATTCCGACAAATATTTTGTATTTCATCCGATTTTCATTATCTTTGCACACAATAGTAAGATGCGTATGGAAAAGAGACAAATGAAGCGGTTGCCCGTAGGCATACAGACCTTTGAGAAAATCATCGATGGTGACTATCTCTATATTGACAAAACGAGGTACATCTGGAACATGATACACCTCGGGAGTTATGTCTTCCTGAGTCGCCCCAGGCGGTTCGGAAAGTCTCTGCTTATATCTACACTCCAGGCATATTTCGAGGGACGGAAGGAGCTGTTCAAGGGACTCTACATCGACAGCGTGGAGAAGGAATGGACGGAATATCCCGTGCTGAGGTTTAGCATGGCTTCAGGAAAGCACCTTGAAAAGGAGCAGCTGGAACGTTATCTCATCAATATCCTGAAAGACAACGAAAGTCATTTCGGGCTGTCCTCTGACCATCCCGACCCCAATGTCCGACTGAAGGACCTGATATTCAACGTTTACAAAAAGACTGGGAAGAAGGTCGTGGTGCTCATCGACGAGTATGACGCACCGCTGCTCGACGTAGTACACGAGGACAAGACTTTGCCCGTACTGAGGAACATTATGCGCAATTTCTATTCTCCACTGAAAGACAGCGACCCCTACCTGCAGTTCGTGTTCCTGACTGGCATCACGAAGTTTTCACAGCTCAGCATCTTCAGCGAACTGAACAACCTGAAGAACATCTCCATGATTCCCGACTATGCCGCACTGTGCGGTATAAGCGAGGAGGAGATGCTCACGCAGATGTCCGACTATATCGATGACTTTACAGGACACAAGCAGCTGACACGCGAGGAAACGATAGAGAAACTGAAGCAGCAATACGACGGCTATCACTTCACTGCGTCGTCTCCCGACATCTTCAATCCGTTCAGCCTGCTCAATGCCTTCCAGGATCATGAACTCAACAACTATTGGTTCGCATCTGGAACACCGACATATCTCATCGAGATGCTGAGGAAGTTCAATGTCGTACCGTCAAAAATAGGGCACAACCGCTCACTGGCCTCTGCGTTTGACGCTCCGACGGAGAGAATGAAAACCATACTGCCGCTGCTCTACCAGAGCGGATACATCACGATAAAGGACTACAATCAAGCCACCGGAATATACACTCTTGATATACCCAACAATGAAATACG
>CALZJQ010000159.1 GCA_945787895.1 uncultured Prevotella sp. | reverse complement strand
TTTGTTGTTTAGTTGTTTTGTTGTTTAGTTGTTTTGTTGTTTAGTTGTTTAGTTGTTTGGTTGTTTGGTTGTCTTGTTGTTTGGTTGTAGTTCATGGTTTTAGGTTGTGGGTTATGGGTTGTAGGTTGAGTTACCATTGCTTTTTTGAGGAAGACTCCTTTGGAAAGACATTACTAACCAACAACCTAAAACCAACAACCCACAACCAAACACCTCATCTCACCTTCCTTATATCCTTAACGAAAAGGAAGCTCTTTTGTTTCGCCCAAGCCTTGAAATCTTCCGCTGTCTTGGCTGCCGGAGATGCTCCGAAATGGTCTTTGCTATAGTTGCGCCAAGGCAGGAAATAGCAGACGGGATATTTCTCCATGACAGGCTTAAAGACACGCTGCCACCATGTAGAGTCTGGAGAATTCTGATAGCCACACTCCGTGAGGGCGATAAGCTTGCCACGCTCCGCAGCTATCTTCGTGATGAGGGCGAGGTCGGCATCCAACTGCCTTGTAAAGTCTTCTTCTCTCCCCCATTGGTAAGCATCCTCGCCAATGAGATCCACACGGTCATCACCAGGATAACGCACGAGCCATTGTGCTTCCGTCCATGAGCCAAAAAGATTTGGGGAATACGACCAGACAAGGTAATCCTTGAGAGACGTCTCTCCTGCCGTTGTGGCGTTGATAAAATCCTGCGTCATGTTCCATAGGGCATGAAACTCTTCGTCCGAGCAATTATCCTGCCCCCACCAGAACCAGGAACCATTATTCTCGTGCCACGGACGGAAGATAAGAGGTATCTGATTACCCTTACTGTCCTTCAAAGACACAAGGAAATCACTGACTCTCTTCAGCCATGACAAGAACTTCTCATGACATCTGCCTCCTGCCAATATCTCACGTACGGTATGCTTCGGATTAGATACCTTAGCAGCAAGGTCATGCTGACGCAATGCTGCGAGAGCCTTGACGGCTTCATTGTATGCCGTAGTATCATTCTGTATCCATGCCGTAGTGCCAAGGAGAGGATTACGCGGATGCCATGAGATGGTAATTATTCCGCCACGCTCATGTTGCTTTACTATCTCCTCACGAATGCGCGTGAAAGGTACAGAGTCAAGGTTCTTGCTGTCACCCATCTCTATTCCGCCAAGGTCAAAGCCCATCACGCCGGGATAATCACCCACAAGTTCATAGGTATCGGAACGATTCTCGTCCCAATCCCACGTGATACCGTAGAACGTATCGTCCTGATGACCGTACATATAGCCTTGCTTCTGTATCTTTGACATACGCAGCAACAGTTGCTGGCGTGGTGATTTCTTCGCCGCTACAGCATAATGGCTACAGCACAACGACAAAAATGCCACAACGCAAAAAATAATTATTCTTCTCATTGCTCGATTTTAGTTTTAGGATTAAGATGTAATGAATAAAGAAATGGAACCTACCTGCAGTTAATATTAAGCAGTATTTCGACTGCAAAGGTAAATAAAATATCAGCAATAACGTTTGCTTTTTTTGTCATTTCCTTATACTCACAGCCATATATATGCAAAAAGTGCAGAAATCATGCCCGACACACCAGCCCCATCGCTCCTACAAAGCACTTTATTCTCCCACCTACTACCTTTAACCCAAATCGGTCATTAGAGCCTAAACAGATTTTGTTTTATTGTCGAGCAGATTGGCTGTATTTGTAACGCAGGCGTAGCGGGCTACGTCAAGTTACAAAGACAGGCAAGATGCCGACAAGAAAATAAAATCTGTTAGGAAACAACACAAAAACAAGAAGTTTTGAACTTTTGTGGTCTAATGACCGATTTGGGTTTAATCTACGGCACGACATTACATACAAAGTTCCCAAAGCGCATGATACTTTCTTGACATATTCCGAACAGACGAGAAGAGAAAATTCAAAAAAGGATTGGCATAAGACCGCAAATATGCGAATTATGTCAATCCTTTTTATATACTTGTATATCAAACAGTTACCATCCTGTATCAAAAACAACAGAAAAATCCTGTTGCAAAAGCATTGATATTGCAACGTAATATCAACACTTTCACCACATAATATCAATGACATTGCGCTGCAAAAGAGCCGCTATCACACCGCGAAAACAATGCTTTCGCACACGGAAATAACGATATTCAGTAGTAAAAGCACTCAATCTGTCACTTTTTCGCATCAAAATCTCGTCAGAAAGCCAAATAAAGGCATGAGAGATGAGATGATAATGTAATACAATAGGATGCTGAAACTGATACTTTATCGTCTCCTCTCTGCCTCACCCTCCTTCTAAAAGCATGTCAGAAAGAGTCTGCCAGAAAGCACCAGACTGGTTAGTGACCAGACAGGAACTACTCTTCACCCATCTAATCAATCCCTGCGGAATATGTCGCGCGTATATACCTTGTCTTCTACATCATTAAGGCATTCATCGAAGCGGTTGGCTATGATAGCCTTGCTCATTCCCTTGAACCTTGAAAGGTCGTTGACTACAAGCGACCCGAAGAATGTGGTGCCATCTTCGAGAGTCGGCTCATAGATGATGACCTCCGCACCTTTTGCCTTGATACGCTTCATGATACCCTGTATGGCTGACTGGCGGAAGTTGTCGGAATTGGACTTCATCGTAAGGCGATAGACTCCTATGACGCATTCTGACGGCTCCTTGCCATACTGGTTGTTGGTATAGTAATCGTACCACCCTGCCTTGCGCAGCACAGCATCCGCAATATAGTCCTTGCGGGTGCGGTTGCTCTCCACGATGGCTGACATCATATTCTGCGGCACATCCTGATAGTTGGCGAGAAGTTGCTTGGTGTCCTTGGGGAGGCAGTAGCCTCCATAGCCGAACGAGGGGTTGTTGTAGTGGGTTCCGATACGTGGGTCAAGTCCTACGCCCTCGATAATAGCCTGACTGTCAAGCCCCTTCACCTCCGCATAAGTGTCGAGTTCGTTGAAATAACTCACACGCAATGCAAGGTATGTGTTGGCAAACAGCTTGACCGCCTCGGCCTCTTTCATTCCCATAAAAAGGGTCTCTATGTCCTGCTTCAAGGCTCCCTCTTTCAGCAATGCGGCAAAGACCTCCGCCGCCTCTTTCATCCTCTGCACGTCGGTGACTGACATGATGGCCTTGTTCTCTTCCTCGAAAGCGGGGCTGTCTATTATCTTTGGATAACCTACTATGATACGGCTGGGATAGAGATTGTCATAGAGAGCCTTGCTCTCACGCAAGAACTCTGGAGAGAACAGCAGATTGAATTTCTTTATGCCCTTTGCAGCATACTTCACGTACAGGTTGCGAGTATAGCCTACGGGGATGGTGGACTTGATTACCATCACGGCATCGGGATTAACCTCCAGCACCATGTCGATGACCTCCTCCACATGAGACGTATCAAAATAGTTCTTCACAGGGTCATAGTTGGTAGGAGCCGCTATCACCACAAAGTCGGCTTCGGCATAAGCCGCCCTGCCGTCAAGCGTTGCCACGAGGTTCAGCGGTTTCTCTGCCAGGTATTTCTCTATGTATTCATCCTGTATGGGCGACTGGCGGTTGTTTATCTTTTCCACTTTCTCTGGTATGACATCCACTGCTGTCACCTTGTGGTGCTGAGCCAAAAGCGTTGCGATACTCAGTCCTACGTAGCCTGTGCCTGCTACTGCAATCCTTATTTCTTCAAATGGAGACATTGGTTGATTAGTAATAATTGTGAAATATTATCTGCTAAGACTGAAGTCAAAGCAAAACGAAGAATGATTGTTTTCGGCACAAAAGTAATAAAAAAAACAGAAAGTATCGCCATATTCGTGACTTTTCTTTCATACATTCCCATTTTCTTCGTATTTTTGCACCTGCATTACATCTTACTACAAATATTTATCAGAAAACAAATGTTTCTCATGGCAAACAGATTTGACCACAACAACGACCGTCGCCGCGACGAACTGATCAGGGTAATCGAACATAGCGTAGAGTCTCTCTCACAAGGGGAACTCGAAGCCCTCTATTATGATATGGTATCCAAAGGATATATTATGGTATGACTCAGGCTTGAAAACATGGAATCAAAAGCAATAATCTTAGGAGCAACCTCCGGAATAGGAAAAGAGATTGCCATACAGTTGGCAGAGAAAGGATGGAAAGTGGGAGTAGCCGGCAGAAGGACGGAACTCCTTGACGACCTTGTGGCATCACATGATAATATCATTGCATCACGGACGATTGACGTTACGAGAGAAGATGCTCCTGCCCTACTCCTTGACCTCATCAACGAAATGGAGGGGATTGACCTGTACCTGCACAGCAGCGGAATAGGATGGCAGAACATTGAGTTGGACATAGAGAAAGAGCTACAGACCGTCAGCACCAACGCAATGGGAGTAACACGCATGGTTGACACCATGTTCCATTACTTCGAGAGTCATCCCGACCATGTGGGACATATCGCCGTAATAAGCAGCATAGCAGGCACTAAGGGGCTGGGGGCTTCTCCCTCCTACTCCGCCACGAAGCGATACGTAAACCATTACCTTGAATGCCTCACGCAACTGTGCTCCATACGCAAGATAAGGCACATCCGTCTCCATGACATCCGCCCGGGCTTCGTCCGTACGCCTCTCATCAGCGATGCCACCTACCCTATGCAGCTCGACGTAAAGCCTGTAGCACGTGAGATAATCCGTGGCATAGAGCATGACAAGAGCATCATCACAGTAGATTGGCGTTACCGCCTGCTCGTCTTCTTCTGGCGACTCATACCACGCTGTATATGGATAAGGCTACGATTCCTGC
>CALZJQ010000158.1 GCA_945787895.1 uncultured Prevotella sp. | reverse complement strand
CTCCGACTTCCAGTCCGTAAGCCCTTACAGCTACAAAGACATCAAAAGGAAAAACAGGAAAAACACTTGGGGCGGGTTGTAGGTTGAGGGTTATAGGTTTTGGGTTTATTAGTCTTGACTCTTGAGAATCCTCCATTAGACAAGCATTATTAACCAAAAACCTACAACCCATAACCTAAAACCTACAATCGACAACCGCTCTGTTTTTCGGAACAGTTAACTGGACACCCTAATAAGAAACTGCTTGAGACGGGTTATAAGCCCGATTTGAGTAAGGGTGTACTAATACATGGAGGTGGCTGGAAGAAGTTGGTCAACGAGAAAGTTTCGCCAGAAGAATACAAAGCACGACTGAACGAGGTGTGTGGCATATTGCCTGAGAATGTTCATGATTATTACGGTATGGTGGAGCAGACGGGTTGCGTGTATATGGAATGCAAGTACGGACACCTTCATGCCAGCGCATTCAGCGATGTACTCATCCGCCGACCATACGACTTCTCCCTTGCCGAGAAGGGCGAGAAAGGGTTGGTAGAAGTGGTGAGCGTGCTTCCCGGTTCTTATCCTGGACATATTCTGCTGACTGAGGATGAAGGGGTGATACTCGGTGAGGACGATTGCCCATGCGGTCTGAGGGGGAAGTATTTCAAGATTGAGGGTAGGATAAAAAATGCGGAAATCCGCGGATGTTCTGATACTTATGAAAGCAAGTTCTGACTATACATTGACATTCCCTGAGAAGATTGACTGGGAAAGGTATTCCGCATATCGTCCTGATGTGCCTTTTTCTGACGAAGTGATTGATTTTCTCAATGCGCTGTCTGGCGCATTGATGAAGGACGGCATGAGTCGCCTGTATCCTGATGTCGTAACATTCGCGTATTTCTGCCGCAGGGCAAATCTGTTGAAACTGAGGGAACAGTATGTACGTGAGGGAGAACTGAGACTGGGAAGAGGGATGCTGTTTCATATCGCTCCATCCAACGTGCCTGTCAACTTCGCTTATTCTTTAGTTGCCGGACTCTTGGCTGGCAATGCAAACATCGTACGCATTAGTTCAAAGCCATTCCCTCAGGTAAATCTGATTACCAATCAGCTGTACAAACTTAGGGAAAGCGGACTGCACGACGACGTGGCAAACCGTATAGCCTTGTTGCGTTACGAGCGCTCATCTGATACAGGCGCATTTCTCTCTTCAATATGCAGTGTCAGAATCATTTGGGGAGGAGACGATACTATTCAGACTGTCCGCCGTCATCCCATTCCTCCCCGTTCGTTCGACGTATGCTTTGCTGACCGCTACTCCGTTGCCGTCATCCGCCCCTCTGCAATCCTGACTGCAACAGGCGCAGAGATTGAGAGACTTGCCGTGCAATTCTATAATGACACATACCTCTTTGACCAGAATGCCTGCTCGTCACCTCACACCATTTTCTGGCTTGAGGACGGTCAGAGTGTCGTTGATGCGAAAGAACGTTTCTGGAGTGCTGTTCACAAACTGGCGGTAAACAAATATCAGTTGCAGGCGGTGATGTCGGTGGATAAGCTGACAGCTTTCTATCGCCAGGCTGTGGGTGTCAACGTCAGAAAAACTGATATGCCGGACAATGTAGTCGTACGCAGCGAACTGTTGGAATTGCCTGAAGGTACAGACCGCTACCGTTGCTCATGCGGTTATTTCTCAGAGAAAACCATCGCTTCTATAGACGAGATTGCTCCTGTTGTCAGCATCAAGTATCAGACTCTGAGTCACTATGGTTTTCATGAAAGCGAACTGAGGGACTTTATCATCCGCAACAGGCTGACAGGCTTTGACCGTATCGTACCCATCGGTGAGACTACGGCATTTTCCCTCACATGGGATGGCTGCAACCTTATCGACACGCTGAGCAGGACGGTGACTGTCCGATAATTTTTTTTCGGCAGCAATGACGGGTTTCTCAAATCTTTTGCTTACCTTTGCAGGGGAGTCTGCATGAAGGCCTTTTTTGTCTTGAGAGGCAGAGGGGGTACATACAGGCATCTCAACCTGCCGTTGACTCTATACTGCCTCACAATGACCGCCGACAAACGTATCATAATGCTTCTTTCTGTCTTTCTCATGATTGCCATGGGAACGGCTACCGTCGTGGAGAAGGCGGCGGGCAGGGAGGCTGTCATGGAGGGGGTGTATGGCTCGTGGTGGTTTGCCGGATGCTGGGCGGCACTGGCGGCTGCGGTCATGCGGCGCATCGTGAGGGGAGGGATGGTCCGCCAGCCTGCGGTGCTCCTGCTGCACGGGGCATTTGCCGTCATACTGGCAGGGGCTCTCGTTTCCCGCTTTTCTTCCGAACATGGCAGGATGCACCTGCGCAGGGGGGAGAGGGTGACGTACTTCGTTGACAGCGAGAGGGAGGCGCACAGATTGCCTTTCGCCTTGACGCTGAGAGAGTTTAGGACGGAGCATTATCACGGTACGGACGTTGCGAGCGACTATGTCTCTCACGTCACGGTGGAGACGGAGGCTGGATGCAGGGAGATGACCGTTTCGATGAATGCCGCAGGCAAGGTGGAGGGGTATCGTTTCTGCCAGGCTTCATACGATGCGGACGGACTGGGCACTGTGCTGCTCGTGACGCACGACCCCTGTGGCACCGCCCTCACATTTGCCGGGTATCTGTCTGCCATGGCTGGTCTGGCGTGGGTCATCTGTTCGAGACGTCATCACATACGGCGGCTGTATCAGGCGGCTTCCATGCCAGGGGATGCGGCGGAGGGAAAGGAAACGCCATGGACGGCATTCCTCATCATCCTTGCCGCCTTGGCCCTGACTGCGGTTCTGGCGCGGCGTTGGATAGAGGGAGGACACGTGCCTTTGGGCAACTCCTATGAGACGATGCTTTTCATGGCCTGGGCAAGTCTCGTGTTCAGTCTCTCGCTGATGCGAAAGATAAGAATCCTGAAGGTGACAGGTCCCGCAGTGGCGTTTTCCTGCTTTGCCGCAGCCACATTCGTGCTGGGAAACCCCGAGGTTGTTCCCCTGAGACCTGTATTGTCATCGCCCCTGTTTCCTGCTCATGTGGTGACGGTGATGGTGTCCTACTCCCTCCTTGCCATAATCTTCCTTTCATCCCTGCCCTGCCTCTTCCTTTCCGATGAGGGAGGTAGATGCGCGAGAGAACGTCTGACGGCACTGTCACGCCTGTTGCTGTACCCTGCCGTCGCTTTCCTTGCCGCAGGAATCATCATCGGTTCTGTCTGGGCAAGCCAGTCGTGGGGCTCCCACTGGTCGTGGGACCCGAAGGAGACGTGGGCTTTGCTGACTCTGATGGTCTATGCCCTTCCGCTTCACGGCGCGGCGTTTCCTCCGCAGGGGTACAGCCGCGGGCTGCATCTCTATCTGGTCTTGTCATTCATTGTCGTCCTGATGACCTATCTCGGGGTCAACCATCTGCTCTCCGGGCTTCATTCCTATTCCTGAGCCTGGGCTCCCTCAGCACCTGTCTCCCCTCAGCCCTGTAGGACAAAATGAATGTCATTGAGATTGCAATGCAAAAGCGTTGAGATTGCAGTGCAAAAGCGTTGAGATTACCGAGTGAAAGCAACGCTTTTGCCCTGTAATCTCAACGCTTTTTGTATTCTATTGATTTATAATGTGTTGTATGAAGGAAGAGAGGATGCTGAGTATAGGACAAAACTGACATTTGGAGATTCCTTCTCCTTGGTCGCCCGACTGCCTTTCATCGGTTGTTGATAAAAAAATATTAATTAGCTGTCATGAAATTTGGCGGTTAGCGGAAAACTTTGTATTTTTGCAGAACCAGGTTGTGGGTTGTAGGTTGTGGGTAGGTTGGCTTTTCTAATGGAGGGTTTCTCAAAAGGAAGGACTAACTAACCTAAAACCAAAAACCAGGAGTTGCGAGTCTGACCAACCTACAACCCACAACCTACAACCCACAACCATGTACTTTAAATAATACAGATACATCTATGGCAATGGAATATGACAGCATAATCCGGTTTGACTGGGCGGCAAAGAGGATGCTTCGTGACAAGGCTAATTTCGCTGTTTTCGAGGGACTCGTGACAGTTCTTCTCGAAGAGAAAATCACTATCAGCGAGATACTTGAGGGCGAAAGCAATCAGGAGGCAATAAATGATAAGTTCAACCGCGTTGACATCAAGGCAATAAACAGCAAGGGCGAGATAATCATCGTGGAAATTCAACTTACCCGTGAGTGGTATTACCTCCAGAGAATACTCTACGGCGTTTCCAAGACGATAACGGAGCATATATCGCTGGGCAGTAAGTATGAGAACGTAAAGAAGGTCTATTCTATCAATATCCTGTATTTTGACCTTGGCAAGGGAACAGACTACCTGTATCATGGAACGACGTCGTTTGTCGGAGTCCATACGGGTGACAAGTTGATGGTCAGGAAGAAGGAGGAGGATGCTATCCGGTCGTGCCTCCCGGAGGAAATATTCCCGGAGTTCTTCCTCATACGAGTAAATGAATTTAATGACAAGGCCACTACTCCGATTGAGGAATGGCTTGATTTCCTGAAGAATAACCGTATCAAGGACAATACTACGACTCCAGGACTTCTGGAAGCTAAGGAGCAGTTGCGGGTTCTGAGAATGACAAAGGAGGAACGCAAGGCATACGACTGCTACATTGATGCCATCCGCACTCAGGACAGTGTCCTTGATACTTATCGCACAGAAGGTTTGTTGGAAGGCAAGATGCTCGGGCTTGCAGAAGGTCGTGCAGAAGGTCGTGCAGAAGGTCGTGCAGAGGGTCGTGCAGAGGGTCGTGCAGAGGGTCGTGCAGAGGGTCGTG
>CALZJQ010000157.1 GCA_945787895.1 uncultured Prevotella sp. | reverse complement strand
TCCTCGAAAATAAATCCAAAATATGACAAAGCGAATTAATAGAACCCACCTATAAGGTATAAGGATGACTATGAATTGAGGGCGACATACTTCCTGAACGTCTCAAGGGCACGACCGCTCTCAAGGGCTTCACGAGCCATCATCACGCTGTCCTCAATGCTCTTGTTGCAGTCCATCACGGCAATGCCGCAGGCAGCATTGGCTATGATCACATCACGCTGAGCCTGCAATGAAGTGCCGTCCAGCACGCTGTCGAACACTTTCCATGCCTCCTCCGGAGTATCACCGCCATAAATCTCCTCAGGACTGATATAGTTGAGACCAAGGTCTTTCGGCGTAAACACTTTCTCAAAGAAGTTGGTCACGAGCTTAAAACCGGATGTCAGGGAAATCTCATCATAGCCATCGTATGAGGTAATCACGCCATAGTTGTCGCCTATGCTCTGATGCACATTGACGTACAGACGCTGCTGGTCGTGGGTCGCCGTGCCATGGAGCGAGTTCTTGGGTCGGCAAGGGTTGACGAAAGGACCGAGAAGATTGAAGCAGGTAGGTATTCCCATCGCCTTTCTCGTAGGTCCCACGAACTTCATGCCGTAGGCAAAGAGCGGAGCATGCAGGTAGCAGATGCCCGTTTCGTCAAGACTCCTGCGGAGCATATCCTCGTCAGCCGTAAACTTTACTCCATGAGCCTGAAGCACATTTGACGCTCCGCTGACCGACGTTGCACTGCCATTGCCATGCTTCGTCACCTTATAGCCACAGGCTGCAATGACGAAAGCCGCACAAGTAGAGATATTGAACGTATTCTTTCCGTCACCTCCTGTTCCCACAATGTCAAGAGTATTGTAGTCATCAAGATTGATGCGCTTGCCCGTTTCGAGCAGTCCGTCACGGAAACCGAGAAGCTCCTCCACCGTGACGCCTCGCGTCTGCATACCCATGAGCAAGGCTGCTATCTGGCAATCATTATATTTTTCCTGTGTTATTCCGACAAGAATGTCGTGTGTCTCCTGACGGGTCAGTGTCTGACCCTCCACCATTTTCATCAAATATTCCTTCATAACTCTATCCAGTTTTTAATCATTTGTTTTCCTTCCGGGGTAAGAACGCTCTCGGGATGGAACTGAATACCCCTGACATTATATTCCTTATGACGCAACGCCATTATCTGCCCCTCGTCAGAGACACACGTCACCTCAAGACAATCAGGCAACGTCTCGGCATCTACAACCCACGAATGGTATCTTCCCACCATTATATCCCTGTCTATCCCACGGAAAAGGACGTCGCATTCTCCTGTCTCCTCATTGGGGAAATACCTGACATGAGCAGGAGTCTGAACACCATGGAACACCTCACTGAGATTTGTCAGCGTTCCTCCGAAAGCCTCGCCTATCGCCTGCTCGCCAAGACAGATGCCAAGAATGGGCTTCACTCCCGAGTAAGTACGTATGACATCAAGCAGTTTCCCCGCTTCGCAGGGTATGCCCGGACCGGGACTGAGCATTATCTTGTCAAAAGCCTCAAGCTGTGGCAACTCAAATCGGTCATTGCGGAACACCGTCACCTCTACTCCCAACTCACGGACAAGATGTACCAGATTGTAGGTAAAACTGTCGTAATTGTCTATCATCGCTATCTTCATAACTCCTCTGCCTTTATTATTGCGCGGCGCAATGCACCAAGCTTGTTATTCACTTCCTGCAATTCATACTCCTCATCGCTCTTCGCTACGATACCTCCACCTGCCTGAAACCATAGTTCGTTGTTGCGGCTTACAAAGGTACGGATGGTTATAGCCTGATTGAGGCTGCCGTCAAACGAGATGCTTCCAACGCATCCGCCGTAAGCACCGCGGTTGTGAGGCTCATACTCACTGATCAGCTGCATCGCCCTGACCTTTGGCGCACCGCTCAGAGTGCCTGCCGGGAAAGTATCAATGAACGCCTTTACCGGGTCTGCACCGCTCTCCAGCGTACCGCTGACACGGCTTACGAGGTGAATGACGTGACTGTAATATTGCAGTTCCTTATAGAAATCCACCCTGACATCGTGACAGTTGCGGCTCAGGTCGTTGCGCGCCAAATCCACGAGCATGACGTGCTCAGCATTCTCCTTCGGGTCATTGCGCAGGTAGTCCGCATTACGCCTGTCCTCCTCGATGTTGCCAGTACGCCGCGTAGTTCCCGCAATAGGGTCAATGTATGCCTTGTAACCTCCCTCTGTCTTCTCTATCCTGCAGTGAGTCTCCGGAGAACTGCCGAAGATACGGAAACCTCCAAAGTCCATATAGAAAAGATACGGAGAAGGATTGATGCTCCTCAACGTACGATACAGCTTGAAGTCATCACCCTCGTAACGCTGAACGAACCTACGGGAGAGCACAATCTGGAAGACATCACCACGCTTGCAGTGCGCTATTCCCCTGCGGATGTTTGCCTTATGCTCCTCGTCTGTCAAGGGAGAAGTGACATCACCCACGGCACGGAAACCATACAACGGCACATTCAGCCGGGCAAGACGGTGCTCCAAGTCTGAAACGGTAGGTTCTTCCCCCTCAGGAACAAGTTCGTGAAGATAGAGACGATTGTTGAAATGGTCAAACTCCAGGACGTATCGGAACAACACGTACAGCATATCCGGAGCATCATTGCGTTGCTGAGTCTCATCTTTCACTGCTATATCCTCAAAATATCTCACTGCGTTAAACGAGGTAAAGCCCCACAAGGCACAATTGCCTATCTGATAATCCTCTCCTTCGAAAGAGAACTGATTCATGAAATGACGGATGAGTTCATCGCTCTTGTACTCCGGTGTTATCTCATGTTCAAAGACACTGTGGTCGGGGAACAGGCATCTTCCAATGCCATGACCTATAGAAACCTCCGCCATCGGATTCACCCCAATGTACGAATGAGCATTCTTTCCTGAATGGTAATCGCTCGACTCCATCAAGATGCTCTTCTCCGAACTGTCACGCAGACGTAAATACGCGCTCACCGGTGTCATCATGTCGGCAAGCATCTGCTTCGTATGTACCTTATATCTGTTCATAATGTCTTATTTTTTGTTGTTTGGTTGTCGGTTATTGGTTTTGGTTTTTTGGTTAGTAATGCTTTGCCAATGGAGGTTTCTCAAGAGGAAAAGGTAATCCAACCAACACCCCACAACCTAAAACCTAAAACCAGGCACTACAACTAAACAACCAATCAACCAAACTGCTTGAAAGCCTTGAGATAGGTCTCCATATCCTTGTCTCCACGACCGGAAACCGTCAGCACCACGACATCATCCGGCGAGAACAAATGTTTCATCCGAGGAAGCATTGCTAAAGCATGGCTCGACTCAAGAGCTGGAATGATACCCTCCAGACGAGTCAACTCAAAGGCTGCACGCAAAGCCTCGTCATCATTTATTGGAATAACCATCGCTCTGCCCTGTTCATGAAGATTACAATGGATAGGTCCTGTACCAGGATAATCCAGTCCAGCAGAAATAGAATAAGGTTCGATAATCTGTCCATCCTCAGTCTGCATGAGTTTGATGCGGCTGCCGTGAAGAATACCCACCGTTCCTATAGTCATAGAAGCAGCTGTCTTCGCCGTCTCATAGCCCAAGCCCCCTGCTTCCCCAAGCACCAGTTTCACCCTTTCATCGTCAATATAATGATATATCGTGCCGGCAGCATTGGATCCTCCGCCGACGCAAGCCATCAGATAATCCGGATAATCACGACCAATCTTATCCTGCAACTGCCACTTTATCTCCTCACTTATGATAGACTGAAGTCTTGCCACCATATCAGGATAAGGATGCGGTCCCACCGTAGAACCGATAATATAGAAAGTATCAGAAGGATGACAACACCAATCGCGTATCGCCTCACTCGTAGCATCCTTTAATGTCTTGTTGCCACTTTCTACAGGAAAAACCTCTGCACCAAGCATCTTCATGCGCTCCACATTCGGACGCTGACGCTGCACGTCAAGCGCACCCATATAGACCCTGCAAGGCATATCCATCAAAGCGCAGACAGTAGCCGTCGCCACACCATGCTGACCAGCACCTGTCTCAGCCACTATGCGAGTCTTGCCCATCTTCTTTGCAATAAGTATCTGTCCTATCGCATTATTAATCTTATGAGCACCAGTATGATTAAGGTCCTCACGCTTTAGAAATAATTTACAACCATACCTCTCACTCATTCGCTTTGCATAATATAAAGGAGAAGGTCTGCCTACATAATCCCTAAGTAATTGACGATACTCTGCCTGAAACTCTTCACTCTCAATAATTGGGAGATAATTCTCCTTAAGATTTTCTACCGTCTTATATAGTATCTCTGGGATATAAGAACCACCAAACCTACCATAAAAGCCATTTTCATCTACCTGATAACTCTTCATATCATTATGTTTTATCATTAATATTCTTTCTATTCTATGATCTTCTAAATCTATAAAACCAAAATTTGGGCTTACAAGACAGCTGTGTCTTGCAAGCCCAAATTATGTGCTGGTATTAATGCGCATAAGGGTGCGTCCCACAACTGTTAAGTTATGAGTAACGCCACCACCAATTATTTGCATTAAACTGTATCATAATAAATATATATACCCAAATTGACGAAGAATGAATAAAATCATTTCAACGGTGCAAAGTTATACGTTTTTTTTGACACTACAAACATTTCATCGAAAAAATACAAAGAAATGTATCATTTTTATCATAAACAAGATAAAAATATTACGAAATATCATAAAATCATCATTCCAAGTCAGTCAATTACAGTCTCGTTTCTACTTTGGGGAAAGCCACCGTTTTTGTCTGTTTCGCAGACAAAGGCAGGGAACTTGGGGAAGCCTTGCGCAAGGGAAGGGGCAAAAGGCAAGGGAAGGATAAAAGGAAGGGCAGGGACGGGGACAAAAAAGAAGACGGCCTCCGGAATCATGTGACTCCGGAGACCGCTGCTT
>CALZJQ010000156.1 GCA_945787895.1 uncultured Prevotella sp. | reverse complement strand
CGCTCTGCCCCGGGCTATGCGCTTGCTGGGCTTTCAGCCCGCCCTTGCTGCATCATCCTCAGTCAGGAATTCATGAATTTTTTCCTCTTCCTTCAAGATTTTATTTTTTTATCAAGAGACTTGTCCGCAGGACCCACTGACCAACGGGAAGGAGTTTCCTTGAACTTGCGAAAAATTAAAGAATTAAAGAATTTTTCTTTCCTTGCGGATACTCCTCAAGTGGCAACTTCTTGGATTCTCAAATTACTTAATAATCCATTAAATTATCAGTTTTATCCCCAAACTCTTGCACAACTGAAATAAAAGTCGTACCTTTGCAACAACAGAACTCGTTTGCATCCCGTCAGAACTGCAGGCGAGTCATTTTTTTATAATGAATCAGAATCCAAGAACAACCCAGCAGCATATAGCCATACTTAAATCACGAGGTATGGCTTTCAGCGATGAAAATATCGCTACGTCATACCTGACAAGAATCAGTTATTTCCGTCTGAAGTATTACTGGACGGATATGATTGAGTCTGTATCAGGGAATTTTGTTAAAGGAACAACTTTTGACAAAGTCATAGAACGGTATGAATTCGACAAGAAACTAAGGAATATTCTCTTTGGCGCAATTGAGATTTTGGAGGTGGGACTGCGCACAAAATTCATAACCACACTATCATTAGCCACAAATTCAGGACTGTGGTACCTTGACACATCACTATTTGAGAACCGACAATTCCATGAAGGTATTGTGTTGGACATGAAAAAGGAATTTGGACGGAACTCCGACCCTTTTGTACGTAAGTATTTAGAGGAGCATCCTGATTGGGACAAAGAAATTCTTGGCGGTGACAATCCTGATGCATGGATGATATTTGAGACTGCCACCTTTGGCACGCTCTCAAAAATGTACAAGAATCTAAAAAACCAGTCTCCGCTAAAGTCGAGGCTGGCCAACGAACTTGGACTGTACTCTGCAAGAGATCTGTCAAGTTGGCTGGAAGCCATTTCTGTCATGAGAAACATCATTGCACATCATTCGCGGATTTGGTACAGGATATTTTCAAAGAAACCTACCAACATAAGAGGACATCGTCATGAGTGGATGGCACAAAATCTGACCGAGCATCAAAGGAAACGTGCCTTTGGGGTCATTTCCTGCCTATTATATCTATGTAACGCTATAAAACCTGACAATACTATCAAGGATGACATAAAGGATTTGTTCCGTTCCATGCCTGATATTCCCATCTTCATGATAGGATTTACGCAAGGATGGGATAATAATCCCTTATGGAAATAGCATTGTCTTTATGCTGCATTGTCAGTTTTTTTTTATTTTTATCAAGAATTACAGAATTAAAGAATTTTTCTTTGGCTGAGCCCCTGACAATAACTCCATAAACCTGTTGGCTGAAGCAGAAGCAAGGAAGGGCGGGCTGAAAGCCCAGCAAGCGCATAGCCCGGGGCAGAGCGACAGCGGCACCCCGGGTATTGTGAGGCATTGCGTAGATAACGCCCTGTAAGGGCAAAAGCGTAAACCACGACCTGGCTCTTCTATGCTTTTGCCCTTACAGGGCGTTGAATGTTTACGTCTTTCACAATACCCGGGGTGCCGCTGCGCTCTGCCCTGGGCTATGCGCTTGCTGGGCTTTCAGCCCGCCCTTGCTGCAACCATATAACCGTTGGTTCGGTTTTACGGTTATAAGGTTATTAGGTTTTTGCGGAGGTTTGCGAGGGCTGATTGTAACATCCGCACAACTGTATAACCTTATAACCGTACAACCGAACCAAGGGTTTTTATTGTTTTCTTCAAGACCGACAACCGCTCTGTTTTTCGGAACAGATAACTGGACACCCTATAAAAAAATCCATGATGATTACCCGTGACAGAGTCCCATTCTCTTGAAAAAGAAAAGGAAAGCTTGAATATGTCGGAAAAAAGTGGTAACTTTGCGCCTAAAATGGTGCAGGTTGTAATATGACGAAAGTTGAATTACTGCCATACTACTTGATTATCACTAACCATACTACTTGATTATCACTAACTATACTAAACTGAAAAATGAAAAGACTAACCTTATTGTTTGCTGCGCTGATTCTCACTTTCTCTGGTGTGACGGGACAGACGGCGAAGGCTCCTGCGTTTCCGGGAGCAGAAGGACACGGACGCTACGTGACTGGCGGACGCGGAGGAAACATCATCCACGTGACTAATCTTAATGACAGCGGCAAGGGTTCGCTGCGCGAGGCTGTCAGCGGTTCATCGAGGAAAATCATCGTCTTTGACGTTGCCGGAGTCATTGCCCTCAACTCTGAGCTGAAGATTGGTGATAACACTACCATCCTCGGACAGACGGCTCCCGCTCCCGGCATCACCGTGAGATACTACACCGTGAAGCCCGGCAACAACAACGTCATCCGCTTCATGCGCTTCAGACGCGGACAGGAGAGGAATGTCAACGACGGCGCCGACGCTATCTACCAGAGGAACAAGACGGGCATCATGCTCGACCACTGCTCTTTCTCGTGGAGCATCGACGAGGTGGCGTCGTTCTATGACAACAACAACTTCACGATGCAGTGGTGCACCATCGCCGAGAGTCTCTGCAATGCCGGGCACGACAAGGGCGCGCACGGCTACGGAGGTATATGGGGCGGAAAGCTTGCCAGTTTCCACCATAACATGATTGCCCACGTGGCAAACCGCGGCCCGCGCTTCAACGGTGCGAGATATGAATGGAAAAACTATACTTCCAACTATGACTATGCCACGTACAACTGGAAAAACTTCGTGGAGGCGGAGAACGTGGATTTCCGCAACTGCCTGATGTATAACGCCCAGAGTACGTGCTACGGTGGTCCGGGCGGCGGACAGATTAACATGGTGAACAACTACTACAAGTGCGGTCCGCGCGACGATGGCACGAGTGAGAGGATAACACTGGTCACCATAGCCGCCTCCGGCAACTCTTCCGATCATCCCAATATCTTCGGCATGACGAGCCGTTACTATATCAAGGGCAACACGACGGAGAGACTGGACGGCAAGCGCACGGAGAACAAGGACTGGGCGGGCGTGACCTACGACAGCGGCACTCTCGTCAAGGATGGCGACCACTACAGCCAAGACCCCAATAATCTCTATCCTTCCACGGTGCCGAGCGTGGAGAGCGACGGCATGCGATGGGTGAGGATACGCATGGATGAGCCTTGTCCCACGGGCAGCATCACGACGCATACTGCGGATATGGCATACGAGAAAGTGCTGGATTATGTCGGTGCCTCGCTTCACCGTGACGAGGTGGACGAGAGATACGTCAGCGAGTGCCGTGAGGGAACGGCTACGTACAAGGGTTCCGTGACGGGCAGATGGGGACTGATAGATGTAGTGTCCGACGTAAACGGCTATACTGAGAAGACCTTTGCCACGGCTTCCCGACCGTCCGGCTTCGACACCGACGGTGATGGTATGCCCGACGAATGGGAGAAGCAGTGGGGGCTCGACCCTAATAATGCTGCTGATGGCAAGACATACTCGCTCGACGCTGACCGTAAGTACTACACCAACCTTGAGATGTACGCCAACAGCCTCGTGGAGGACATCATGAAGGGCGGCACTTCCGACGGCGACTCCAACTATGAGGAATACTGGCCTGAGCTGAAGTCTATTGCCAAGGACGACCCCGAGACGGGCGAAGGCGGCGACCCCGCGGTGCCTGGCGAGGAGATAATCCTCTGTCTTGATGCCACCACCTGCAAGGCGGGCGGCAATGACCTCTGCCCTTGGATATTCCAAGACGGTGACTATACGCTCAGCATGACCGACAATGCGAGCAAGAAATACCAGACGGGCAAGGAGAATGGCATAAAGTATTCCTCCAACGTACAATATACTATAACTCTTCCCAAGGGAGTCACTGTCACTGCGATTACCTTCAAGGGTTATGACAATTACTCTGATGCCGACTCCTATCTCTCCGAGGTCTGCGGCAAGACATTCGGTGAGGGCGAGTATGTCTTCCCCCGCAAGGATAATTCCGGTGCATATCAGGTGGTGACGCATACCATTCCTGTCACTGCTTCCGGAGCGGTGACGTTCACTCCTGCTGGCAAACAGGTGGTCTTCGCCATTACCCTTACCGGCACTGTGGCTTCCAGCGTGAGCGGCATCAGCATGGAGGAGGGTGTTTCTCCCGCTGTCTATAACATGGCGGGCCAGCGTGTCACTGAGGGCTACCGCGGAATAAAGGTCGTGCGGGGCTCAAAGCGGCTTTCGAGGTAGAGGGGACTCTTGGGGCTCTCCAGGCTCTTGTGTTCTTCGACCTGGTCGAAAAATACCAGTCTCGGGCAGTGGGGATGACCCCTGAACAAAACATTAATCGCTGCGATTCCTCCTGAATCGCAGCGATTAATGTTTTGTTTAGGGATATTAACAGACAACAATCGGTCGGTTTAATCATAATTCGACCGAAAAATCCACAATCCGACCGAAAATCCGACCGTTTGACGATATTCCGACCGAAAACAGCACAATAGAACGGTATGTCTGACCCCTGAACAATACATTAATCGCTGCGATTCCTCCTGAATCGCAGCGATATATTTTCACTCTTCAAACAGAGTAATTTTATAAACGTTTTCCGAAAGCAAGCAGTATATATAATAGGTAGTAGTAAGTATTATGGTCTCTTTTTCTTGATGCGAAACCAGTGTTTAGTAGTATTATTTGGGTTAAGCGAAGTTGGGTACATCGGAAAACATATGCAAAGGTAATAAAAAGGTTGATATAAGTCAAACTTTTTTGATACTTTTTTTGCAAAAAATGCAAAAAAACATATACTATCTTGATTTTTAGGAGAGAAAACGGAGAAAAACCGTTATTTTTAATTAATTTTCGTATCACTTTCTTCCTGTTATTCGTCTTTAATGTATAACTTTGCATCCATAAGTAAGTCGTAAAAATTAATTTATACTAAGCCGCATGGGCAAAATTGATAT
>CALZJQ010000155.1 GCA_945787895.1 uncultured Prevotella sp. | reverse complement strand
CTCTCGATGCGGTCGGGATAGATAGTACCCTGTGCAAGCCATTTGGCATCCTTTATTTTCTTTGCCTCAGCATTGAACACTTCTACGAAGTCTCGACCGATAATCTTGCGCTTCTGCTCGGGGTCGGTCACTTCTGCGAGGTCGGTGAAGAACTTCTCGCTTGCATCGACACCGACGACATTGAGTCCGAGGCATTTGTAATCCTCCATCACATCGCGGAACTCATTCTTGCGGAGCATGCCATGATCTACGAAGATACACGTCAGGTGGTCACCGATAGCCTTATTAAGGAGCACAGCAGCAACGCTGGAATCCACGCCTCCCGATAGTCCGAGGATGACGCGGTCCTGACCTACCTGCTCACGCAGTTCTCTTACAGTGGTCTCCACGAAAGAGTCGGCACTCCAGTCCTGATTACTTCCGCATATACCTACGACAAAATTCTTGAGCAAGAGAGAGCCTTGTACTGAATGGAACACCTCTGGGTGGAACTGCACCGCCCATACACCTTTTGCTGAAGGAGTATCGGCTACAGGTTTGCCCGCAGGTATGTAGTAGGCAGCATTGCTGACAGACTCGGTAGATGCTATCACTTCTGCTCCTGTCGGTATGCGAGTAATAGTATCTCCGTGGGACATCCATACCTGAGAGTTGTCATCGAAACCGTAAAAGAGGGGATTCGCCTTGTCGATAGTGACAAGGTTTTGACGACCATACTCACGTGAACCTGCTGGCTCTACGCTGCCTCCATTGGTATAAGCCATAAACTGAGCACCATAACAGATGCCGAGAACGGGCAGGCGACCTACAAATCGAGATAAATCGACCTTGAATGCTTCTGGGTCATATACCGAATACGGCGAGCCTGAGAGTATGACTCCGATAACGTCGGTATCATCTTCAGGATACTTATTGTATGGCATAATCTCGCAGAAAGTGTCCATCTCACGGATGCGACGCCCGATGAGTTGAGTAGTCTGACTGCCAAAATCTAAGATGATGATTTTTTGCATTGTATTGTTTTTTTGTTGTTTTTTTTAACTGTTTTTTTGATTACTCTTCGACCTGGTCGAAGAGCACCTGCTGTTCTGCCTGCGCAAGGGTGTCAAGCTTTCCTACATCGAGAAGTTGCAGATTGCTGACAGCCTTGCCTCTAATGTCGAATTTATCGCAGTGGTCGAGATAGAAATCAATGATGGGAAAGCGTTCCGGGCATGACTGCATGGCGTTTATCAGACTCTGCGACAGGACATGGATGCCTGAGAAAGCATACATGAGACAGCGTTTGGGGTCAATGTCACGATAAGGAGAGCGCACCTCTCCCGTAGCGACGTTGGTCCATCCTACAAGACGCATCTCATCGTCAAACAGGAGATAACGCTGCGTCTTTCGCTCAGAGACTACGAGAGTGGCATCATACTGCGGCGCATTATAAACGGACGCTATGTCGAGATTGCTGAGAATGTCGCAGTTGTGTATCAGTACCGGCAAATCCGGGCAGAAGAGCCCTGCCGCCTTTCTTACTCCTCCTCCCGTCTCAAGGAGTCGGTCTGTCTCGTCAGAAATTATGAAAGTAAGATGTGGGTTCGCCTTTTGGTACAGAGTAATGAAATTGCGTATCTGCCCTGCATGATGATGAACATTTACGATGAAATGTGTCACTCCGGCATCCACGAGCCTCTCAATGACTATCTGCAAGAGAGGTCTGTCGCCCACGGGCACCATTGCCTTGGGTATCACGTCAGTCAACGGCTTGAGTCTTGTCCCCATACCCGCTGCAAATATCATCGCTTGTTTCATCCTATTGTCGGTTATACTGAAAATTGCGTTGCAAAGATAAGCAAATAATTCGTAAAACGGTTAAGATTTCTCACCTTTTTATCAAAACTATGGAGAAAATGCCCAAATATTCAGCACGAAAACAAATAAGACATGAAAGATTTGGTTAATTGAAGAAAAGTAACTAACTTTGCACCCCGAAAAAAGAGCATACTTTTAAAAACGCAGGGTTTGCATTTATATGCAACAATCACACTTTTATTTAATCATTTTTTATTCACAGGAAATGATCTGACGCTGCACAGTAAATCCGTAGCGCGTTTTATTTCACGTCTTCTTTTTCACAAGACAAAAAACCATACCTCAGCGATGAAGAAATCAATTTATGATATGCTTAGTCGTAAAGGCAGCCTTCCAATCAGCATGCTTACTGCGTATGATTACCATACCGCACGTGCCATTGACGAGGCTGGTATTGACATGATACTCGTAGGCGATTCTTTGGGAAACGTAATACTCGGCTACGAGAACACCCTTTCCGTTACTATTGATGATATGATTCACCATGGCAAAGCCGTTTGCCGAGGTGCAAAAAATGCGTTTGTAGTCATTGATATGCCGTTCATGTCCTACCAGACGTCAGTAGAAGATGCCGTAACCAATGCTGGACGAATACTAAAAGAAACCAACTGTCAGGCTGTAAAACTGGAAGGAGGACAGGAGTATGCCGACCGTATCAAGGCAATCACACAGGCTGGAATACCCGTAGTGGCACATATCGGACTGACTCCTCAATCATTCAACATGCTTGGAGGATATAAAGTACAAGGAAAAAACCAAGCTGCAGCCCAGAAACTGATGGACGATGCAAGGGCGGTAACGGAAGCTGGTGCCTTTGCCATCACCTTAGAATGTGTGCCCGCAGCATTGGCAAAGAAAGTCACGGAGAGCGTATCAGCACTGACCATAGGCATCGGAGCCGGCAACGGATGCGACGGTCAGGTGCTCGTATATCAGGATATGCTGGGTTATTCCGACGGGTTCACTCCGAAATTCGTAAAGCAATATGCTAATCTTCATGAGATAATGACAGAAGCATTCAGACATTATAAAAAAGATGTAGAAACAAGAACATTTCCTTCGCAAGAACATACGTTTACCATCAGCGAGGACGTGCTCGACAAATTATACTAAAAGTACCATGCAAGTAGTAAAAACGATAAGCGAGGTTAGAGAAATTGTATCATCTTGGAGAAAAGAGGGACTCAGCGTAGGTCTCGTCCCTACTATGGGTTTCCTGCACGAAGGTCATCAGAGCCTGATAGAGAAATCTGTGAGTCAGAACGACCGCACTGTAGTCTCCGTCTTTGTCAATCCTATCCAATTTGGTCCTAATGAGGATTTGGAGGCATATCCCCGTGACCTCGAACATGACAAGATTCTCGTAGAGAAAGCCGGTGGCAACCTTATCTTCCATCCGGAACCTTCCGAGATGTACCCGGGACATTTCACATCCTTCATAGACACTACGGAAACGACAGAACTCCTGTGCGGGGCAGTGCGCCCGATACATTTCCGCGGAGTCTGCACCGTGGTGGGAAAACTCTTCAATATCGTATGCCCTGACCGTGCCTATTTCGGACAGAAGGACGCTCAGCAACTGGCTACTATCCGTCGATTTGTACGCGACCTCAATTTCCCCGTCGAGATAATTCCCTGCCCTATCATTCGTGAAGAGGACGGACTGGCAAAGTCAAGTCGCAACACTTACCTCTCTCCCGAAGAGCGTCAGGCTGCACTCATCCTCTCCAAGAGTCTCCGACTCGGTAAGGAAGCTATTGAGAATGGTGAGGACAATCCGCAGAGAGTCATCAATATAATAAAGGAAAATCTATCTACGGAACCTTTGGCACGCATCGACTATGTGGAGATAGTAGATTTCGAGAACATACAGAGGGTAGAAAAGATAGAGGGCGAGACCCTCGTAGCCATTGCTGTCTATATAGGAAAGACTCGTCTGATTGACAATTTCATAATAACAAAATGAACATTACACTTCTAAAAGCAAAGATACATCGCGCCGTTGTCACTCAAGCCGACCTCGACTATGTAGGAAGTGTCACTATTGACACACGTCTTCTCGAAGAGTCGGGCATCATGGAATATGAGAAAGTACAAATCGTAGATATTGACAACGGCAACCGCTTTGAGACATATACCATAGCTGGAGAGGAAGGCTCTGGTATCATCTGCCTCAACGGAGCGGCGGCAAAATGCGTCAATGTGGGCGACAAGGTCATCATCATGGCTTATTGCGACATGACCCCCGATGAAGCAAAAGAGCACAAACCCACCGTGCTTTTCGTCAATGAAAAAAATGAAATTGTAAAAAAAGCCAACTATGAGAAGCACGGACTTCTCTGCGACCAATAGTCATCTCTCCAAAACATAAGGAATAGAAATATCACAGCACTTACAAACCTTACGAATGCTATGCTCAAGGATAAGACGATAGTACTTGGAGTAACAGGCAGTATTGCAGCTTACAAGATAGCCAATCTTGCCTCTATGCTCGTCAAGCAACGTGCCTCCGTGCATGTAATAATGACGCAAAATGCCTGCCATTTCATCACTCCTACTACCTTTGAAACTCTTACTGGCAACAAATGTCTCGTAGATACCTTCGACAGGAACTTCGAGTTTCAGGTAGAGCACGTAGCTCTCGCCAAGCGAGCAGACCTTTTCCTCATAGCTCCCGCTACCGCCAACATAATAGGGAAACTGGCTCATGGCATCTGCGACGACATGCTTACCACAACAGTCTTTGCCACCAAAGCCCCTCGCATAATCTCCCCTGCCATGAATACAGGAATGTGGGAGAACCCTATACTGCAGGATAATCTTGCAAGACTGCAACACTACGGTTATAAGATTATCACTCCTGCTTGCGGACGACTGGCGTGTGGCGACACAGGAAGCGGCAAAATGCCTTCGGAAGAAGTGCTGATGGAACACATTCTCATAGAAATTGCAAAAGAAAAAGATTTCAAGGGCAAGAAAATCCTTATCACTGCAGGTCCTACACAGGAGGCTATTGACCCAGTAAGATACATCACTAACCATTCTTCTGGAAAAATGGGATATGCCCTGGCAAAGATGGCACGACTGCGCGGGGCTGAGGTGACACTCGTCTCTGGTCCCGTGAACATCATGCCCATTGCTGGTACG
>CALZJQ010000154.1 GCA_945787895.1 uncultured Prevotella sp. | reverse complement strand
AGACAGGTGGGCAAGACCTCTGCCGTGAGGCACTTGGGAGAGAAGTTCAAGCACTTTGTACAGGTGGATTTCAACGAGAGGCATGATGTTCATTATCTTTTTGAAGGAACATATTCACCGCAAGAGATATGCCAGATGCTGTCTGTGTTGCTACGCACACCCATTGTAGCTGGCGAGACGCTGTTGTTCTTTGACGAGATTCAGGCTTGCCCGCCTGCAATCAACCGACTTCGTTATTTCTTCGAGAAATTTCCCGAACTCCATCTGATAGCAGCAGGCTCGTTGTTGGAGTTCGCATTAGAGACACTTCCTTCATACGGAGTGGGGAGAGTCAGAAGCATCTTTATGTATCCCTTCTCATTTGAAGAGTATCTGTGGGCGACGGGAAATGAGGCATTGGCGACTATGATTAATGCCTCATCTCCAGACAAACCATTACCTCAGCCCATCCATGAGCAAGCATTGCGACTGCTGCGTGTCTTTCTGGTAATAGGTGGAATGCCAGCAGTGGTGGCGAGGTATTGTGAGGACGGCAACCTGTTGGAGTGTCAGAATATCCTAAACGAACTGGTATTGTCGTTCCGCGACGACTTTGCCAAATACAGAAACAAGGTGCCTTCATCGCGCATTGACGCCACATTCCGTTCCATTGCCGAACAAGGACTTGGAAAGTTTGTGTATAACCGAGCGGATACAGATGCCTCTACGGCACAAATAAAGACTGCCGTTGAAACCCTCATATTGGCGGGACTTGTCTATCCCGTCACTCATTCTTCCGCCAACGGAATACCACTGGGAGCTGAAATCAACGAGAAATACCGACGAATGATTCTGCTTGATACCGGACTTCTTCAAAGGATTCTCAACCTTGATATTTCAGATATCCTTTCATCGAATGACTTACAGGTTGTAAACCGTGGGGCTATTGCCGAAACTTTTATAGGAACAGAATTGGTGAAGTCCGCTTCATGTTACAGTCCATATCCTTTGTATTGTTGGCACAGGGAGAAGGCAGGCAGCAACGCAGAAGTGGATTACGTTGTGCAACTTGGCGCGCGGATTCTCCCGATAGAAGTGAAATCCGGCTCAAAAGGTTCTATGCAGAGCATGCGCCTGTTTATGGAGGCAAAGGGCATTGCCAAGGGACTACGAACTTCATTAGAGAATTTCTCATCCTATGAAGACATACTCGTCTATCCCCTTTATGCAATAAGAAACATCCATGTCCTTTCGTCACATTTTTAGTCCTTCTGTCCCAATTATTTGGTAAAATGGCAGACTATCACTACCTTTACACTCGCTAAACAAATGATTATGGAAACAGACAGAATATTGCTTCGGCATTGGCATGAAAGTGATGCCGATGTGCTATATGAATATGCCAGCGAGCCCGAAGTGGGGGAGCGTGCAGGATGGCCGCCACATAAATCCCGCGAGCAGAGCTTGGAGATAATACGCACAGTGTTCAATAATCCCACCACATGGGCCATTGTACTGAAAGCAACGGGTAAGGTGGTTGGCGCGATGGGCTATGGTCCTTCGTGCGACTCCTCATTGCCTTCTCGCGAGGGCGGTAAGAACGGTGGTGAGATACTGTTTGAGGGGACACCCGAAGACTTGAAGTCATGTAAACGTTCAATAACGGCGAGATACATTTGACTCATTTCCGAAAGTTGATTATCTTACACGTGTGCTGTTTCGTCTCCTTGTCGTAGTTGATGCCCACGAGGAGTATGTCGCCAGTGTATTCGGAAATCTTCGAGGAATATTCCTTGCGCTTAATCTGGTCGATGGCGGTGTCAGCGGAATGGTTGAACTTCAGCTCAATGACGAGGGCAGGCTTGCTGACGTTGCGACGGGGAATCATAACGAGGTCGGCATAGCCTTTGCCGGTGGCGTACTCGCGGTGGATGATGTACTCGTTTCTCGCCCATATATATGCCACAGAGAGAACGCATGCCAATGAATTCTCGTCGTTGTAGGAGAGAATGCTGGTATGCTCGTCGTGAGCCTGGTCGATACCTCTTGCCACGGCTTGCTCATTGCCTGATATGGTGGCGGCGAGAAGTGCCTTGGAATTCTGAATAGTCTTCACCAGAGGTTCCCATGTGGTAGCCTTTATGGCGTTGTTCATCTCGTCTGCCACTTCCTTGTTAGGTATATAACATTCCTGTGTGTCTCCGTCGTAAGCCAAATATCCGAGGTGAATCAGCACGGTCAGGACGTCATTCTTGCTCCTTACCACCCGCATGTCATTACGGAATTCCGTCGTATCTACGTTTACATGCTCCCCCGCAAGCATACGGATGATGTCGTCCTTCAGTCCTTCGTAATTCATCTGAATGTAGGTGATGACGGAATCGTAGGCACCTGTCGTAGTCCAATAGCTCCCGAACTCTTCCTCGTTGATTGCCCTCATCACAGAATATGGATTGAACATACGAGATGCCTTTCCAATGCGGTAACCGTCGTACCAGCTTTCCATCTCATTCATGTCCATTCCGTGTTTCCTGCACAACATCTCCACTTCCTCGTGAGTGAATCCAAGAACTTCTGACATCTTTCCAGGACGAATCATGGTGTATTCTCTGAAATTGTTCAGAGCCGACTCGGTGTTGTATTTCTTAATGGGCAGTATGCCAGTAAGATAGACACCGGAAAAGACTTTGTTTGACCCCGAACCCTTGAACAGGCGGCGGAGCAGGTCAACGTATGATGTGGTGATGTATTCGTCAGAACCCATCTCACGCAGGATGGCATCCCACTCGTCGATAATCATAAAGAAGCGCTCGCCTGTGCTCTCGCTGATGCGGTAGAGGATATCCATCAGGTCGTCATCCTCTTGTTTGTTAATATGAGGGAAAACATCAAGAACCTCTTTGATAATTCTGTTCTGAATACGTTTTACTATTTCCCTATCACCCCTGAATTTTGTAGTGAAGTCAGTCATGTCGAGGCTGATGACATAATACTTGTTCAGATACGTTCCGAACGTCTCGTCCCGTTCCGCTTTCAGTCCGCGAAACATTTCGCGCGAGTCGCACGATTTGTCATAGTATGCGCACAGCATCTTTGCCGCCATCGACTTGCCGAACCGCCGGCAGCGGGTGACGCAACTGTATCTGCTCTCAGAATTGAGCATGGCGTTGATGCGTGGTATCAACGAGGTCTTGTCAACATACTCGTGAGCCACGATGTCACGGAAGTCACTGTTTCCTTTATTAATGTATATACCCATGGTTCTGCGTCTGTTGCAGGAGAGGTCAGCCTGCTATTCCGTTGCAAAGTTATTAAAAAAACATTAGAAACAATAGTCTTTCACCATATTTATGAGCTTTCCCTCCACTATTCTTGGCAGATTGCCGCAAAAAAAGTACTTTTGCAGTCTGAAACACGAACGGAAATGAAGACAGGGAAGATACTTATTCTCAATGCAAGCCCACGAAAGAGGGGTAACATTGCGCAGATGGTGGCTGAGATGACTGACGAGGCAAAGGCTCAAGGTGCGGAGGTGGAGGTGATAGATGTTCAGAAACTTGATGTCAAGCCCTGCATTGCCTGTATGCAGTGTAGGTCAAAAGGCTGTTGTGTCCTGCCCGGGGATGATGCTCAGCGTGTCTTACAGCTGATTAAGGATTGCGATGCTATGGTTATTGCCGCACCTTGTTATTGGGGAAATATCCCCGGCACGTTGAAGATTCTCTTCGACCGCATTGTCTATGGCATGATGGACGAAAGTCCCCGTGGCATTCCCAGACCGCTGCACAAGGGAAAACGTTGCGTGCTTGTCAGCACATCAACCACTCCCTGACCCCTGAACATCCTCATGCACCAGAGCCATGGAGCGATAAGGGCATTAAAGGAAATCTGTAAGTACAGTGGGTTCAAGATTGTGGCTACGATAGAAAAGGGCGGTACAAAACGCAATACCACGCTAACGGAAAGAGAACTGATAAAATGCCGTAAGGTTGTAAGTAAAGTATTGAGGTGCCCAGTCCTGTAGTTCCAAAATTTAGAAAAGCAATCATGATTTAGAACACTTGATTAGATACAATAATTTGTTGTTTTCTCTTTTTTTCTTGTTCTTGAAATGCTATGTTGAGTATTCGACCAAAAGAAATACAGAAGAAATGAGATGTTTCAGTTAAGGTTGAAGAATGAAAATATCCCCAAAAAACATATTCCCAACACATTATTATAATACGTGCGCGCGTAGGACACCATCGCCCGAAATCGTATCTTCGTATCAAAAATGAAGAGAAAAATACGACTGTCATTTATGAGACCGAATAGGACAAAATGAATAACGTTGATATTACAAGATAATAACGTTGATATTGCAGGACAATAGCGTTGATATGACAAGGTAAAAGCGTGGCTTTTGCATTGTAATATCAACGCTATTTGTATTTTACTGAAAACCAGTATGTTATACAATGGTAAAGTCAAGGTGGAGGATAGGACAAAACGGACTTTGGAATTGCCGTGTACAAATATTACTTGGCAGTTTCAGATTGGTTGCAAGAAGGTATGATTAGTCGCAATGTCTTTTTGGTTTATTAAGGGTGGAGTCGATTAAGGTACGTTCTGTTAAGTGTAGTTTCATTACTTAGTCTTGACATAAGACGTTATACCCATTCTGAGATTTTATCTACAGTGATAAATTTTATAACCGCCAAATTCTGTTGCCAGCTTATGAAGCCTTAGGCAATTTTGGTTTATGTAAATCAAGAGAAAGAGGGAAATGAAAGAAAAATGAAAAATTTTTGCTTGAAAACTTGTGAAAATCAATTATTTATAGTAACTTTGCACCCGAAAAAGGTGAGATTGCGCTGGCTTAACATCTCGTTATGACTATCAACTCGCTGAAAAAGAACGCTTTAGGGCGGTCTGTTTTTGCGTGTATGCACCTTTGAGGATTTGTAGATTATACAACAATAAAATAAATTTTTATATCATAATTAATTATTTTTTTTAATTGAAATGCCAGGATTAATTGGAAGAAAAATCGGAATGACATCCGTTT
>CALZJQ010000153.1 GCA_945787895.1 uncultured Prevotella sp. | reverse complement strand
TGCTCAGCGAGGTGCTTGCGGATAGCAGCTGTCATTGCAAGACGTGAGTCGGAGTCGATGTTGATCTTGCATACAGCAGACTTGGATGCCTTGCGGAGCTGCTCTTCAGGAATGCCGATAGCTGCTTCGAGTTTGCCGCCGTACTGGTTGATGGTGTTCACTTCGTCCATAGGAACTGAAGAAGAGCCATGAAGAACGATAGGGAAGCCAGGGAGTTTCTTCTCGATTTCGGCGAGAACGTCGAATGCGAGTGGTGGTGGAACGAGAACTCCGTTGACGAGAGTGCATTGTGCTGGAGTGAATTTGTGTGCTCCGTGTGATGTGCCGATAGAGATAGCGAGAGAGTCGCAACCGGTACGTGTAGCGAAGTCGATAACTTCTTCTGGCTTTGTATATGTAGATTCTGCAGCGCAAACTTCATCTTCTACACCAGCGAGGACACCGAGTTCTGCTTCTACTGTTACGTCAAACTGGTGAGCGTAGTCAACTACTTTCTTTGCGAGAGCTACGTTCTCTTCGTATGGGAGGTGTGAGCCGTCAATCATTACGGATGAGAAACCGTTGTCGATGCAGTCCTTACAGAGTTCGAAGGTGTCTCCATGGTCGAGGTGGAGAACTATTTCCGGAGCCTCACAGCCGAGTTCCTTTGCATATTCCACTGCACCCTTTGCGAGGTTGCGGAGGATAGTGCCGTTAGCGTAGTTGCGTGCGCCCTTTGAAACCTGCATGATAACTGGAGACTTTGTTTCTACTGCAGCCATGACGATAGCCTGCATCTGCTCCATTGTGTTGAAATTGAAAGCCGGGATTGCATAACCTCCGGCTACGGCACGCTTAAACATCTCGCGGGTGTTTACGAGGCCGAGGTCTTTGTAATTTACCATATTTCTGTCGATATTAAAAAAATGTAATACTTACTATTATCCTAATTTGCAGTCGCAAAGTTAGTATATTATTCTTTTTTTTCAAAGAAAATAATATAAAAAGAGTTTTTTTGCTTACATTTTTCTACTACTTTGCAATAACTATATTACAAAAGGGCATACATTTACTATTTTCTATTCTTCTTCTTTCTTTTCTTTGTTTTCTTTTCCTGAGGGATGGTTTTTATTTTATCTGCCACGAGTTCTGCAATGCGAACAACTCCTTTTTCGTTAGGGTGTATTCCGTCGTTTTGTAGCAGTTCTTTATGGTTTGTCATTGGAGTATAGAGGTCAAGGTACTCCAGTCCTTCCTGTCCGGCGAATGTCTTAATGTAAGGAATTACTCCGTTGGCTATGATAGAGTCGTTGATGCCCCATGAGTCTTTGTAGGCAGGTATGGGAGCACAGAGTATGATGCGCTTGGTGGTAGGCATGGTGCGCAGGGTATCTACGAGTGCACGCATACTTTCTATGTAATTGTCCTTTGCTGTCTGCCAGTTGTAGGGTTTGGTATCATTGGTTCCGAGTTTTACTACGACAATGTTTGGTTGCCATTCCTTGCACGCTTGCCATGCTGGTTCTTTCTGATATGGGTGGTCGCCTGTGGAAGACATGGTGCGCGCACTGACTCCAAAGTTCTTTACTGCATAGCCATTGCCGAGTATCTTGCCGAGGTTGGCGGGGTAACCTATTTCGTCCGACATGTCGATGCCGTGTCCGTCGGTGATGCTATTGCCGATACAAGCCACGCGAAGAGCGGTGTCTGCTGGCATCTTGAGGTCTTCGAGCCATTGTTTCAGTTCCATCTTCATCAACTCATGATACTTCCATGAGTTGCGGAAACCGAAGCCGTGACCGCCAGAAGGGTAGCAAAACATAGAGCATGAGGCTCCTGCGTTGCGCATTGCCGTGTAGTATGCTGCGGCATTAGTGGCAGGTGGTACTACGCGGTCATCATTTGCAAGGATAAGTATGGTAGGTGGTACAAGGTGGCGTCTTACAGCTTTGTCGCTGCTCCATTCCTTGACGAGGTGCTCATCGCTCCGCTTGTCGCCGAGAAATCCTACGCATGAACCTTTGTGTGTGATGCGTTCGTTCATGGAGATGACGGGGTAGAAGAGGATGGAGAAGTCAGGACGAACGGACAGTGGTGCGTGTGTGGATACTGCGCTGGCTAAGTGTCCTCCGGCAGAAAATCCTTGAATGCCTACGTTGTTGGGGTTTACGTGCCACACTCTTGCACTGTCTCTCACGGTGCGGATGGCGTTATAGGCATCTGAAAGAGGTATGTTTCTGTCGCCTTTCGGCATACGGTATTTGAGTACTGCAAGTGCGATGCCTTGCTCATTGTAGAACTCTGCCCAGTCATGTCCCTCATGTTGCATGGCGAGGTGGGAGTAACCTCCTCCCGGGCAATCTACGATGATGCGTCCGTTGCTTTTCTTCAAGGCTTCTTCTGTAGGGAGATATACGGTCAGTTCCGACTCTCCGTCAGCGGAGTTCTTGAGTGTGAAGTGCCTTGCTGTGCTCTGCGCTGATGCTGTTACGGCGAGCATTGCTATTGATAGTGTCAGTAGTTGTTTGTGTAGCATGGTGGATTTTCTTTCGTTAGTTATTTCTTGTGAAAAGAGAGACTCTTTGACCTGGTCGAAGAGCGTCAGCCCTGAGAGCGTCAACTCTTTGAGCAATCTGGTCGAAGAGTCTCTTTTGTTTTGATTGAGGGTGTTTCCTTCGTTGTTATTTCTTTATCATCTTTTTGCCGTTTACGATATAAAAACCAGCTGGTAGGGTAGAGATGTCTGTATTGTCGGCAAAGCGTCTGCCGTGGATATCGTAGATGCCTTTCACGGCTTGTGTGTCATTATCTTCTATATTGTCAATGCCGCTTACTATGCCGCCAAAGCCGCGTACCCATCCTGCATAGACGTGCTTGCGGTTGTAGTTGAGGTCCCAGATACCTACTGGCTCGCCACCGCGCCAACCACTGTTTGAGGGTGCGTCAGTAGGACACCAATGGCAGATACCCCACTGCTGGTCGGCTGGAATGATACGGAGATATTCCTTGACAATCCATTCGTAGAAGTCTGCCATTCTCTTGTGTTCAGCCTCTGTCAATTCTGTAGTCTTGGATGATGAGCCCCAGCGGTTGGAACCGCGTACATAGCCCATGTCAAACTCGCTTACTCGTACAAGTTTGCCCGAATTGGCCATCAGTTGGAACATATTGGTGATGTGCTTTTTGATGTTATTCAGTATCGACTCGCTCTCAAAGCAACTGATGTGCATCTGTGTGCCGATACCGTCAATCTTTGTCACGCCGTCGGCCTCCCATTTCTTTATCCAGTTGATGAGCGACTTGAGTTTCTTGTTGTCATCCCAGTCAGACTCCAGATTGTAGTCGTTGATGAAGAGCTTGATGTCCTCCGGACCATATTTTCGTGCAAGACGTGCAGCCTGACGCACATATTCGAGGTCGCCCATATAGTCCTGCCAGTAGAATGCGTCGCCTCCCACGTCCCATGTGCCATTGGGGTTATAGCCTTCAGAATGTTGCAGGGTGTAGAAACCATCGCCGTCGTTGCCTCCGCCCGATATTGCCTCGTTCACCAAGTCCCATGCCTTGACCTTGCCGCCACAGGCCTGCATCATTCCCTTTATCCATTTGTCCATTGCCCACACAAGCGTGTCATGACGCTCCTGCTGCGTGAGGGGGACGGTCTTCGCCGTATATCCCTCGAACTTTATGTTCTTGATATATACGCTGCCTATGTAACTTGGAACGTGCAACAGGATGAAATTGCTGTTCATCGTCGGCGTGATTTCCACCTGCACGTCTTTCCATTCAGTGTTGAAGCTGACATTGAAACTGGCTCCGCTGCTCCAGTCGCCAAGTCTGCCGTCCAACTTTCCCGAGCCGGTTCCCTTTACGGTCATGGTCATTGTATATTTCTTGCCCTTTGTAAGGGATATATTGTCCATGGCAATAAACTGAACTTCCCAGGGGTATGATTTTGTTGTCTTTACGATAAGTCCGTTCGTGGAATCGAAACTGATGGTGTAGCCATGGGCGGATTCATCGGCTTTCCAACCTACGGTCTTGTTGGTGGTGAAATCTTTTTGGGTAACAGTTGCCCATACTTCCTCGCCTTCTACTTTCTTATCGGCGAGCAGTTTCTGTAGCCATCCTATTGGTTGCTGCGAGTGCCATGCAAGTGTATGTCCATAGACCTCAAGTCCTGCATTGGTAGCTGTATTGACAAAGTTCTTCACTGTGGTAAAGTTCATGTTGCCGTTGTTATCGACGCAACTTGCCATCTTCATGGCATTGCCTGCCACGGTCTCGTTGGCATTGTAGTTGACGAGTTTCCGCATCGTCTGGTTGTTGATATAGTCACTGACGATAGTCGCAATACCCATGCGGAAACTTGGATATTTCTCTCTGTTGATATAGTCTTTCAGGGCAGCATATTCATCGAGGTAACGATAGGTTTCGTCATTAGGTTTTCCCAATTCGAATTTCTCTTGTGCCATCGATGTCAGTGAAAGACAGAAGGCAAGTGATACAGTGTAAATCTTGTTCATAAATAGGTGTATATGTTTTTTTGATTGAATTTTCTTGCTTTTATTCCTTTTCATGTAATCAGTTTCAGCCTGTAAAGTTACTCAATAAATCCGAAAACGACACATAATGTCATGAATTATCTGACTAATGGAGTGAAAAAGACTGCAAAATGTTATGCTGGGGAAACAAAATGGAACATGAGGGCTACTGCTTGTCTGCATTGTGAAAGGGCAACTGCATGGTTGGCAGGAAAAAGGTGAAAGGATGGAGTCGTCTTTTCAGAGAAATGTGGCAGGGACGGCATTCTGTCTTACAGACGGGAGCAAAGTAATCCACAAAGACGGATATATACAGATGAGGACTGCAAGCGGTATGTTCAAAACCATGCCATTTGCAGTCCTCTTTGCATTTTCTTGTCAACCTATTTCCTCATCACTTCAGGAGAGTCCTTACTTCTCTATGTTCCATTCTCCAATGGTGCGGCGTTCGGGGTCGAAGCTTATGCCCACCTTCACTACCGGCAGGTCTGCGAGCGAGAACTTTGAGGCATAGTCCTTGAGTTCTATCTGCCTCATAGCGGCCTGG
>CALZJQ010000152.1 GCA_945787895.1 uncultured Prevotella sp. | reverse complement strand
CATTCCTGTGGGTATATTACGGTTTCCCTACGTCATGTTACGAGAACCGCAACGTGGAATGCGTGCGTAACGAGTGCGGACGGGTGATGGGAGAGCAGGATGACACTGAGGTGGATTGCGTCTGCGGCATTCCTGATTCCGGAATAGGCATGGCTGTAGGATATGCTGCCGGACATCATGTCCCTTATCAGAGAACCATCAGCAAATATACCCCTACGTGGCCGCGTTCGTTCACTCCGAGCAATCAGGAGATGCGCAACCTCGTGGCAAAGATGAAACTCATCCACAACAAGGAGATGCTCAAGGGAAAGCGCTGCTGTTTCTGTGACGACTCCATCGTGCGTGGAACGCAGTTACGCGACAATACAAAGATACTTATAGAGGACGGAGCAAAGGAGGTGCACATGCGCATTGCCTGCCCGCCACTGATATACGGTTGTCCCTTCATCAATTTCAGTGCGTCAAAATCTGAACTGGAGCTGATAACCCGCAGGATAATACAGGATTTCGAGGGTGACATGAACAAAAACGTGGAAGCCTATGCCAAGACCGATTCCCCTGAATACCAGAAAATGGTGGACGAGATTGCAAGGAGACTCAACCTTTCAAGTCTGAAATTTTCAAAGTTGGAGACCCTTGTAGATGCTATCGGATTGCCGAAAGAGCAAATCTGTACACACTGCTTTGACGGTTCGTCGGCATTCACGTTGGAAGATACAGAAATGGATGGTGAATGATGCGGCTGAAACATCTTGACATTCTATGCAGAAAAGCTTTTCTCGCTGACCTTCCAGACGGGAAACTGCTCATCAACACGATAAACGCTTTCTCCTATGTCAATGCTCGGAAGGACGCACTGTTTGCAGAAGCCTTGAAAAACAGCGACATCCTCATTCCTGACGGCATCAGCATCGTCAAGGCATGCCGTTTCATAGGAGCTGAGTCTCAGCCTGCAGAACGCATTGCAGGCTGGGATTTGTTCGTCTATGAGATGGAGCGGACAAACAGAAAGGGCGGAAAGGTGATGTTCCTCGGGTCAAGCGACAACGTGCTTGAACTCATACGCAAAAGGGTGGGAGTGGAGTACCCCAATATCTGCGTCGATACCTTCTCGCCTCCGTACAAGGATTGTTTTGACAAGGAGGATGATGAGAAGATGATAAATGCAGTAAACCAGTCAAATCCCGACCTGCTCTGGGTAGGAATGACTGCGCCCAAACAGGAGAAATGGGCTTATACGCACATTGACAGGCTTGAGGTGAATTGTCATATAGGCACGATAGGAGCCGTCTTCGATTTCTTTGCAGGCACCGTAAAACGTGCGCCGGAAGCCTGGCAGAGAGCCGGATTAGAATGGCTTTACCGTCTCGTCAAAGAGCCCCGCAGGATGTGGCGCAGGTATCTGCTGGGAAACGTGCAGTTCCTGCTCTATATGTTAGAGGAGAAAATCAAGGTCTAAGGGACGTAATGCTCCACGTGCTATCTTCGAATACATTTCTCCGATACCTGCAAATCTCTGGACTGCATTGAGGGCAGAGTGGCGCAGGGACAGCGAACTGTCCTGCAAGGCGCATACAGCCTGATCGACAAACTCGTTGATGTCTCTCTCGTCTGGTTCAATGGCACGTGAGAAAAGGTGGGCAAGGATGCAGAAGCCGCAGAGCCTTGGCAGGTCACGTTCTTCTGCAAGAAGCTGAAAAGCCATGTCGCTGGCATACGGAACGTGCTGGAGAATATTCATGCAGAGGAGCTCGGCAATCTCCTGAGAGCGTAACTGCTCTATCCACAGCGTCGCAATGTCGCTGGAAAATTCTTCCACGGGCATCAGCATCGTAGCCAGGATCTTGCATTCCCTCACGTCTTCTTTCCATAAGGCAAGGGCAAGACTGAAATCCTTATCGTATTCTTCTGCCATTTCTCTAAGGTGAAGGACGTTGACACCCCAGTTGAGGTGATATTCCAGTCCTTTGTCTCTTAATGACTGCGCAGTCACTCCGTTCATCAGTTGGCGGAACGATTGTTTTATTTTCTTCAGTTTATCTTGCATGGCTTGTTGTTTTCGGTGTTGATAATCAAGTGTTTATCGTGGTATAATTATGAGAGGAGGGAATATTCTCTGCCGTAACGCAGCATCTGCTCTTCATACGTTTCGGAAAAATCAGGAACGACATCCGTAATATTTCCGTCCGAATTACGTTTCAGGACATAACGAGGATTCAGGAATCCCTTGTAAGGAGCAATATTCAGTCTCTTGTAACGGGAAAGAATCTCGTGATGGAGGTTTCTGTCAATTTTCACTCCGTATTTCTCTACGAGATTCCGTGCAGCCTCGTAATCTCCTTCGCTCTTCTGCCTCTGAACCTCAGCCAGCAGTAGGGAAAAGAGGTTTCTCAGTTTCTTGTAGTCGTTGATACGGAGATACGACTTGACTGCGATGCCTTCATCAGTTTTTATCTCACGCTTCACAATCTCCACTGCTCCCTCAGAGTGTTCAAGACACCAATGAGCGATTATCGCACGGTTTCTCATGTGGGCTTCCTCTATGTCGTCACCTTCCTTTATCCGTACAGTCTGGGTCAGCAGGCCATTCATCATGTATGAGTAATAAGATGCCTTGTAGGCTTCCTCGTCGTCAAGCAGTCCCAATTCTGTCATTTTCCTGTCCGCAATGTAATACAGGCCGTACAGGTCAGCCCGGGCCTCTTCTATTGTGCTGCTGTAGTTTTTCAAGGCGTTCGGGTCTGTATTGGGCAGCAACCTTCCGCTGCCGTGTCCAAGGCATTCATGCAGGTCGGTATGCAGGTCGTCACACTTGTCTCCATACTTCCTTATCATAGCGATTGTTTCTTTGTCAATGACAAATTCTTCTAAAAAGCCGTTACCCTGAGATGCCTTGCTGTAGGCTGCGGTGAGGTTGCTGATAGTGACGCTTTTTGAGCCATATTCCGAACGAATCCAATCTGCATTGGGGAGGTTTATGCCGATGGCAGTAGATGGATATTCGTCACCGCCAAGCATTGCGGCACATACGACGTTGGCAGTCACTCCGGTCACTTTTTCTTTCTTGAACAAAGGATTTACAGGCGAATGTCTTTCAAACCATTCAGCATTGCTGCAAATCGTTTGTGTACGGTGGCAGGCTCCCATGTCTTTATACTCTACGATACCTTCCCATGATGCCTTTATTCCCAAAGGGTCACCATAGACCTCTATGAATCCGTTGACAAAATCAATCATTCCGTCAAGTTCCTTCAGCCATTCAATGGAATATAGGTCAAAGGTACGGAGGTCGCCTGTCGTGTAGTAGTCGATGAGCGTGCTGATTACTTTCTTCTGTTGTATGTTCTCTGCGTAGATGGATGCAGTCTTGAGATTCTCTACGATTTTCTCAATGGTTTGGGAATATTTGCCTCCTATTCTCCATACTGTTTCCTTGATGTTTCCCTTAGAATCCTTGCAAAGCGTAGAGTTGAGACCATAGGAAGGTTGCCGGAAATCATCATCAGAAGAAAGCTGGGAGTAGAAGTCCTCCACTTCCTGCTGGCTCACCCCATCATAATAATTGCAAGCGGAAGACTTTACGATGTCCAATCCGTCGGCCTTGTTTACTCTTTTGGGTAATATACTGGAATCAAATATTATAGGACATATTTCCTCGAGTGTTTCTTCTGCATTGTTTAGTCCCATACATTGATAACTACTCTTGACGATAGCCCTGAAATATTCTTCCGTGAACAATGGCTTGAATTTCTCACAGCCATAATGATGGTAAATGCCATTGGAGAACCATACCCTTTTAAGATATTCTGTCAGATAGGCAAAGTTGTCGGAAGTCTCTTTGTCCTTGTTTGCCAAATATACGGTTTCAAGAGTCTTCCTTATGGCAAGGTTGTATTTTCCAAACTGGTCGAATGTAATGTCCCTTCCCCACAGTGTGGCTTCAGACAGATAATATATATATATCTTCTGTTGCAGGGAAAGGATGTCAAAGTCAGGAAGACCGTATCTCAAAATTTGAATGTCAGCGAATCTATCATTAATCCTGTTTTGCATGTTGTGTGTGTATCTTTTTCGCAAGGTTCAACTTCTTTGGTTGTTTTGTAATTTTTGTTGTTTAGTTGTCTGGCTTTTCAATGGAGTCGATTTCAAACAAGAAACGCGAATTTCAAACGGAGGTTTGATGAGGCTGATTGTATCCTCCGAACAACCGTATAACCACATAACCGAAAAACCGTATAACCCCCAACAACTTATAACCTAAAAAAGTAATTCTCATGGAATACGCTTTTTCTGCCTTGTCCTGTTTGGCGGGGTAGTTCCCAATTCCTTCTTATATGCCCGGTAGAATGACATCCGACATGAGAATCCGGACAAAAAGGCAATTTCCTCTATCGTGTATTCAGTATGTGCGGGCGATTGGAGAAGAGTACAGGCGTATTCTATCCTGTGTCTGTTGACATATTCGGTAAAACTGCATCCGTTGTTCTCCCTCATCACTCTGGAGATATAGGCTTTTGGAATCCCGAACTCTTTCGCCACCTTTTCCCGGCTCAGGTCAACATCCCTGTAATGACGGTGGGTTACGATGTGTTCTTTCAGCCTGACACACAGTTCCTTCCCGTTGAACGTCTTTCTCATGATTTGGAAAATGAATCAGATTGACATGGAAGTCTTACCATTCTTGTCAATGATGAGGTTGATCTGGTAACTCGTAAACGTATCGGGTTCGGTGAGGATCGCTGTGAAGTGTACTCCCTTGTCATCCGCTTTTTCGATAGAAATATCCGAGAGGATGCAGCGGGCAATGTATTCTGCCGGTACCAATGACGTGAAGTCTGTCTTGCGGTAGTCTCTGCTGAGCAATGGCTTCGAACCAACATACACGGCAATGTGGACGATGTTGTCGAAGATGACGGGTTCCCGCTTTCGGTCGAGGCGGCCAACATTACTCCGGGCATGAGCGGTTATGCGGACGGTGAATGTTTCGATTATTTCGATCTCGCGTCCATTACCGAGGTTGGTGAAACGCCCGCTACATTCAGCTATCGCGATTCGGCTACCGCGAAGGTTGCCAACTATGC
>CALZJQ010000151.1 GCA_945787895.1 uncultured Prevotella sp. | reverse complement strand
AACAAATGCAGAAATCTCGTGCCCTGTGGGCTTCATGTCAGGCATATTTCAAGGCCAACATCGAAGAGGTTGAATATGATAAATGGTTTTCTCATGTAGAATTTGAGTCCTTCGCACCGGCTACTAATGTCCTCACGCTGCAGGTGCCAAGTGATTTCATCAGTCAGTATATAGAAAAAAACTATATTGACCATCTGCGTACTGCCATCATCAACACCTTCGGACGGATTACTCTATCATGGCATATCACCGTGGTAAGGAAGACCATATCCGAAGAGAATGATGAAGGCAAGGCAAGACGTACTCCAAAAGGCTACGGACTGAGGGTTGAAGGCGCAGTAGATACTGAAAGTCCTGACGGCATTGCAAAGGCGGCTTTCTCACGCAATGACAACAAACTCATGCTCGCACCGGGCTCAGCTCCTGTCAGCAACTTGCCGGAGATAGACTCGCAGCTCAATCTCAGACAGACTTTCAGCAACTATGTGGAGGGAAAGTCCAACAAACTGTGCCGCTCCGTAGGACTCAGCATAGCAGAACATCCGCAGGGAGCGAAGTTCAATCCCTTCTTTATCTTCGGACCTTCTGGATGTGGCAAGACACATCTTGTCAATGCGATAGGCATCAGATGCAAGGAGATATACCCTACAAAACGTGTCCTTTACGTCAGCGCACGCACGTTTCAGGTGCAGTTTGTCAATGCGCAGCTGAAAGGAAAGATCAACGATTTCATCGCTTTCTACCAGACTATCGACATGCTCATCGTCGATGACGTGCAGGAATGGACTTCTTCTCCAAAGACTCAGGAGACTTTCTTCCATATCTTCAATCACCTCTTCCGCAATTCCAAGCGCATCATCCTCGTCAGCGACTGCGCACCAGCAAGGATGTCGGGCATGATGGATCGTCTGATAAGCAGGTTTTCATGCGGATTGGTGGCAGAACTGGAAAAGCCTAATGTGCAACTATGTATTGACATATTGACAAAAAAAATCAATCGTGACGGACTGAATATCCCTGCCAACGTGGTGAAATACATAGCAGAGAATGCCAATGGTAGTGTGAGAGACCTGCAGGGAGTCATCAATTCCCTCATGGCTTACAGCGTGGTCTATAACTGCAACATTGACATGCGCTTCGTGGAAAGGGTGGTGAAGCGCGCAGTGAAGATTGACGAGCAGGCCCTGACACTCGATGACATAATACAATGTGTATGCAAGCACTACGAAATCAGCGAGCAGGCTGTCAAAGGTAAGACGAGAAAGAGAGAGGTGGTGCTGCCCCGCCAGGTAATCATCTACTTTGCTGACAAGCACATCCGTATGCCGGCATCACGCATCGGACGGTGTATGGGGGGGAGAGACCACTCGACGGTGCTTCACAGCATACAGGTTGTCACCGAGAGAATAAAGAAAGATAAAGAGTTTGAAACCGTCATCTCAGTCCTTGAGTCCAATATGGGAATCGTAGGATGAGGCGCCGGCAGTTCTGCAAGTAAACAATAAACATGATACTATGACAAGATTTGCATTCAAGATGTTCCTCAAGCCAGGATGCGAGGAAGAATACCAGAAACGCCATGCCGCCATCTGGCCTGAGCTGGTAAAGATGATAAAGGACAGCGGAGTGAGCAACTATTCCATCTATTGGGATAAGGATACCAACATTCTCTTCGGCTATCAGGAGTGTGAGGGTGAAGGGAACTCACAGGATACATCCAACGGTATCGACCCTATAACACAGAAATGGTGGGACATGATGGCAGATATTATGGAGGTAAATCCCAAGGACAATTCTCCCATTACCATACCTGTCAGGGAAGTGTTCCATTTGGACTGATGCAGGAAACGGCACAGGCGGGAAAACAATAAGTCGTGGAAAATCTGTTACGAGAACAGGTTTCCACGACTTTTCGTTTGTCTCCGACAGGCGTTCAAGTCTGGCTACCTGCATTATTCAAGGGAATGGGTATGGATAATGCAGGGTAAAAGGGTTGCGGTCAGAATGAAATCCTTACTCCGCAACGGTACCAGGAGCCTGGCTGCGGTATGCTGACATAGTCATAATATTCCTTGTCAAGGATGTTGGAGCCGTCTATATAGACCGACCAGCGAGGCGCATCCCACGACAACCTGCCGTCGAGTAAGGCGTATGATGGGTTGTAAGCCCCTGTCCTGTCTTGCCAGCGCCATGAGACGCTCAGGTTCAGACGCTTCCATATCCTGCCGTCTGCACTGAGTACCAGCTTGTGACGGAGGTAGTCCATGGCATATTTGCTTGATATGACATCGACGTCGTAGTCTGACTCTTCGTAAATATAGCTGTATTTCAGCCCGATTTTGCGAATCAGCGAGTTGTCTGAAAACATCTCTCTCGGGAGCAGTTGTGCAGAAACCTCCACGCCTCTGTTCTCCATCTGGAAGTTGACGGAGTGGAAAATTCCGTCAGATACATTGTTTGCATCACGATAGGTGACCCAGTCTATCATGTCTTTCTTGTGACTTATGAAGGCCTGCGCCTCAATGGAGAAGCCTTTTGCCTGATATTTGCCTCCCAACTGCCAGTCGGTGGTCTTCTCAGGCTTTAGATTGGAGTTGCCCTCGATGTTCGAACCGCTGTAATACAGGTCGGTAAACGTAGGCATACGTAGGCCCATGTTCCACGAAGCGAACCACCTCCAATGCTCAGAAGGGCGAAAACTTATATCTACTCCAGGGTAGAAACGCCATTTAGTGTCAAGTCCGTCGTTGAGATTGGCAAGCATTCCCAAGGACAATGTCCATCGTGAAAGCAATACGTCATGCTCTATGAATGTCGAGACGTTGGTACGCTGGTCGCGATATTTGTATAGTTTGTCCTTCTCTCCATCGTGTCCGCCAGTAGCCTGCCATTCGTCTTCAGGGAGCAGTTTGCCCAACTTTGTACTGCGAATGCGCTCATCCCTCACCTCGATGCCGAGGGAAGTCCTGCCCAAAAGGCTTTCCATCCATGCGCTAAGGGAAGCCCCTTTTGAATCTACCTTATGGAAATTCTCGCCCGCAGGGTTGTCTTTATGCCACTGATAATGGTCGTACCAGCGGTTGAAATAAAGTTGCGGAGAGAGATGCAGCTTCCCTAACTTTATGTCTCCCCCGACAGCCGCCATCCATCTCTCGTTGCTTTCCCACTGGTCTGTGCTGGATGCCCCGTAGAAAGTGTTGGCGGCATACGGCTTGTAGCTGTAACCTATCTGTCCGTTGACCTTCACATTGTTTCCTATCTCGGCTGTGCCTTGGTAGAAGAGTCGGGTAGAGGAGAAGCTGCTGTTGGGCGTAGCACCGTCAGAACGGGTATATCCGCCCGCCAACTGCGAATGAAAGCCGCCCAATGTCGCTCCAAACGAAGCGTTTCCGCCTGCATATCCGTATTGTCCTCCCGTGAGATGCACCTGTCTTTCGTCATTCCTGCGGGTGACAATGTTTATCACTCCATTGAAAGCAGAGGTGCCATAAACCCTTGCCGCAGGACCTTCAAGCACTTCGATGCGCTCTATGTCATCCGGAGAAAGGGGAAAATCTGCCGAAAGATGCCCGGTATGGGGGGAAGAAATGTTGACACCATTCAACAGGATGGTAATCTGGTCAAAGTTTCCTCCACGAACAGAGATGTCCGTCTGTACACCAAAGCCACCGCGCTGACGGACATCCACGCCTGTGGCTAATTTCAAAATGTCGTTGATACTCTCTGCCGCCGCACGGTCAATGTCCTCGCGCGTGATGACAGAAACGATTTTTGCTGACTCAAGCAGTGTCAGCGGCACCCGTGAGCCGGTCACTACCACCTCGTCGAGTTTCAGTTCGGATCGGGAAAGAGAATCCTCAGCCACCTCCCCACGTACGCTGATACCCTCTGCCTTGGCATGATTGAGGGTGGCAACGCTGAGAGTGCAGACGAGCACTTCGCGTCCCAAGCACGCCATAAGGGCATAACCCTTGCGTGAAAAATGCTTGAAACGGAAGATTTCCCGGTCACGGAAAACAGTTTTCTGCATGTTGCTTTTTTTGAATTAGTAATAAATATATTATATGTACACCTACATATAAGGTATAAGATAAGTTGTCATACCGCAATATCTGACTTGTGCGTATTTTTTAGAATGACGATAGCGACGTGTGACTAAGCAGGAGAATACAATTTCTGCAAGACAAGTCCTGCTAATGTGAAGCCGAAAATGCCTGTAATATGGCTGAGAGAACCATTCGTTTGAGCTTTCTTTATCAGTGTCGCTTGCTCTTGCAGGCGTTGGTCAGTAAAGGCTTCTTCTCGTTGGGGCTCATTTCCCAGATTATCCAATGGCAGCTCCTCGCTATAGACGCAGAGGAATTTCTGTTGCGGTATGGTCTTGGCACGCTTCAGTTTCTTGCGCAGTGCAGCTCCGAGGGTGTCGTTCCTGACCTTCCAAAACTCTGCCACCTTCACCTGACATGGGTTTATCCTCAGCGCGGCTCCCATCGAAGAGAACAGCGTGACGGTAGGAATGCTTGTCGCATGGAGGATGAGGCTTGCCTTGTCCTTCAGGGAGTCGATGGCATCGATGACGAAATCGTAGTCCTCAAGGTGAAACTCCTCTGCCGTCTCCTTGGAATAGAGCCGCTGGATGGCAGTTATCTCAGCGTTGGGATTGATGTCGAGAAGACGTTGTCTCATCACTTCCACCTTGGGTTCGCCAATCGTCTTCACCGTCGCCATCAGCTGGCGGTTGCAGTTGGTGATGCAGACGGTGTCGGCATCGACGATAGACAGATGTCTGATACCTGACCTGACAAGGCTCTCTGCACACCAGGAGCCTACACCTCCGATGCCGAATATTATCACTTTGACAGTGGCAAGGCGGTGCATATTATGCTGTCCGAGGAGCAGCAGGCTTCGTCGGAGTACACCTTTTTCCAATTCAGAGTTCATCGTTTCATGCATATTCGTAGAGGTCTGCTTCGTTGTTTTTTTGAAGTGCAAAATTATAAAAAATAATTGATATAGACAAAAAATGCCCGCTCTTATCACCTTTCTATGAATAGAAAATTACAATTTCCCGTGATATTATGCCCGAATATGAATTCTTATTAGTAACTTTGCACGGAATTAACAATCGAGTTGTTTTGTTGTTTAGTTGTTTGTCTGAAATTTGTTGTTTAGTTGTCTTGTTGTTTAGTTATTTTGTTGATAGCATCCCTCATTTGCGAAGACAAATAACAAAACAACAAGA
>CALZJQ010000150.1 GCA_945787895.1 uncultured Prevotella sp. | reverse complement strand
TGAACTCGTCACCGTTCTCCATGGTACAGAAGAGGTCATAGACCACGCCACGTTCGTACTGTGACAGACCGTCAAGTTCCTTGTCCAGGAACGTAATCTTGCTGATGGGTGACTTGGGTTGCAGCAGGTCGGTCAGGAAGGCCTTCATCACCTCCTCATCACCGAAGACACGCTTGAAACCGTAGTCTGTCAGTATATTGATATATCTGCTCTCGCTCTTTGCCATGATAGCCGATGGTTTAAATCATGGCGCAAAGCTACGCATTTCTTTCCAAACGTGCAAGAAATTGGAGTTAAAAATGCAAAAACACTGTCCGGCACCAGAGAAACGGCAGGAAAGCTATTTCACAATCTATCTTACCACACGTTTCTTTCCGTTGACAATGTAGAGTCCGCGGGAGACGTTGCCGCTGACCTTGCGGTCTGTAAGGTCGTAAATCACATCGGGGCATGAGTGTCGCCCTGCGGCATGGTGATGGCTGCGGGATTGTCCTCGATGTCCTCGTCAAAGAGCATCACTATTCGGGTGCCCCTAAAGACTTCCTTTTTTTCATGCCGCACGAGAGGTACAGCTTCTACCTTGCACGGTTGCAGCTGTCGCGCAGCGAGCAGCCCTTGCAGGAATCGCTGCAGGAATCGCTGCAACAGCTGCCTTTTCCTTTCTTCCTGAAATAGTGGAAATAGGCTGCCGCCATGAATGCTATGACCGTCAGGGTCAGGAGGATGATGCTTGCCGCGTTCATTTTGGTGGTATTTGGGGATGTTGCAAGGGGTTGATTACCTTTCTTTCCTTTTGATTTCTTTTGTTTTCCTGTTTCATACAGTCGTTCCCTGCCGTCGTTTTATGCAATTACGGTCAGAATATGTTGTAGGCAAGGAGGGCAAGGAGGTATGCTATCACGCACTGCCCTATGACGACGTAGAGGGCGTAGCGCATGCCGAGTTCCCTCTTTATGGACGCTATGGCGGCTACACACGGCGTATAAATGAGGCAGAAGACAAGGAGGGAGGCGGCTGATGCTGCTGAGAGAGCAGTGCTGATGGCTGTCATGTCGCCATAAAGCACGCTGAGAGTGCTCACCACGCTCTCCTTTGCGAGGAAGCCCGAAATGAGCGATGTGCATACACGCCAGTCGCCAAAGCCTACGGGAGAGAAGACAGGAGCGATGAAATCGGCTATTATTCCCAATATGCTCTCGTCAGGATTATCCACGAGATGCAGATGAAAACTGAAGCTTTGCAGGAACCATATCAGTATTGTCGCCATGAAGATGACGGTGAAAGCCCTCTGCAGGAAGTCGCTTGTCTTCTCCCAAAGCAGCAACATGGTGGAACGCAGGGACGGCATACGATAGTTGGGCAGTTCCATGACGAACGGCACTGCCTCTCCCCTGAAAGTGGTATGCTTGAGGAGGAGCGCGACGATGATACCGCTTACGATACCGAGGATGTATAGTCCTGTCATGACGAGGGCTGCATTTTCCGGGAAGAAGACGGCGCAGAAGAAAGCATATATGGGCAGTTTCGCCGTGCACGACATGAATGGCGTGAGCAGTACAGTGAGCCTTCTGTCGCGCAATGACGGCAGCGTGCGGCTGGACATGACTGCCGGCACGGAGCATCCGAAGCCTATAAGCAGCGGCACTATGGAGCGTCCTGAGAGTCCGATGCGACGTAACGGACGGTCCATGACGAACGCTATGCGGGCCATATAGCCGGAGTCTTCGAGCATGGAGAGGAAGAAGAAGAGCGTGACGATGATGGGGACGAAGGATGCCACCGACCCTACTCCTGCATAAATGCCGTCGATAATGAGCGAGCGCACCGTGTCATCTACCTCCCAACTGACCATTGCTTCATCGGAGGCCTGCATGAACCGCGCTATTCCCTCTTCGAGCAACCCCTGCAATGTGCCTCCTATCACGTCGAACGTAAGCCAGAAAATGGCTACCATGATGCCGAGGAACGTGGGGATGGCTGCGTATTTTCCTGTCAGGAGAGAGTCGATACGCTCAGAACGGCGATGCTCACGGCTCTCCTTAGGATGCTTCACTGAGAGGCTGCACAGCCTTGCGATAAATGAAAAACGCATATCTGCCAACGCTGCTGCACGGTCGAGACCGCGTTCCTCTTCGAGTTGGCAGAGTATATGCTCTATGGTCTCCCTCTCATTGGAGGACAGTTGCAATGCGGCTGCAATGAGATTGTCGCCCTCCACCAGTCGTGCGGCAGCAAAACGGATAGGTATCTGTTTGTTTTTCGCATGGTCTTCGATGAGGTGCATGATAGCGTGGAGACATCTGTGCACGGCACCTCCGTGGTCTTCCTTGGGGCAGAAGTCCTGTATGGCAGGTCCCTCCTGATAGCGTGCCACGTGGACGGCGTGCTCTATAAGTTCAGAAATGCCCTGATTCTTGGCTGCCGAGACGGGCACGACGGGTATTCCGAGCATCGACTCCATGACGTTGATGTCGATACCTCCGCCGTTACCCTCAAGTTCGTCCATCATGTTTATGGCAAGAACCATGGGTATTCCAAGCTCCAGGAGCTGCATGGTAAGGTAGAGATTGCGCTCTATGTTGTTGGCATCCACAATGTTGATGATACACTTAGGACGCTCATTGAGGATAAAGTCACGGCTTACCACCTCCTCATTGGTATAAGGCGAGAGACTGTAGATGCCCGGCAGGTCAGTGACGTCAGTATTCCTGTACCCCCTTATCTTTCCACTTTTGCGGTCAACGGTGACACCAGGGAAGTTGCCCACGTGCTGGTTAGCCCCGGTAAGCTGGTTGAAGAGCGTCGTCTTGCCGCAGTTCTGGTTGCCTACGAGCGCAAAGGTGAGCAGTTCATCCTCCGGCAGAGGGCGTTCATGTGTAGGGTCATGGTATATGCCCGGCTCACCAAAGCCCGGATGTACGTGCTTGAAAGCATTGGCATCGACGGCAGAGGCGGGCTTCTTCTTTTCGTCATCGTCAGGCTTTTGTACGGGGTTTATGCCGATTTCTTCTGCATCGGCGAGACGAAGAGTAAGCTCATAGCCTTGCATTTCTAATGCCTTTTCTGGTTGCAATCCTGCTGAAGGAATGACGAGAAGCTGCATAGGGTCGCCCATAGGTGCATATTTCCTCAGCGTCACCACTGAACCCGGGATTATTCCCATGTCAAGAAAATGCTGCCTTAGTGCCCCTTCACCTCCTACGGAAGTGATTACCGCTGATTGTCCTATATTGAGTTCCCTTAAAGTCATCTTGGTGATAATGTCGTATTGTGTTCTTTTTCCGTATTCCTTTTCTTTATTTTACAAAAGTAGAAAAAAAAATCTTTTCTACCAAAGATTATAGGATATATATAACATTGTGATACGAAAAATACTTAGAAATGAGTAGCAAATAAAAAAAAATCATGTAATATCCTTGAATTTTCCACGTTTTATTACTATTTTTGCAGACAGATATATATGTATGGTAGGTTTGTAAAGACATTCCCACCTTTATCAAATTAACGAAAACAGCAATGAAAAAGACTTTATTATTCCTTGCCATGATGGCATCATTCGCATTGGCAAGCAACGTTAGTGCTACGACATCAGATGTTTCTCAGCCTCAATGTGAGAAAACTTGTCAGAAGAAGTGCGACAAGAAGTGCGACAAGAAATGTGACAAGAAGTGCGACAAGAAGTGCGACAAGAAGTGCGACAAGAAGTGCGACAAGAAGTGCGACAAGAAGTGTGACAAGAAGTGTGACAAGAAGTGTGACAAGAAATAAGAAATAAAGGAAATGGAAAAACTTATAATCAACTCTTACGAAGAGTTCGCAAGCTATGAAGGCAAGGAACTCGGCACGTCAGACTATGTAGAACTGACTCAGGAACGCATCAATCTCTTTGCTGACGCAACGCTCGACCATCAGTGGATACACGTGGATACGGAGCGTGCGAAGACAGAAAGCCAGTTCGGCACTACCATTGCGCACGGTTATCTCACTCTCTCCGTCCTGCCATATCTATGGAATCAGATAGTAGATGTGCGCAACGTCAAGATGCTTGTCAACTACGGCATCGACAAGATGAAGTTCGGTCAGCCCGTTCTCTCCGGTCAGAGCCTCAACCTCACCACCAAGCTGCAGAGCATCCAGAATCTCCGCGGAGCAGTGAAGACAGAGGTGAAGTTCACCATGAATATCAAGGAGACAGGCAAGAAAGCCATCGAGGGCATAGCTATCTTCATCTATTATTTCGAGAATTAGTTCCTTGCATTATAGGTGGGTTCTATTAATTCGCTTTGTCATATTTTGGATTTATTTTCGAGGACAAATTGTAAGTTGAAGAGGGAGCGTAGCGGGCTACGTGACCGATGAGACTTACGATTTGTACCGAAAAGAAACCAAAAGATGACAAAACGTCAAACCTACAGAATTAATAATTTTGACGGTGGGAATTAATAGAACCCACCTATAAACAAAATCCCATTACCTTTGCACAAAGACAACAAAACAGTATTTGACATGAGAAGTAAATTATTTATCATTATGCTGCTCTCTTGCATGGCAATGGGTTGTATTGACTCCAAGGCTCAGGATTATAGGCGCAAGCATGAACCGAGGGAAGAAAGAGCGTTCTGCCTCAGCGACGAAAAGTTCACCATATTATATAAGAAGGTGAAGAACACCAGTTTTGACGACCGCAAGATGGACCTCATTGAGGTGGCAAGCCTTGGTGCGTTTTATTCCTGCGAGCAATGCGCATCGATTATGGGCATCTTCTCGTTCGGCAAGAAGAAACTTGCCGCTCTAAGGCTGATGGCACCGCGCATCGTTGACCCCCGCCATTCCTATCTGATATTTGACAAGCTCACATTCCAGAGCGAGAAGGATGAGGCAGCGAGGATTATCGGCGGATGTGGCAAACATAGATGAACCTGAATTATATATCACTACCTCAGTTCGGGATAAGAAATAGTCTGTAACTTTGTAAACGGTAGTCATATCAAATGTTTTTGTAACTGTTTGAATTTCACCTGTAAAGATACAAAATATTTGTGAGACTACCAACTTTTTTACAGACTATTTCTCATCCCGAACTGAGGTATATAACTAATCGATACTTTATCCCGAACTGGGGTATAGATTATTGGTATTAATGGAAATTAGTGGTTAATAAAAGATAATTTTATCCAGCATTCCGATACTCCTTCGGGGTCATGCCGGTGCGTTGCTTGAAGAAGCGGACGAAGTGCTGGGGATATTCGAATC
>CALZJQ010000149.1 GCA_945787895.1 uncultured Prevotella sp. | reverse complement strand
CTGCATGGGATTTATCTTCGGATACCTTGCCGTGGCATTTATCCTGCTGCCCGTATATTACAGGCTGAACCTCACCACAATATACTCCTACCTCAGGGACAGACTTGGACCGCGGTCGTACAAGACCGGGGCGGTCTTCTTCATCCTCTCGAAGCTGACGGGAGCGGCTGCGAGATTCTACGTCGTATGTATCATGCTTCAGACCTTCGTGTTTGACGACTACGGCATTCCCTTCTTCGTCACCGTCACAGGCATGGTGGCACTGATATGGATCTACACACGCAGCGGAGGAATAAAGACCTTAGTGTGGACTGACACGCTGCAGACCTTCTGCATATTCACGGCTCTCACGCTCATCATATACAACGTGGCAGGACGGCTCGACATGACCCTGCCCGAAGCCTTCCGCGCGGCGTGGGAGGACAGCCACGGCAGGATATTCCTTTTCGACGACTTCGTCTCACGGCAGAACTTCTGGAAGCAGTTTCTCTCAGGCATCTTCATCGTCATCGTCATGACGGGACTGGACCAGGACATGATGCAGAAGAACCTCACGTGCAGGACGCTGCGTGATGCGCAGAAGGACATGTCGCTCTACGGCATCGCCTTCCTCCCTGCCAACTTGCTGTTTCTCAGTCTCGGAGTAATGCTCATGATGCTCACCTCACGCCTCGGCATGGCTCTCCCCGAGAACGGCGACCAGCTGCTTCCCATGTTTGCGGCGACAGGAGTCCTCGGCACGCCCGTGCTCATCTTCTTCACCATAGGACTCATGGCCGCCTCCTTCTCCAGTGCCGACTCTGCACTGACAGCCCTCACCACCACGTGGTGCGTGGATATGGCAGAGCGGGCAGACGACGAGAGACTGCGCCACCACGTGCATATACTCATGGCCCTGGCCTTCACCGCGTGCATACTCCTCTTTGAGGCTTTCCATTCCACAAGCCTCATCGACGCCATCTACGTCATGTGCTCCTATACATACGGTCCGTTGCTCGGACTTTTCGCCTTCGGTCTTGTCACGCACCGACGTGTCAACGACCGATGTGTGCCGTACATAGCCATGGCGTCACCCCTGCTTTGCTTCGCACTCGACAGTCTCACCACCCATGCCTTCGGCTACCGCTTCGGCTACGAACTGCTCATGCTCAACGGCCTCATCACCTTCATGGGACTGTACTTTTCAGTAATAAGTAGGCATCCACAAAATAGGACAAAACAGACAACATAGACATTACAATACGAAAGCGTTGATATTGCACGATAAAAGCGTTGATATTACAAGGTAAAAGCATAGCTTTTGCAACGTAATATCAACGCTTTTTCTATTTATCTGAATGACAATGTCTTACACAACACAATTTATCTTGCTGCGAATAGGACAAAATGACACTGAGACAGTTTTATTCATAGAGTCTTGTGGTTGCGGGGTTTGCGAGACTCTTATGCAATTTCTCTGCAACCACACAATCGTAAGATCTCTACTTCACCAACCTCACCTCGTAGATCTCGCCCACCTGACGCCCTGGTTTGGATACGAACTTGACACGTACCTGTTTCTTGCCCTTGAGTGCTGCAGAAGGTATCTCGTAGGTTTCGTATTTCCACTGCGAACTGCGCCATTTCTTAGAGTTGTTGACAGACTTGACAAGAGTGTCATCTACGTACAGGTCATACTCACACGTGCGCCATTCGTCCTGTCCCCAATAGCGGATGCGGATGCTGAGTTTCTCCTCTCCCTTTGTCTGCATGAGGTAACTGAACGCACTTCCATTGCGTGCATCGCGGAAAGAGACATCGTTGGTCACACCCTTGTTCGACTGTCCTTCTATCTCAAGGAAATGGTCGCTCTCCGGCTGTTGCTCTCCTGGCTGCACACGGTCTGTAGTGCGTGCTTCCAGTTCCGCACGCTCTTTCTCTTCCAGCTCCAATGCCTTGATATATCCTTTATATTCCTTTGCTCCCAGAGCAAGCCAATAGAGCATATAGCGACTGTCGTGTATCTCAAAGAATGGTTGCAGTTCTCCTTCAATAGGATTCTCCATGCGGGTCTTCAGTGTGAAATGCAGAGGTTTTCCTTCTACAGGCACGAGGTCGTCAGCAATGTCCTCCACCTTATTCGCTACGAGATAAGGAGCTTTGTCAATAGGCAGTCTGCGTCCTGATGCAATCTGTCCGAAACGGCTATCATCGGAAAGCAGCAGACGAAGGTCTTCCGTGCCTGTCTTCATTCCAAGGACTATCGGACCGTACATAATGGAGACATACTGCGGCACATTGGGCATGCGCTCTATACTTGCGTGCATAGGGAAGGAGATATCAATGACATCACCTGTCTTCCAGTTACGCGCTACATCGACAAAGGTTCCAGGATTCCAGTTCTTGTTGTTGAGCACTTCGCCGTTGACCGTCACCTTAAACTCTCCCTTTCTGACCCATCCTGGATAACGAAGTCGCAACACGAATGCCTTTCCCGTAGCCTTCTTCATCTCTATACGACTGGTTTCACCATACGGAAACTGCGTCTCCTGACGGATAACGACACCTGCCTGCTTCCAATTAAGTTCCGAAGCAGTGTAGAGATTGACGCTGAGCACTCTGTCCTCCGAATGAGTATAGATAAACTGTCCGTACTTTCCATGATTCTCCATTCCTGTCCCTACGCAGCACCACATAGCCTCATTAGGCACTGAATAGTTACGGTAGTGACGCGGACGTGCTGATGTAAAATAAACATATCCTCCGTGCTCTGGATGCTGTGTGGAGAGAATATGATTGAATGTAGCCCTTTCGTAGTAATCTGCATAGAGGGCATTGTCCTGGTTCATGCGGAAGAGGTCTTCCGTGAGCTTCAGCATATTGTTTGTATTACACGATTCCAGTCCGTCAACATCCTGCGTCCAGTCGATACATGACTCCTTGCTTGGGAAATGCTCACGACGGCTGTTGCCTCCCAATGAAAGACTGCGATTTTCGGTCACCTCATGCCAGAAGAAGCTGCTTGCCTCGAGATAGTCTGCATCTTGCGACAATTCACCTACACGCGCAAAGCCTACTACCTTTGGTACCTGCGTATTGGCGTGGATATTATCGAGATGCTGTGCATTATGTTCTTTCATCGGATTGAGAAGCCACTTGTGAGAATATCGCTTTGCTGCCACAAGATACTTCTCGTCACGCGTGATAGCATAAGCGTCAGCGAGCACTTCGTTGACACCTCCGTGCTCCATACCAAGGAGCTTTTCAAGCTCTTCATCGCTCAGTCCCGATGCAATATCTATAAGCCAGTCACAAGTTCTGAGGAACATTTCCTTGGCTTCCTCGTTACCACAATAGAGCCATGCGTCACGCAGTCCCGCTTCCACCTTGTGGAGATTATAGAATGGCACCCAAGTACTATTGAATGCTGAGAAATTACCTTTTTTGAATGTGCTCCATATCTTATTGCTGTTTGGCACACCCCCGAGATAATTCTTTCCCCATTCAGGGAAATTTTTCTCCGCAGCGTCCATACACTTGCGTAATTCCTTTATCATATACAGCATCCTCGTCTCGCATTCCTTGTTGCCGAGAGCGGCATAGAGAGCCATTGCTGTGAGGTAGTGACCGCCTACGTGTCCGTCAAGTCCTGCCCAGTTAGGGAAGAGGGGGGCTACCTCTTTCAGTCCTGCCTCCTTGCGGAACGGAGCAAGAAGACGATCTACGTCGTATCTGAGCAGCGTGTGGGCGTTGAGGTCACAAGCATGCTTCAGCGGACCGTCGAGAAGAGTCACGTCAGATAGCGGAAATTCATTGTGATAGAGTTTGTCCTGCGCTCTTGACGTTAAAGAAATAGCCACTAATAGAATCGGGATGATTAGGTTGTTTAGTCTCATTTTTTTTAGGTTGTTATTTTTTTTGTGAACAAATGTGTTTCTGCAAATTCGTCTGCAAAGATACGAAAAAAGCATCATATCCGGCAGAAAAAAAATGTAGGATATACGTCATTTGTTACATGAGGGAAAGTTTTGGGGATTATTTTGTTCCTGGTTGTGGGTTGTTGGTTGTGGGTTGTTGGTTGGGTTGCTTTTCAAATGGAGATTTCCCAAGAGGCGAGTCTATCCAACCAACAACCCACAACCAACAACCCACAACCAGGTACTGCCCTACCTCACCTCAAAACAAACCGTCATTCCTGTGTTCTCCACCTGGGGCAAGGTAATGATAAGGGCTTCATCTTTCTGTTGCCAACGTACTTTCCTGTCGGTACCGAGCATACGTACGCTCCTTATCTTCCTTCCATTCATCTGATTTGACTTTCTGCCCAAAGAACGGACAGAGATAGTTTCCGTAGTCGGAAATCCAAGGACGAAAGCATAGACAGAGCCACCCTTTTGCGTAAAACGAATATCTTTCTCGCTCAGAGATGCCTGCAACTTCTCATTGTCACCGAAGGAAGAACTGTTCTGCATCTTCACCTCACCCTCACCGAATACTTTCCATGGACGACTGCCGAAGATGGCTTCTCCATGCACGTCAAGCCACGCTTTGAAGCCACGGAGGAATGTCATCTCCTTATCATCAATACTGCCGTCACCTCTCACTGGTATGCTGAGCAGGAGATTACCGTTCTTGCTGACAATATCGACGAAAGTCTTTACGATACGTTCCACCGACTTATACCCGCCCCTCTCATAGAGTCCACGGTCGTAATGCCAAGAACCTATACACATGCAGGTCTGCCAGGGACGTGGGGAGATGTCTGCGAAAGCACCGCGCTCACAGTCCATCACCACTCCTTTCTGTTTATCCTCAGACAGCCGCTTGGCATTCACCACGGCTTCATTCTTCCCGTCGTGCCACATCATGTTGCTGTTGTAGAAATGAGCAGCCGCCATCAGTCCATACTTTCCCAGCGGGAGGTCTTTCTCATCGTCGAAGTATATGAGGTCGGGCTTGTAGTCGTCTATCAGCTGCCTGCACCTGCGATACCAGTTGCGGGCAAACTCCGGATTCATCTCCGGAATACGTTCCGTCCATTGTCCGTCATTGTCGTCATGCCATTTCCTCATCCTGTCCTTATCCGTCTCGCCGTCAGGAATGACGATATTGTATCCACAGTAAAACTTCTGCGGGTCGTGTCCTTCCCACCATTTTCCCTTTCCGCTCTCCACGGTAAGGTTGTAGGCATCGTATCTCTCCCCTGCCCTTTCTCCCTGCGCATCGTAGCCGTAAGCGGTCTGATACCAGTGCCAGGCATGAGAAGAATGGTTGCTGACACCGAAGCGCAAACCATACTTGCGGGCTGCCTCG
>CALZJQ010000148.1 GCA_945787895.1 uncultured Prevotella sp. | reverse complement strand
GAGCACAACCTTGCCAAGGTTGGGGTCGCGGGTCCGAGTCCCGTTTTCCGCTCACCAACAAGTAATAAGCCTCAGTCATGAGGCTTTTGTTGTTTATATACGTTTTCTTATTGTTTATCTTTTGATTATTCTTTTTCCAGACTGATATTGTCTGCTGTTGCAGTACAGGTTTTTTGCTGCAGTATAAATTGTAGGAGACAAGAGAAATGTAATCCTGTATTTTATCAGCGTACTGCCAAGTGGACAGTATTGGAATACAACGGAAACAGAGACTGACTTTTGAAACTATGAACCTATACCTCAGATACTTTGACAACGAGATTCTCGTTTCTACCGTAGAGGAAGCCATTGACTTCCTTTCATCCATTTCAGAGATAAAGATGACCCCTGATTTGGAAAACGACATACGTGAATATGTAGAAGCTGATGCGTACTATCCCAAGCGGTACAAAGTGCGCCCGCGGGTGTATTTTATCATCATCAAGACCGAAGCTGCCAACATGGCGGATTTCAAGGCAAAGAAAGCCCTGCGCCCTGTATCTCCTGATTCGGCATCACGTTTTGAAAACCCGCAGCTTGCCCGCCTCAGCGTAGTGCAGCCGGGATGGTATGAGGGAACGCTCTGCTTCAAGCGTGTGTTCATTGTCCCTTCTACGGGAAAATGCGAATATAGAGACACCGTCTTCTCAGCACGCGTGAAAGCAGAATCGGGAATGGAATGCTACAAGCGAATCGTCAATCATCTTGTTGAACGCGTAGATTCCCGTTCGCAGTTTCCGTCAGCCAAAGGAAAGAATTACTCATTCAAGTTTCTCGGCACTTGCAAGTAATGGCTTATGAATAAAGTAATGCTGATAGGCAATGTAGGCACTGACCCCGACGTGCACTATTACGATGCAGACCAGGCTGTGGCGCAGCTGCGTATTGCTACGACAGAAAAGGGATATTCCCTGCCCAACGGCACTCAGGTCCCGGACAGGACGGACTGGCACAACCTGGTCTTCTACAGAAGACTGGCAAAGGTTGTGGAGCAGTACGTGCGCAAGGGTGACAAACTCTATGTGGAAGGACGGTTGAAGTACCGGGTATATAATGACGCTAAGGGACAGCGGCAATATGCCACGGAGATTGTAGTTGACAGCATGGAAATGCTCACGCCCAGGTCGCAGAAGGAAGCCGCCTCTGGCACTTCCTTTGAGGAATGATGTTGCTGATTCCCGAATAACCACAACAAAACAACGGTTTTAAGGTTATAAGGTTGTGCGGAAGTTACAATCAGCCGTTACAATCCTCCGAAAAACCGCATAACCGTAAAACCGTAAAACCGAACCAAACCACATAACCGTAGAGAAAACAACAAAACAACATAAGAAATAATCATTTTGGACTCGTCAGATATTTTTTCTTCCTTTCATGAAATCACGTTTCATGCCCCGACAATGGGCGTGATTATCTCCATCCTTGGAGTTTTGGCTCTCCTCCTGCTCTCTGGCTTCGCCAGCGGTTCGGAGATTGCATTCTTCAGCCTTACACCGAAGGACTTGTCAAGTCTCTCCCCCGAGCACAGTGCGCGTGACCGGAATATCCAGATGCTGCGTCAGGACAGCGAGCGTACCCTCGCCACCATACTCATAACCAACAACCTCGTGAACGTCACGATAATCATGCTGTGCAATTACATTTTTGCACAGGTAGTCGATTTCGGGTCGGCTTACTGGCTTCAGTTCCTTTGCGTGACGATACTGCTGACATTCCTCCTCCTCCTTTTCGGCGAGATTATCCCCAAGGTGTACAGCAGGGTCTCTCCGCTCGGATTCTGCCGCAATGCCGTAGGTGGCATCATGATATGCAGGCAGCTGTTCTGGCCTCTTGAGACAGTGCTCCTGTCAAGCGGCATCCTGGCAGAGAAGATAGTGCAGAACAAGAACCACGTGCTCAGCGTGGATGATTTGGAACAGGCTCTCGAACTGACCGACAAGGAAGAGATACGAGAGGAGGAGAGTATGCTTCAGGGCATTATCCGCTTCGGTGACGAGATGGCGAGGGAGGTGATGACCAGCCGTCAGGACATTGTCAGCCTTGACGTGAAAACGTCGTTCCCCGACGTGCTCCGCTGTATCGTGGACAATAACTACAGCCGTATTCCCGTATGCCGGGGGAGCCTGGACAAGGTGACGGGCGTGCTGTATATCAAGGATCTGCTGCCGCACATCGACAAGCCGGCAAGTTTCAGGTGGCAAAGCCTCGTGCGTTCCGCATACTTCGTTCCGGAGACAAAGAAAATTGACGACCTGTTGAGGGAGTTCCAGCAGAATAAGGTGCATATTGCAATAGTCGTCGATGAGTTTGGAGGCACAAGCGGACTGATTACCCTTGAGGACATACTTGAGGAGATAGTCGGAGAAATCAACGATGAGTATGATGAGGAAGAGATGCAGTATTCGAAACTCAACTACAATACTTACGTTTTCGAAGGCAAAACGCAGTTGAAGGAATTTGCCCGTCTCCTCAGGCTCGATGACGAAATCTTTGATGACGTAGGGGATGCAGACACCATTGCGGGTCTCCTCCTTGAGCTGAAGGGAGACTTTCCAAGCATTCACGAAATCCTCTCTTACAGAAACCTCACCTTTGAGGTGCTGAAAAAAGAGCAGCGCCGTATCTCACGCGTGAAGGTAGTGGTAGGCGAACAGAAGGAAAGGGAAGCGTAGGCGGACATTTCGTTTACGGAAAGGGACCTTCTTCAGAGAGTCCGGAAAGGCATGGGGCAATAAAAAAGCCGCATGAATGACAGCTTCATTGGGGCATCACGATAAAGCTCTGCCCCAGTGAATACCCGGCTGGCAGTCACCGGAGACGTTGCAAAACGTAAAAAAATCCGTTACTTCCAAAAAAAGTAGCGGATTTTTTTATTCTCCCTTAATTCCGCAGTGTTTTTTTCTTGTGAGATAATTTGTTGTGCGAAGATGGCTTTTTTTACCTCATGTGTAGTTTGAGGTGCGAAATCTGCCTGGATGTTTGATGTATGTACACAAAATCCCCCGCCCAAGCTAATGTGGAAACATAAAAATCCTAAAACGTGTACCCTTATTCAAGGAACACTTCTGAATAATATATCATTTATGGCATTTACAAATATTCACATTCGTTAAAACCGGCGGAAATTTTCTTCGACCTCACTGAGGGAAATCTGGAAAGAGAAACCACTGTCCGACAAAGAAAAAGGCAGAAAAAGACCGAAAAAGCTCCACACAAACAACGAAAGCGCCCCTTTCGCCAGACAATAAGCAAGTTTTCACGACGTAATGTCATGCTTATTGTAAGGCAAAAGGGGCGCTTTCGTATGCCAATAGCGGTGCTTTTACTCCCAGATAATGTTTACAAAACGCACTAAAAATCCACAAATTGTTGAATACCAGCGATTTATAAAAATAACGAAAGAATCGCATATTTGTAAAGAAAAAATTTTTCGTGGATTTCAAATGTTAAATCTTCAGCAATTTATCTATCCGAAGGGCATTCTTCTGTCCGTAAAGGGTTCTGACGCAAAGAGGTCTTGAGTATAGTCTTTGGATAGAGTGCGGAGGTCTGCTATGTGGTTTTTCAGGTCGGCTTTTATCCTCAGGCTTTCTATTTCCTCTCGCCTTGCCTTCGCCAAGAGGCAGAACTCCTCCTCACGTTCTATGCCGCAGAAGCGGCGTCCGCAGAGGTTTGCTGCGATGCCTGTGGTGCCACTGCCGCAGAATGGGTCGAACACCCAGTCGCCCTCATCCGTCGATGCCAGAATGATGCGAGTAAGCAGGGAGAGAGGCTTTTGCGTGGGATGCTTGCCGCACGACTTTTCCCACCGTCCTATGGCAGGCAGTCTCCACACGTCTGTCATCTGCTTGCCGTCGTTCAGACGTTTCATCACGTCGTAGTTGAACTTGTGCGCCACTTTCTTCGACTTTCTCGCCCATATCACAAACTCCGTGGAATAAGTGAAGAAGCGGCACGAAATATTCGCCGGCGGGTTTGTCTTCTGCCACGTTATTACGTTGAGAATCCTGTAGCCGAGTCTGGTGAGGCAGTCAGCCACCGAGAAGATGTTGTGATACGTTCCCGAAATCCATATCGACCCATTTTCCTTCAGTTTGTCCCTGCACAGTCCGAGCCACTCCATGTTCCACTCCGTCATTTCCTCGGGTGTCTTCCCCTTGTCCCATTCCCCCTTGTTGACGCACACCACCTTGCCGCTCTGCAGGGAAATCCCTCCGTTGGAGAGGAAATAGGGAGGGTCGGCAAATATCATGTCGAACCTGAATTTGAATTCATTAAGGAGACAAAATGAGTCACCGTTGGCAAGAAGGAAGTCCGCATTCGGAGAAGTATAGAATGAATGTACCATCTTTATAATTCAGAAAACTATTTCATAGGATATTAATGAACTCAGAAATGTTTGTCAAATTATAAATACTCGGGATAATGGTATATGCTTCTTGAAGCTTATTCTTTGCTTTCTTCCATCCAATACCGTCAGTAATCCAAATGAATTCGAATCCAGGAACTGAATTGATTTTGGGTGCAATTTCTGAATAAGAACGAGCAACTTCATTGAGTTTGGATCCACCTTCACTGTAGAAATTAACCTCAATAAGATACGTTTTATCTGAAGTCTCTACAACAAAATCAAAACGCTTCTTATCATCCCCTAATACTTCGTTTATCTCTGACCATTCGCTTGAATACACTTCTTGGCGATATGGGATATTGTGCTTTGAAAATAGCTTTGCTACCATACCTTCCATAATATGACCACTTCTGTTTTTACGGGCATTTGTATCAAGACCTGTCTCTATGCCGAAGACGTAATCAACAAGGTCTTTAACCTTTTGTTGCTGGAATATTTCTATAAGCCCTGTATTATCAAGATATTCCATAACTCCATCAACAGACGAGAAAAGGGTATCAAGAACGATACATTTACCAAGAGAATTAAGAACCTTTTTCTTGCCTTCACTTCTAACAGCTATAAGTATGTCCATGACATTGAAAGCCGATTTGTCACGACACCATATCGTTTCAACAGCTTTCCTCATGTCTTTTGCACCTATCAAACTATTTAGCATACAAAGACTTAGTTTAATATTCTCAACATTCTGAGAAATCTTATCGAAATCACAGAAGAAATCCAAACTTTGGTTTGTCTCTTGAAGTTGAGACATGAACGTTTCAAAATCCTTTGCCATATGTTTTTTATTATAGTGATACAAAATCATTTATAAAAAATTGAATAGATAAATATCACATCTCAGTATTCCGAATAACACTTATCATCTTTATGGACCTATGGGTCATTTTGCGTGGTGTAATAGTTCTTAACCCTCTGTAAACACGAG
>CALZJQ010000147.1 GCA_945787895.1 uncultured Prevotella sp. | reverse complement strand
GGGCGATAGATAACAATAAACTACGCTCCGCAGGGTATGCTACTTTAATGGAGGCGTATCTCGAATGGTATCCAAAATAGGAACCGCCGTATGCGGAACCGCATGTACGGTGGTGTGAGAGGTCGGTAAACACGAAAATAGGAGATAAACACCTATGATTAGTGTTTACCTCCTACTCGATTAGGTGGCGGATAGCTAAATGACCGATTTGGGATTATTAGCATGACAAACATTTTTTATGACAAACATAAAACAAGAACATTAATGAATTATTCTGGATTGATAATAGCAGTAGTGACGTTTCTCGTAATAGGACTTTTCCACCCGATAGTCATAAAGGGAGAATATTATTTTGGAACAAAATGCTGGTGGGCTTTTGCAGTTGCGGGAGTCGCTTTCATCGTAGCAAGTTTGTTGGTCGAACATAGTATCTGGAGTCCTGTTTTAGGCGTAATCGGCTGTTCGTGCCTATGGAGTATCCTCGAAATATTTGAGCAGAAGAAGAGGGTAGAGAAGGGATGGTTTCCGATGAATCCAAAGAGGAAGGATGAGTATAAGTAGTTTCAGCTTTTTGGTTTTAGGTTTTTGGTCGTTGGTTGGTTAGCTTTTCTAATGGAGAATTTCTCACTAAGCAAGGCAAACCTAACCAAAAACCCACAACCAGGAACTACAACCCACAACCGAAAACCAACAACCAGGTAATTTTCATATCATGAGATACGTCAGACAAGGATTTTTGAGCTTTTTCTTAGCGGTAGCCATGTTGGTTTCTGCATTGTGCGCATCAGCTCAGGAAACGCATAAGCTGTGGTTCTTTCCTGTAGCTGTGGGAGATTTCAATGTCATGCCGGATACGACAATCAACAGTTCTTTCGGCATAGGACTGATGAACGCTGTGACAAACCAGAAAGGTGTCTCACTCGGGGCTTTGTTCAACATGAACCGCCAGTTGCGAGGAGTGCAGATTAGTGGGATAACAAATATCAGCTCTGGTGTAGAGAAAGGCCTGCAGATGGCAGGCGCAGTGAACATCTCTGCAGGTTACATGAGAGGATTGCAGTTGGCTTCCTATAATTATGCTGACACGTTGAACGGTTCACAAATAGGACTGATAAACGTGGCAATGAGTCATCCACGTGGCGTTCAGATAGGATTGGTAAACTACACTCGTGACACGATAGCCCACAAGATAGGATTGGTAAACATCAATCCCAAGACTCGCATCGACTATATGGCATTCGGTGGAACCCTGAGCAAGATCAACGGTGCGCTGAGATTTCGCAACCGTTCCACATATAATATCGTAGGAATCGGAAGCCACTATATGGGGCTTGACGAGAAGTTTTCTGGTGCGCTGTTCTATCGCATCGGACAATATTTCAATGTGTCTCCACGGTTGTCTCTGAGCGGTGACGTGGGATATTATCACGTAGAGACGTTTGACACTGACAGTGACGACCCGGAACGCCTGTATTCATTGCAGGCTCATTTCAATGCGGATTATCAGCTCAATGATTATCTCGGACTTTATGCTTCCGTAGGCTATGGAGACACACGCTATTATGCGCATAACCGTCATTACAAGAACGGATTCCTCGGACATCTCGGACTTACCGTGAGATACCATCGGAGCGGTAGTGACTACGTGGGAGGCATAAGGAAAAGGGTACTAAAGGGTCTTGACGATTCGCATAGTGAGGAAAGAGGCGACAAACATCCCTGGATAGCAGCGGCAGAAGCTGCAGGTATCAATGTCCTTGTGCATTGCTTTGACCGCTTCGTGCTTGCGGAGGAGTTTGCCAAAGTCAATATGCACACCATCAAGGAGAACTTCAAGCATGGTTTCGTGTGGGATAATGACCAGTTTTCCACCAACCTTTTCGCACATCCATATCATGGCAATCTTTATTACAACTCCGCCCGCAGTAACGGACTCAACTTCTGGGAATCCGTGCCATACGCCTTTGGAGGCTCGTTGATGTGGGAATTTTGTGGCGAAAGGGAACCTCCAGCCATCAATGACCTCATAGCGACTACCTGTGGAGGAATATGTATCGGAGAGGTGACCCATCGCATCAGCAGTGTCATCCTCAACGACAGGACGAGGGGATTCCGTCGCTTTGTACGTGAGTTCGGAGCTTTTGCCGTATGCCCCATGCGTGGTTTCAATAGAATAGTAAGCGGGGAAGCATGGCATGTCAGACCTGATGCAAAGCCATATCACGACTACAAACGTTTTCCCATCCAGCTTTCAATCACGGCAGGGGCAAGGTATCTCGCTGATGACGGAAGTATGTTCCGTGGAGAGTGGAATCCATTTGTGGGAGTAGAGATGGAGTATGGCGATCCGTTCAGTGCAAAGGAAAATAAACCTTACGATTTCTTTACCGCAGATGTCAAGGTGGGAATGTCCTCCAACCAGCCTCTCATTAATGCCCTGCACCTCATGGGAAGACTGTGGAGCGCACCTGTCAATACGGAAAGACGGGTAGAGGCGGAGATAGGAATATATCAACATTTCAACTATTATGATTCAAAGCCTGTAAAAGATGGAAGCAACCAGACTCCCTACCGTATTTCCGAGGCGGCTTCTTTCGGTCCCGGCATGATTGTCCGCCTGCCTGAGACGGGCGTGTTGGAGAGGTTGGAACAACGTATGTTTATAAGCGGAATACTGCTCGGAGGAACCAAGAGCGACTATTACAACATCATAGACCGTGATTACAACATGGGTTCGGGCTATTCTGTCAAAGCCTTGACAATCATGGATTTCCGCAATTTCGGTAAATTTGTGCTCAAGTCAGACTATTACCGCATCTACACATGGAAGGGATATGAGGGAAAAGACCTTGCCTCAATAGACCCTCTCTTCCTCAACTCACAGGGAGACAGAGGTAATGCCACGTTGCTGGTAGTAAATCCCCGATGGGAGTTTGAACTGAAAAATAACATGTGCCTGAGTGCTTCAAGTTCATATTTCGTCAGGGACACACATTATCATAGCCATGAGGATGTAAGTGCCAGTACGTTTGAGTTCCGTCTCGGAATGACCTGGAAGTGGTAATGTCCGTTTAATCCTGCTTCCGCAAGTCAATGACGTGCGGAAGTTGGCTTTGTGGTTTAGTTGATTGTCTTCGCAAATGAGAAAAGCTATCAACAAAACAACAAAACAACAAAACAACTGAACAACTGAACAACAAATAAAAAAAAAGATGCTTTGTCGTTAAAAAATTTGGAGGTTACGGGCAAATTATGTACTTTTGCAAAGAAAATAAACTTACACATTAATCTTATACAACTGTTAACACTATGGCAAACAAGTATTCTGGCACGCAGACAGAAAAGAATCTCGAAGCTGCTTTTGCAGGAGAGTCACAGGCTCGTAACAAATATTCATATTTTGCATCACGCGCAAAGAAAGATGGGTTTGAGCAGATTGCTGCTATCTTCCAGCAGACTGCCGACAATGAGAAGGAGCATGCAAAACTCTGGTTCAAGGAACTCCAAGGCATCGGTACCACTGCAGAAAACCTTGCTGCGGCCGCTGACGGAGAAAACTACGAATGGACGGATATGTATGAAGGCTTTGCAAAGACAGCAGAAGAAGAGGGCTTTGCAGAATTGGCAGAAAAGTTCCGTCTCGTAGCTGCGATAGAGAAGCGTCACGAAGAGCGTTACCGTGCGCTGCTTCGCAATGTTGAGGCACAGGAAGTGTTCAAGAAGAGCGAAGTGAAAGTATGGGAGTGCCGCAACTGCGGACATATCGTAGTAGGCACGGAGGCTCCTGAGATATGTCCTACCTGTGCTCATCCTCAGTCATATTTTGAGGTTCATGTAGATAATTTCTAAACAAAAACAGAAACAATAACAAAAATAAAAAAAGACACACACAACAATGAAAAAGTATGTATGCGACGTATGCGGTTGGGAGTATGATCCAACTGTAGGAGTGCCAGAGGCAGGAATACCTGCAGGTACCGCTTTCGAAGATCTCCCAGATGATTTCGAATGCCCGCTTTGCTCCGTAGGCAAGAGCGAATTTTCTCCAGTAGAAGAGTAAGGTTATTGGTCTTTGAACGAGTGAAAACTGACAAGTCGGTCGGAACAAGGATTGTATGATGTATAATGTATGCCGGCTTATGCTCTGAAAACAATCTGATTCAACAGGATTATTAAGTAAATAGAAGCAGTGACAAGGAGAGATAATTTCTTTACTTATCACTGCTTTTTTTAGTCTTACTCCCCTTCTATGTATGATAAACAACGTCTATACTCTTCTACGTCCCCAACAATGGCTCAAGAACATATTTTGCTTCATACCATTGTTTTTCGGACGCCACATTTTTGAATTGGAATATCTTGTTCCATGTTCCTTGGTCTTCATGGCATATTGCTTTGCAGCAAGCGGCATATATTGCTTCAACGATACTTTTGATGCCGAGGTCGATAAACTGCATCCTGTGAAAAGCAAACGGCCCGTAGCCTCAGGGGCGGTAAGCAAACCGGCTGCATACGCACTTTCCGCAGGATGCTTTGCAATCTCCCTTGCAGTAGTCTTCCTGGGGCAGGCAGTCTCCGGCACTTCCATGTTGCCTGTATTTGGAATAATAGGTTTTTATATTGTCATAAACATAGCATATTGTGTCCGACTGAAACACTTTGCCATTGTCGATGTTTTCGTCATAGCAGTAGGCTTTGTATTGCGTGTGCTTATCGGAGGGTTGGCTACAGGCATTGAACTTTCACAATGGTTAATACTTATGACTTTCCTTCTTGCTATGTTCCTCGCCTTTGCAAAGCGTAGGGATGACGTGGTAATGTATGAGAATACAGGAATAATGGCTCGTAGGAATGTCAATAGATATAGTGTACAGTTTCTCAATCAAGCCATTTCCATCATAGCAAGCATTACGATGGTATGCTATATTATGTACACTGTATCGCCAGAGGTTATCGAAAGATTTCATTCTTCATACCTATATATCACCTCTATTTTCGTTCTTGCTGGTATCATACGCTATCTGCAGGTCACTATAGTAGATGTGAAGAGCGGTAGTCCGACAAAGGTGCTGCTGAAAGACCATTTCATCCATGCCTGTATCATAGGATGGCTATGTTCTTTCTTATTCATTCTGTATCTCTGATTTCTTAAGGTGGTGTACGCTAATAGGAGAGGGGAGCATTCCTCAATCTTTGGCTAAAGATTAATTCTGCAGACCCTAAATATTTTCTTATATCCCTTAATTCCGCAACACTATTATAAATTAAACTTTTTAAGCACCTGAGCAACAAAAAGTTGCTCAGGATTTTGCCATGTCAGATTTTTCACCTATCTTAGTGTTGCAAATCAAAATACGTATCAAACCCGACAGACATGGCAAAGGTAGCAATAAAATCTGAGAAACTCACTCCTTTTGGAGGAATTTTTTCAATAATGGAGCAATTTGACTCCAA
>CALZJQ010000146.1 GCA_945787895.1 uncultured Prevotella sp. | reverse complement strand
CGTTTATAACTCAATACAGTTGGAGAAAGGTACTTACAAGCTCCATGCTAAGGCAAATGTGCTTGAAAGTGACGATACAGGTATCACTGTCGGTATATATAAGGTAGGAGCAAAAGAAAACTCCGGCACTTGTATAATCCGTCGTAAGGTGGCGAACAACTCTGGCAATGAATATGCCGACCTCTCTATCCTCTATCCTTTCACTATCACTGAAGATGGTGAGTATTATGTCAAGGTAGAGCGTGGCAATGATAAAACCACCTGTACAGAGCTCGCTATACATACTTCTGATTACGCTCCTAATGATGAGGATGATAGTGAGGGAGTACGTACTTTTACAGATGAGGAATGGAAGAAAAAAAAGAAAGAAAGTCTCATTTTGAATTTGGATTTTGAAGATACAGAGATAAAGATAAAGGATAAAATAAAAGAAGAATCCAAATCTTCATTTGAGAATAATAAATTCAAGGAAACAGCCCCATCGTCAGGCTATGACCTCTATTTCAGGCATGAAAAAGGCACTACTGGTGTACAGGCTACAATAGACGACGTAATCCAGAACGATGCTGTCTTCGGCAACTACTATCAGAACAATCCTAAGGCTGAGATATATGACCGCTCCGGAGAAATGAACTATCTCCGTGCTGTCCTTCCTGTTGGTGGACTTAAAGATATTAAAACAAATGGTGAAGCAACGATAGGATTTTGGGTAAATGGTAAGGTGGCTGTTGACGCTGCCCTATCATACTATGACGCTTCTATGTTTTACATCTCTGGTCCTGACCGTAATCAATATTATCCTAAAAAAGATCCTAAAGATGATTCTAAAATTCATACGGAGTATCAGAGTATGTTCAACATTCGATGTAACGGAAACACTAATGGTTTCTACAGATATAAACACTCTGCTACAGATTCTACTCAGATACGTTACTATGCAAATGGAATGTTCGGCGATTATTGCGACAATAGCGGCGAGGCGGGCTATTACAAGAAAAACTTGTATCTCGACCGCAACTGGCATTATGTCACTATGGTGATGTACAACAATCTGCGCAACGTTGATATGTACATAGATGGTGAACTGACCAATAGCCGCCAGAATATCGTGGGAAGCGATCAGGTCTTGACAGCAGGTGTTGACACCTTGAACCACATCCTCATTGGCGGTCTCAATGCCACCTATACTAACTTCGGTTATGATCCTGCTTTCGCTTACGACGACATCGTCCTCTATAGTCGTGCGCTGAGCAGTGAGGAAATCAACGCAATAATCAAGGATAAGAATTACAGTCCTAACTCTTGGGAGTTTGACAAGAATATCAAGAACACTGCTATGCTAAGTACGGGTAAACTCGATGAAAATTATTGGACAAAAGCAGGGGATATTTATACGCTTAATAAGACTCTCAGTACTTCAGCTCAGCTGACATACGATGGCATAAAGGTCATTCCCGCTTTTCGTGGACTGTATTTTAAGACAACTAAAGATAAACAGATTCAAATTGACGTTGCAAATGGGCTGTTAATTGTAGAGGGAGAAAAAAATGAAGCCTCTGATGCAACCGACGTTACAGAGATGACAGTATCCAATGCACTTGCAGGTCAGTTTATCCGTTACGAGTATTCCAACTCGGGTTCAGGCTGGTTAAGTCATTGGAGTGGACAAGATTTCGAAGGTGACATATTTCCGAATGCAGGCAACAAAACTGGTGTTGCAAAAGTCAATGGAGAGTCTGGCACACAGATGTGTAAGGTAAGAATTCAGGGAAAAGTAGGTTTCAAGTCTATCGGCTCCACGGACAAGATGTATGCTGAACTGACATTCGGAACATCTACAGGAGAAACTAATCTTGATAAAGTAACGAAGGTGGATTTCTCTTCTGATGATTTGAAAAATTCAGATATTCCTACGTATAGTAATTACCCAAAACTTCTATTGACACTTAATGGACAGGGGATGTTTTCTAAATACAATTTTGCAGATTTGACGTCTTCTGATTTTTCTGGAAAGATAAAGTTCTGGAGTTCTGCTCCTCACGTAGCATATATTACTTCAACAACTAACAATCAGCCCACTGTAAAGGCTACAGGCGTTCCAGGCTCAGCATACATCTATGCAGAACTGACAAACGATAACAAATACGACTGTAACACTAACGATGCTGACCTTTTCCAGTCAAAGAGCCGCATACTTGCGCGTTATGAGATTCATGTGCCTAATAAAGAGGATGGTCATTCTGTGAAGATAAGTTCTGATAATGATGGTAAAAGTTATAATGTCGGAGATGCTCTTGAAACAACCGACAAGGCTGTGACCCTTACTCTCGGAGGATGGTCACATACTAAAGATGGCTATAAAGATACCAATGACAACACAATCACGGATGGTTATTCCAATAAGGCACAGTGGAAGGGTATGCCTCTGAAGAAGAAAACCAATGATACCAATGGATATCAATCAGTATATGATACAGAAGGAGCCTATACCGATAATCAGACATACTTTAAACTTGATAGTTATACTGGCGGAACGTATGCGGCAAAGAGCGAGACTTTGAGTGGAACAGCTGGAACAGGACTGTTCTCAGAAAAAACTCACAGCAACAACAGCTCTGCCTGGACGCTTCCTTGCCGTGGCTCGTATGCCAAGGTGCAGCCTACTGAGGCTGGTATCATAAGCGTATATGTCCTACAGGAGGGATGTATGGAGCGTAACATGGATGACGAAGCCAATACATACGATGGCGTTTCCATTAATGCGAACGAACCATACGACATCACTATCAAGAAGGTATATGTGGCTGACGAGGCAGGAAAGATAATCGAAGACGTCATTACTGACACTAAGTCGAAGATTGTCTCTCAGGTATGGAAAGATGACGGACGTGCCCGTGCAGAATATTCTTACTATGTAATAAATACTGCATACAGCAATCGACTCCACGATCAGTTCATGAAAAATATTATAAAAGCTTCGGGTGCAAACTATGCCACAGCTCTGCTCGACAACTGGCCTAACCCTGGCATGACCCAGAAGGTCATAAAGTTCGGTAAGGGATATGGTGTCGTAGATAAAGGTATCGTGCGCTATACATTCAACGTCCTCCCGGGCAAGACCTACTACATCTTCTCCAACGACGCAAAGATGGGTATCGCCGGCTTCAACTTCACAAAGGATAAGCAGTTGAATTTCTCAGATAATAAAATCGTAGAAAACAAACCGTTGGTGGCAGAAGATTTGACACAAGATACTAAATCGTTTTACGATGTATTTTATTCTCCAGATTCTGAAAAAAAATCATTGGATACATCAAAAGAAAACAAGAATGTCAAGCTGACCTATAATCGTTCATTCACTGCGGGTGTCTGGTCGTCCATCTGTCTGCCATACAGCATCAGCAACCGTCAGATGAAGGAGCAGTTTGGAGAAGGCACTCAGGTAGTCCTGCTGAATAAGATATACAATAAAGACGGTCATGGCATCGTACAGTTTATCTGGCATGCCAATCAGGACATCATAGCAGGTTATCCGTATCTCATCCTTCCTGATAAGACAACGTCTCAGATTGTGACTAATTCTGCTATACTCCAAACCTCACCGCTATTCTCTGTATCAGAGAAGTCGGAGACTTATGACAATGGACAAACACTTCCAAATGAATATGTCTTCAAGGGTAATTTCAAGGAAGAGGAAATTCCTGTCGGTTCGTATGTCCTCAATACTTCAGGTAAGCTTTCACGTGTAGCGGTACCAGGACTGAAACTAAAGCCTTTCCGCGCTTATCTTCGCAATAATGCGGGTTCGAATGCAAAGTTACTCACGAGCATGGCATTCTCCGGCTGGGATGACCTCGACGACCTCGACAACACGACATCCATCGATGAGATACTCGAAGAGAATGGTATCTTCACCAAGGGTGCCAACGTCTATGACCTCAACGGTGTCCTCGTTCGCAAGAACACACACACCATACAGGGACTCCCCAAAGGTATCTATATCGTTAATGGAAAGAAATACGTAGTAAAATAAGCAAACTTAAGAATATGAATAAAAAGAAATATATAACGCCTGTCATCGTCATCGAGAAAATGGAACTTCCTGATTTGATGCTGGTGGTTTCAGGATCGGAGGTAAAGTCTGCGGCACATGGTTATACATTAAAAAATGAATCAGGTCCAATGATCGGCAGTGGTATTACAGATCAAGATGCGGTAGGTTCCAAAGAGTCCGACTGGTCATTCGACTATTCATTAGACATCGACTGGTAGTCTCTCAGAATAATCTCATCATCCTGCGCTCCGTTCATCGTAGGGTGCGTAAGGAATGAAGTCACTGGTCGTGCATCCGTCAAGGATGTCACGGTCAGTGACTTCTTTATCCCTTGCGGACTCAGGAGTTTATGTTTTTATCAAGAATTTAAGAGACTTGTCCGCAGGACCCACTGACCAAAGGGAAGGAGTTTCCTTGAGCCTGCGAAAAATTTAAGAATTAGCCTGCGGACAGAGTCATGTGCTCAAGGAAGAAAAATTCTTTAATTCTGTAATTCTTGAAGATAATATTAAGTCCGCAGGGCGGACTCAGGCTTTATTTTTATCAAGAATTTAAGAATTTAAGAATTTCGCTAATTGAGGTATCCTCAGACAGTAATAATTCTTTAATTCTTGAAGATAATAGGCTATTTGAGCAATGAATAAAAGTTAAAGTTACAGAAAAACTTGGCGGTTATAAATCTATTACCTAATTTTGCATAATATTATGGTACTAACGAAGATATGGTTCGAGAATGAACGCATCTACGGTTTGACTGATGAGGGCAAGACTGTATGGCAATCTCTCCTGTGGTATAGGCGTCTTAATGCAGCAACGGAAGAACAGCGTAATGACTATGAGATAGATGACGAGGGAATACATTGGAATGCTCTCGACGAGGATGTCTCGTTTGAAAGTTTTGGGTATGATAATCCTGAACCGCAGGGTATCTCTCGAATATTCTTATCCCACCCAGAACTCAACGCTTCTGCCGTTGCCCAGCGTGTAGGCATCAGCCAGAGTCTGATGGCTCAGTATATCAATGGTATGAAGAAACCGTCAAAAGAAAGAGAGATGCTCATTCTTAATGAGGTAAAGACTATTGGTAGAGAATTGATGACAATGTAGCATAATTGCAAACGCAGTCCTCACAATCTGTTCTCTCTCATCATGGCTTTTATTTTCTATCAAGAGAATTGTCTGCAGGGCGGACATCAGGATTTTTCTTTTTTCAAGAGACTTGTCAGTGGGTCCTACGGACAAGTCTCTTGATGATAAAACAGCCCGTAGGGCGGACATCAAGGTATGAAGTTATATTAAGGTGGGTTCTATGAAATTGATGAACACTTCTAAAAAATCAGATATCTGTGAATAATTAATAGAACCCACCTTAAAGAATTTGCCTACGGGGTTCCAGACGGATGCTCAAGTGAAGAAACGATCCACGGGCGGGCTGAAAGCCCAACAAGCGCATAGCCCGGGGCAGAGCGCAGCG
>CALZJQ010000145.1 GCA_945787895.1 uncultured Prevotella sp. | reverse complement strand
TATTGTGGGTTTTGAGGATGTTGTTTAGTGGTTTTGTTGTTTAGTGGTTTTGTTGAATGTATTAAAATGACAAACAACTAAACAACAAAACAACCAGACAACAAAACTATTTGATATTTTACACATCCCCACGGCAGTGTGGGGACTGAGGGGCTATTTATTGCTTGCGAAAGTTGAATCAATAGATGACTTCCATCTTTTCGATACGAGCATCGCGAAGAGGACGGTCATTGGAGTCGGTACGTGATTTCTGTATCTTATCCACCACTTCCAGTCCGGAGATTACTTCTCCAAAGACCGTATAGCCACCATCAAGCCAAGGCGTTCCGGCATTGCCATACTCCTTGTAATAGTCCAACAGTGGCTTGAAAGGATTCTTGCCCACTTTGCCTGGGTATTTTCCCCAAGTGATATAAAACTGTGAACTGGAGCTTGCCTTGGTAGGATTCTCGGCATCTCCCTCACGTGCAGCCGCCAGGACGCCACGCTTATGGAAGAAGCGAGGATAGATAATCTCTGCCGAGATGGTGTCATTGCCTTCAGCAGTCTTCACATTGCCCTCACCAAGAAGCGGAGCTGGATTCTCTTCCATCGTCTTAGGAGCATCCTTTGAGTCTGGATCGCCACCCTGTATCATGAAATCCTCTATCACGCGGTGGAACAAAGTGCCTTCGAGAGCGCCGCTCTTAGCCAGTCGAAGGAAGTTATCACGATGTCCAGGAGTCTCATTATAGAGTTCCACATAGATGTCGCCGAGGTTTGTCTTTATCTTTACCACTCTGCGGTCATAATTCTGTATGTTGAGTTTTCCATTCTCTATTCCCACAAGAGCACGAAGGATATCTGTAGGATGTCCCTGTTCGTCAAAGGCTCCGAGTTTGTATTGTGACGGACGGCACTCAGGTTCCCAATAGAACACTCCCTTACATCTGCCTTCTGTATCTTCCTTCATTCTGCGTATCAGCGAAGCATAATCGCCCCTGCCCTGCTGCATCTTCCACGGATTCTGCGGATCCACCTCATAGCCTGTCTCCACAATCATCACATCGCAACCGTATTTCTTTGTCACCTTACGGATATTCTTCACGCAGTCATTGATAGTCATCACGGCATTCTCTTCCTTTCCTGACTCCTTTGCCCAGAATGGATAGAGCGACATTCCTATCATATCCCATTTTCCTCCATTCGCCTTTACTATGTCAAGGTTACGGTTGTAGAGGTCATTGTCAAATCCATTGTCGAGATGTATTATCACGATGGCATTAGGAAACACGGACTTCACGGCGTCATAACCTGCTCCGATGAAGGCTCCATACTGCTTAGGATTTCTCTCCACGTGTCCCATAGCCTTGGTGATAATGGTCTTTCCTTCTGCATCCTTCTTCTCCCATCCGGTCTGTGGGTCCATTTCTACAGACCACAGCAGTCCGTTGGTGGTCTCATTGCCCACCTGCACCCACTTAGGAGTGATGCCATTATCCTTGAGAAGGGTAAGAACCTCGACGGTATGGTCAGCCAATGCCTTCTGCATCTTCTTGAAGGATAATTTCTCCCATGCCGCAGGGATATTCTGCTTGGCAGGGTCTGCCCACCAGTCACTGTAGTGGAAATCTATCATCACGTCCATTCCGAGCGCCTTGGCACGCTTTGCCTTCTCCAGCACGTCTTCCTTTGAGCACCAGTTGCCGTGCTTCTCCGGATTGACCCAGACACGGATTCTCACCGCATTCATGCCAAGTTCCTTCATCAGAGCCGTGCATTCCGTGCGCTCTTCTCCAGCCCAGTTGTACCATTTCATGCCTTTGCTCTCCATCTCGGTGTTCCATCCTATATCGGCACCGATGGCAAAGTCCTGTGCCATTGCAGAGCACGCACACATCAAGAGTACGATTATTGACAATAGATTCTTTTTCATAAGCAGGTGTGGTTTTTTATCTCGTATTATTGAATGATATATGCTATAGATCAAGGGACAAAAGTATGTCATGATTTTTTCACCATATTACATAGTAAAAGCCCTGAAACGATTGGATTTAGATTTATGTTGCAAAGGTACGATTAAGTAAGCAGATAACAAAGAAACTGCCCTCTTTTTTTCATTTACTAATACAAAAATAATAAAGGGCACCCCATCGCAGGGATGTCCTTTGATGATATTTTATCAAATTCTTCTGCTTCGCTGTGCTCCGACATGGTTGCGCGGACCGTTATGTCCCTTGCGGTCGTAACCACCTCTGCCGCGACTGCCACGCTGTCCGCCGCCGATGCGACCTCTCTTGCCTCCGAAGTTGCGCAGCTGATACACGATGTGGAGCATCACATAGCTGTTCACTGCATTGTACTCCCTGTCGCTCCTGCTGTTGGCACTCAACTGACGGGAGAAATTGCTTTGCTGACCAAGAAGGTCATAGAACTGGAGAGTTGCCACAAGACGCCGGCGAGGCAGTATCTGCTGGGATATTTGGGCATTCCATATCATTTCAGTGGTGTTGTAGGTGGCATCATTGTAGCCTCTGCGCATACTCTGGTTGATGCTCGTGTCGATGGTCATGTCCCACGGCAAGCGGACATTGAAGGAGCATCCGTATGAGTAATGCCACGTGTCTCTGTTGGCACTGGACTGCAGCACGTTGCGCGCACTGTTGAGACTCATATCCCCATTGACCTCCACCTCAAGCCAGGAGTTGCGGTATGATCCTTTGAGACTCTCCCTCAGCGTTGTAGTCTTTGTCGTATTCTTCTCCGAATCGCTGGTACGGTTGAGTGTGATATAGTTTACATAATTGGAATAATTGACGCTCGTGGAGGTGGATACGTTCCAGTTTGCTTCCTTGTCGAGGGCTGAACCGAACATGAAGTTGCCCCTCATGTTCCAGTTGCCGTTGATATTCTCAGGCTGTGTTACCCTTCCTCCCGTCTTGTCGTCATACGTCACCTTGTTTGATATGCTGTTTGAGGTCGTGGAGAACGAAGCGTTTGCCGTGATGCTCTGGCGGCGTGAGTTGATGTAGTTGTTGTAACTGACGTTCAAGGTGTTAGTGAAAGCAGGCTTGAGGGCAGGGTTTCCCTTCGAGATGTTCAGCGGATTGGAATCGTCAGTGATGTCAAGTAGCTGGGTGATGCTTGGATGCTGCGTCTGACCATGATAGTCAAGATTGAGGGTGTTCTGCCTTCCGAAACGGTAACGGAACTGCGCCGTGGGGGTTATGGTACTGGTATGGCGCACCGTATCTACAAAGATGCCGCGGTAATCCTGACGGTAATGTGACGACTGAGGCACGTAACGCATTCCGAGACTCAGGTTGTAGCTCTCGCGGACGAGGCGCAGCTGCAGGTTGAGGTCGTGGATATAGTTACGGTATTCCGAATACCTCGACAGGGTCTTGGAGAGATATTCCTCCCTTTCGCCCTCCACGCTCGCCAAGTAGCTGTCTATACTGCCATACTCTGCCGCAATGCCGTCGCCGAAAGCCTCGCGGAGAGCGGAGAAATCGTAGGTCTTGCGGTCGCTGTAATTATTCCTGTACTGGAACGAGTAGCTTAGTTGCAGAAACGTGTTTTTGACTATCGGCTCAGAGTAAGTGGTCTGGAAAGAGAAGTTTCGCGTGCGCTGTGGCGTGTCGTTGTAGCGGTTTGTGAAATAGACGGAGTCGCCGCCGTCCTGCTGCTTCAGTTTGAAAAGCGTCACCTTGTTGCGTGAAAGGTTGTCGCTCTCCGAGTCGCTGTAAGAAAACTCCGAACGGAACGTGAGGTTGCGTCCGTTCTCTCCAAACTTCTTGTTTATCTGGACAGAAGTGCCTATCTTGCGATTGAGGGAATAGCTGACACCATTGTTCTGACGGCGGTTTACCTTCACCGTGTCGGCATCGCCCCAGTCAGCTCCGTCATCGAGAGGATCATCAACGAAAAGGAACGGGTCGGCATTGAAACTTGCACTGCCCGAGCTTGTCAGTCTGTCGCCGGCAGAGATGCTTGCTGACGGACGCACGAGGATATTCCATTCCTTCGTGGGCTTCCACTCGATGCGGAAGTCTGTTGTCCAGCCATCGTTTCTGGCAAAGTTCTGCGACAGACTGTTGCTGAATGCGCCCGTCTTGCTGACGAAACTCTCGCTGCTCTGCTTGCTCCAGTTGTCGGAGTCGTCGTGACGCCAGTTCACATTGCCGTCCATCTGGAGGGTTTTCCTGTCGTCATAACTGAGGTTTACCCCCAGAGATTTCTGGCTTCTGAGCCCATTGGAGCCTCCTCCCCCACCGTTGCGTCCACGGTTTCCCGCACGCCCCGGGGTACTCCTGCCGTTAGCATTGCCAGCATTGCCCACGAGAGTGAGCCTCATCTTCTCAGTAAAGCTGTTGGCAGTCAACCGTCCGGAGTATCTGTCATGAGTGCCGTAGCCTGCGTCAGCATTGACGTTGTAGCCGAAGTTCATGCCTTTCTTCACCCTTACGTCGATGACCGGTTTCTCCTGTCCGTCGTCTATTCCCGTCACCTTTGCCATGTCCGACTTCTCGTTGTAATGCTTCAGTTTGTCGATGATGGCAGTAGGGAGGTTCTTCAGGGCGGTCTCCATGTCGTTGGTGAAAAACTCCTTGCCGTCGAGGAGTATCTTCTTCACCTCCTTGCCGTTGATTGTCACCTTGCCGTCCTCCACCTCCGCTCCCGGCAGACGCTCTATGAGCTCTTCCAGTACCGACCCGTCGGGCAGTCTGTAGGCGTCGGCATTGTATATCAGCGTGTCCTCCACCTGCTGCACCTTGGGCAGGTTTCCCGTCACCGTCACACTGTCAAGCAGCAGATTGTCCTCCTCCATCTTCAGCAGAGGGATTACCGTAGTGCGTCCCGTCACCTTGAACAACTGGCAACGCGGCTTGAAGCCTATCATCGAAGACTTAGCAATATACTCCCCCTTCTTGTCCATATACAGCACAAACTCTCCATTGTCGTCTGCCTTGACAGACTTCAGACTGACGCTGTCCTTGCTGAGAACAGTCACAAGGACATGAGGAATCGGAGTGAAATCCTCCAAGGAGACAGCCTGTCCCGTCACCTTGTACTGCTGCGCCTGCGCCGTCAGAAACGAGGAAAGGAATACAATAATTGATGAAGTTGCGATGAAAAAGCGAGAGATTTTGTAAGACATAGCGTGAGAAAAGGTTAGTTATTCATGACTGGAAACACATCATTCCGTGAAAATGACAAAAACGCCTTATGAGTAAAGACCTGCCTCTTTTTGTGGAAGAGCTGTTTCTTTGACGGAAAACCTGTGGGAGAGTTTAAGAGAGAACCTGCAGTTTTTTTTCTGTTGTCATGTAGGGTATGCAGTTAGTTGTACACAATTTTTATAATTATCTATTCATTATCAAAATAATTTTGATTACCTACTTATATCACGCATACTGACATTTTATGGAAAAAGAGAACTGCATTGCTTCGTTTTCGCCAATAATATGCTTTTTTCTACCTCGCTAAGAAAAAATCAAGCATTCTTTTCGGAGTTTCAAGTTTTTTCTTAATTTTGCAGAATAAAATATCGTTTCTATGAAAAAGTATAACTACACATCCGT
>CALZJQ010000144.1 GCA_945787895.1 uncultured Prevotella sp. | reverse complement strand
GCAGATGAGTCAGAATAGTGAATAAAAAAATGGGAACAACTAACTGGACACCCTATTTAGTTGTTTGGTTGTTTAGTTGTTTGGTTGGATGTGGCGCAAATGAGGCGAATATTATCAACCAAACAACCAAACAACAAGATAACCAAACAACAGGACAACCAAACAACTAAACAAACAACCAACCTACTCCTCTGTTTCAAGCGATTTGGCAGCATCGGGGATTTGCTTTGTAGGCGTCACTCCGTAGCGCAGCAGGTCTTGCAGTTGTTTGGAGAGGTTGCCCTTGCCGTCACGCAGCTGTCCCAGACCCTTGTCGTAGGTATTGCGGGCAGTGTTCAGTTGGTTGCCCAATGTGATGTAACCCTCTGCAAAGGTGGAGTACTTCTCGTATATTTTGCTGGCGGCGGTGAGGATGGCACGGTTGTTCTTCTCCTGACGGGTGTTCTGCCACGTGAGGAACATGAGTTTCAGCACCACCATGAGGTTTGTAGGGTTGATGATAAGCACGTTCTTCCTGAATGCTTTCGACCCGAGTTGTGGGTCTTTGTTCATGGCGAGGATATAGCTTCCCTCGTTCGGGACGAACATCAGCACGATGGGCATGGCTTTCTCCACGTCCTTGGGATAGTTTTTCTCGGCGAGTTCCGTGACGTGTTTCCAGATAGAGTCGTAGTTTTCCTTAATGGCAGCCAGTCTCTCTTCCTCGCTGTCAGCACCGACATAGTTGGTGTAGGCTGTCAGCGAGACTTTCGAGTCGATAATGATGCTTGAGCCGTCTGCACCCTTTACCACGATGTCGGGACGCTCGTTGTCGCCTGTCTCCGACTTCACGTTCATCTGTCTGTAATACTCTTCGCCTTCTCTCAGTCCGCTGTCACGGAGAATATTCTCCAATACCTGCTCGCCCCAGTCGCCCTGCACCTTGCCGTGGTTCTTCAGTGCGTTGGCAAGTTCGCGCGTTGTCTCGTCACGCTTACGGTCGTGTTCGAAGACAGCCTTTATGCTTGCTTCGAGAGATGACGTGTTTTTCGTCTGCTCCTTGTGGCTCGCATCGACGAGGTTGCGCAGGCCTTCCAGTTCTTTCTGCAGCGGTCCCACGATGTTCTCCATCTGTTCCGTGTTGGTTTTCTTCAAGGCTTCCATGCGTTCGTTAGCCTCGTCCTTGAGTATCTGGGAGCGTTCCAGCATCTCTTTCTCAAACTGCGCACGCATCTCCTGCCGTGCGAGGTTCAGTTCTGTGCGGAATTTCTCTTCCCTGTCTTCCTCTGCTTTCTTCGCGTTCTCCTTGGTCTGTTGCAGCAGGCTCTGTGCAGTCTGCAGGTCAGCTTTGAGGGAAGAGTTTTCGGATGCGAGTTTCTCTTTCGCTTCCCGTTCGCTGACGAGGGCTTTCTTTGCCTCGTCTATCTGGCTGTCGGTATGCTGACGCAGCATTTGCAGTTCCTTTTGCAGTTCCACAATCTTCATTCCGTATTCTCCCTCCAATCGTATTCTCACGTTTTCGTCGTCCCCGACATTCGCCTTTCCTCTATTTCGCAGGGCATATACTCCGAAAGCTACGGCAAGTATGACAGCGGACAGTGCTATGATTAGTTCCATTGTTTTTAGTTGTTTAGTAGTTTGGTTGGGTTAACTCAAATATTGATGTTAAAAAATCACAATCGTTTCAGTATTTCCCAAAATATAACTATATTCGCGTAAAAAATGCGAAAAGAAGAATTAAATACATTAAGGGATGTGCTTATGGAGATTGAAAATTATCTCTACAATGACCTTGAAGCAATTTGTGATAAAGAGTATGCGAAAGAAACTAGCAAGTTGTTAGAAAAAGTAAAAGATGAAATTACGATTCTCAACAATTCATTATAACAAACAATAGTTCCTATGAAACTCAAGATATTTTTGATGCTGTTCCAAAATTTTTGTCAATCTCATATCCGGTGATATGGCGAGAGCACTAATATCGCTGGTTGGAATGGCGCTAGAAAAAATTATTTTTCCCCTTTTATCGAATGATATGTATCCTCTATCAAATAGCTTGTCAAGATTGGGTGTTAGCAATAAACCATTATAAACATCCAATCTTTGCATATTGTCGCTTTTCCGCCAAGGCTTGATGTGAGATGCCATTAACAAAGGGATGGTATGACATTGTGTTACAGAACATCCATGCCAAAAAGCTATTAAGTCATTGCGGAAAGTTCCTTGTCCTATTCTTGACTTAACAATTGAGTTTCTCTCAGTTATAGAAATTGAATTGTCATTAAGAATATCATTTTCTTCAGCTAAAACCGTATCGCCTATTATCTTTCGATAATCAGATTGTACATAATCAAGGAATTTTTTTAACCCAGAACCAATATCCCTAATTCCCTTTGGTGTGTTATACCTGTCTCTTTGGTTCATGGATAAACGTAAACTTTCTATTATCTCGTCTGCTTTTTCTTTTGTTAGCGTTTTATCTAATCTAAAGAAATGTGAGACATAACGAAGTCGGGAAACGTAGTCATGGCATGTCTTTGAATTCTTGAACATATTGCTGTCTATCATATATGCAAAGAAATCAGTTTGTTCATTAATATAGTATTGTTCAAAACTTTCCATATCAGTATTAATCAATAAGTAGTTAAGCTGCAAAAGCAACACTAAAATCTTGACATGAAAAACCGCCCGTTATAATGTCAATATTTGTGGGGAATATATTGTTGCCTTCTCTATGCAGTTTTACAAGGTCAACAATACTGGACAGATGATAAATATCTGGATTTACATTATATCGGGACATATACCTTAACCATGTAAGGCGCGCATCCTCCAAAATATCACACGCAAAAACGGTGCGAAATAAATTGCGATTAAGTAGAACCCAGTCGTCGTTTATATGATTGTGAATCCATTCTTTATTGGTTATAGATTTTCTATGACAAATAAAACCACCTTCTAGACCAATATCCATACCTCCACAACCAGAAAAAAGAGACAATACCCTTAATGTACCCTCTTCCTGACGTTCGTTTTCGCCATTGTTGAAAAATAAATCATAATGTGGTTCCGTTACCAGGTCGGAATGATCTTCAATTTCAAATGCTTTGTACTCTTTTATTTTTTTTTTCATTATTTATGTATGGTTATTGGTTTGATTGTTTAGTTGTTAAGTTATTTGGTCGTTTGTTTCGACTCATTTGTGTCACATCCGCCAAAACATAAAACAACATTTAATCTCCATTCTCTCCCTTGCAAAGTTAGTGAAAAAATGTCATATTACAAATAAATGAGGAAAAAAAGTTGTAACTTTGCATTTGTGAAGGAAATTGTAAGGTCAATAGTATTGCTTGGCATCCCTATTATTGTGGGACAGCTGGGCACAATAGCGCAGCAGTTTGCAGATACCATAATGGTCGGACATTATGGTACGGATGCGCTTGCTGCTGCAGGTTTGGTGAATAATATCTTCAATCTCGTAATTTTCTTTATTCTCGGCATATCCTATGCTTCCACGCCTATTATAGGTTCCGCTTTTGGTAGTGGGAATAAGAGAGGTGTGGTGCAGTCGTTGGTGGAGAGTGTTATTGTCAACTTTGCTGTCAGCCTTGTCGTCGTGGCGGGACTCTCTGTCCTTTATCTTAATATAGAGGTGCTGCATCAGCCTGATGAGATATTGCCTTTGGTTAAACCTTATTTCCTTACTCTGCTTCTCTCGGTGCCTTTTATGGCGGTGTTCAATGCCCTGAAACAGTTTTCGGATGCTATAGGAGAGACTAAGATGCCGATGTGGTTGATGCTTGCCTCCAACTTACTGAATATCCTGCTCAACTGGTTTTTGATTTTCGGAGTCTGCGGGTTTCCCCGCTTAGGTCTGTTGGGAGCAGGCATTGCTACGCTTTTATCACGTATCTTCTGCCTTGTTGCGCTTGCAGCAGCTATATTTTATGGTAAGAGATATAAATGCGTGTTTGGTGACATAGGAAAGGGCATTAGTGTGTGGCGGGTGCGTCCTGCTATGCCTGGTATGCGTCATGTGTTGTTTGTAGGGTTGCCTATCAGCATACAGTTGGGACTTGAGGCGTCCTCTTTTAATATAAGTGCCATTTTCATGGGATGGATAGGCGCAATAGCCCTTGCGGCGCATCAGGTGATGAGTACGATAGCAACGCTATGCTTTCAGGTAATCTATGGCATAGGAGCAGCGGCGAGCGTGTTGATAAGCCAGTCGCGCGGGGCAGATGACTGGGTAAAGGTACGTCGTATAGCCACTTCTGCATTCTTCCTTTCGCTTGGAGTTATAGTGACGATAATGACTTTGATATACGTCATGCGCGAACCTCTTGTGCGTTGCTTTACGGATAGTGAGGAGGTGGTTGCTGCATCCTTTGCCCTTCTGCCTTGTTTCTTTCTGTATCAGTTTGGTGATACCACGCAGATAGTCTTTGCCAATGCGTTGCGAGGTTTGGAGAGGGTAAAACGTATGATGCTCTATGCTTTTATAGCTTATGTGATGGTAAGCATACCGCTGAGTTATTTCTTTGCTTTCGTCATGCAGTGGGGTAGTGTAGGAGTATGGATGGGAATGCCTTTCGGACTCTCCACTGCTGGAATACTTTTCTTTCTGGAATTTAGGAGAGGGGTGGGGGTAGTTGTTTAGTTGTTTAGTTGTTTAGTTGTTTAGTTGTTTAGTTGTTTGGTTGATTGTTTTTTACGTTAGGAATATTCTCAACAAAACCACAAAACCCCCAAACCGCGAATTAGCATTAAGTCGAATGCTATCAACAAAACAACAAAACAACAAAACAACAAAAAAATCCCTACATAAATCAACTATTTTTATATATAAGGAGAAAAAACTGCAGGAATGTTGGAATATTCATGAAAAATGAGTAACTTTGCACCATATTCGCGTTATAATTCTGGAAACGATAGAAATACAAGGAAAAAATAATATGGCAGAAACAAAAAAGATTAAGACAGCGTTGGTTTCAGTCTTTCATAAAGACGGTCTTGACAATCTCCTCGCTAAGTTGAATGAAGAAGGTGTGAAATTCCTTTCTACAGGTGGTACACAGAAGTTTATAGAGTCTCTTGGCTATGAATGTCAGGCAGTAGAAGACCTCACTACATATCCGTCTATCCTCGGCGGGCGTGTCAAGACATTGCACCCGAAAGTGTTCGGAGGTATCCTCGGACGTCGTGACAACGAGGGGGATAAGGAGCAGATGCAGAAATATGAAATACCAGAGATAGACCTCGTTATTGTTGACCTCTATCCTTTCGAGCAGACAGTGGCAAGCGGCGCTTCGCAGGCTGACATTATAGAAAAGATTGATATCGGCGGCATTTCACTCATCCGCGCAGGAGCAAAGAATTTCAACGATGTTGTCATCATCCCTTCCAAGGCAGAATATAAGATGCTTCTCGATATCTGCAACGAGCAGGGAGCTGCTACTACTCTCGCACAGCGTCGCGAGTTTGCTACACGTGCATTTGGCGTAAGCTCACACTATGACACGGCTATCAATGCGTGGTTTGAGAGCACCAAGTAAATATGTTAAGGTGGGTTCTATTAATTATTCACACATATCTGATTTTTTAGAAGTGTTCAT
>CALZJQ010000143.1 GCA_945787895.1 uncultured Prevotella sp. | reverse complement strand
GTCCTCGAAAATAAACCCAAAATATGACAAAGCGAATTAATAGAACCCACCTTAAGGAATATCGAAATGAATGATAAATGGAAAGAGTTGTCACAGCAATTAAATGAAGGACAACGGCAGGCTGTAGAATATATAGATGGAGCCTCTCTCGTAATAGCAGGAGCAGGCTCTGGAAAGACACGTGTGCTAACATATAAGATAGCATACCTTATGACCCAAGGTTACCGTCCATGGGAGATAATGGCTCTCACATTTACCAATAAGGCTGCCAACGAGATGAAGGAACGTATCTCAGGGCTTGTCGGTGAAATGGCATATTCTCTTCACATGGGTACATTCCACAGCGTATTCTCCAGAATACTGAGAATGGAGGCAGGACTTATTGGTTATGACTCTAACTTCACCATTTATGACGAATCGGATTCTCGCTCTCTTTGCAAGAATATCGTGAAGCAATTAGGACTTGATGACAAGATATATAAGCCTGCAGATGTACATAATCGTATATCGATGGCAAAGAACAAACTCATGTCACCAAGGGAATATGCTGAGAATAGCAATATTATCACAAGGGATTTGCAATCCAGGATGGGCGAGATGTCAACGATATACTCTATGTATGTGGACAATTGTCGCAAGAGTAATGCTATGGATTTCGATGATCTTCTTGTATATACGTACCATTTGCTGAACGACAATCAAGAGGTAAGACAGAAATATTGTGACCGTTTCAGGTTCGTTCTTGTCGATGAGTATCAAGATACCAACTTTGCCCAACAGCAGATATTGTGGTTATTGACAGGCAAACATGGACGTGTATGCGTAGTGGGAGATGATGCACAGAGTATCTATGGTTTTCGTGGGGCAGAGATAGATAATATTCTAAATTTTCAAGAACAGTACCAAGGTTGTCGTCTTTTCAAACTCGAACAAAATTATCGTTCTACTCAGAATATCGTAAAGGCTGCCAATAGTCTTATAAAGCACAATTGCCGACAGATAGAAAAAGATGTGTTTAGTGAGAACGACGAGGGTGAAAAACTATCTCTCCGCATGCTTTCAAGCGACAAGGAAGAGGCTATCAGCGTATGCAGGGACATCATGCGCGGCGTGAAGAAAGAGGGAAGGAAATACTCTGACTATGCCGTTCTGTACAGGACAAACTACCAGAGCCGTGCCTTTGAAGACCAGATGCTGAAGGACAACCTGCCGTACAGGATTTACGGAGGAATGAGCTTCTATCAGCGCAAGGAGATAAAGGACGTCATAGCCTATTTCCGCCTCGTAGTAAACCATCATGACGAGGAAGCGTTCAGGCGCGTGGTCAATTACCCTGCCCGCGGCATCGGGAGCACTACGGTCTCAAGACTCGTGGATAGTGCGCAGGAAAACAATGTGAGCCTGTGGGACGTAGCCCGGAATCCTGTTCAGTACGGCATCGCATTGAGCAAGGCAGCAGTGGCGAAGGTGTGCGGTTTCTGCACGATGATACAGGACTTCTCTGCCCGGCTCACTACAGACGATGCCTACGAATTGGGCAACGACATAATCAAGGTGAGCGGCGTTGCGGCAGACATATACAGCGGGACGAATGCTGACGACACTTCACGTCAGGAGAATCTGGAAGAGTTTGTCAGTTCGTTGCAGGACTTCGTGGAAGGCAGCCGTGAGGAGGGTCTGCCGACGGGTCTTGCGGATTTCCTGCATGACGTGTCGCTCATGACCGACCGTATGTCAGAGGACGACGCTACGGACGACAAGGTCTCCCTCATGACCATCCACAGTGCCAAGGGACTGGAGTTTCCCATGGTCTTCGTCGTAGGCATGGAAGAGAACATCTTCCCTTCGCCGATGTGTACTGACTCCCCCCGACTCTTGGAGGAGGAGAGGCGTCTGTTCTACGTAGCCATCACCCGTGCGGAAAGCCGTTGTATGCTGCCCTGCGCAAAGAGCCGCTACAGGTATGGAAGGATGGAATTTGACGCCCCGAGCCGTTTTCTCAAAGACATTGACCGTGAGTTCATCGAAATGGATGACAGTTCCTCAGCCACAGGTGCTTATGCAGGCAATCCACGTGCGTATGGCGGATGGTCGTCATACTCTGCTTATGGTGCCGGTCAGGGAAAATACCAGAGGGTGCAGAACTCACATCCCGTAGCCTCGCAGTTCATGGCAGACCCCAAGCCCATGATAACGGAAGGCAGGCAGGCGGAGCGTCCCGTGAATCCTTTCAGCCCCGCCTTTGAGCGAGAACTGGAGGCGCATGGCGGTAATCTCAGGAAGGTGCGCGAAGCCCTCTCAGCAGGAAGCAGGCGCAGCAACATGCTTCACGGCAGCAACACCAACGGCTTTGAGTCCTCCTCCCATGCCCCCGGCACTCCGACGGCAGTCAATGACTTGGAGGTAGGAGACAGAATAGAGCACAACCGTTTCGGAGTCGGAGTAATCACCGCACTCTCCGGCAGCGGGGCATCCTCCAAGGCTACGGTGGAGTTTCAGAATGCCGGCACCAAGCAGCTGCTGCTGAAATTCGCCAAGATTACCAAGATAGGGTGATTTAACATTCTCAAGTCAATGACTTGCTCAGTTGACTTTGTTGTTTAGTTGTTTAGTTGTTTAGTTGTTTAGTTGTTTTGTGGTTTTGCAGTTTTGTGGAAGTTTGAAGAGGCTGATTCTATCTTCCGCAAAACCGTAGAGAATTCTTAAAACCATAAAATCGAAGACGTTTATATTTCCGATAGGACAAAATGAATGTCATTGACATTGCAGGACAAAAACGTAGATATTGCAATGCAAAAGCGTTGAGATTACCAAGTAAAAGCATAGCTTTTGCAATGTAATCTCAACGCTTTTTATATTCTACTGATTAACAGTGTGTTACGTAATGGTAAAATGGATGCGGAGAATAGGACAAAATAGGCATGAGTTCACTCTAAAAAGTCGGCAAGCCGACCTATGATTAATATTAGATTCCGCTACAAAAAGTAGCATTTAAGTTAGACATTTCTGCTTACTCTACAACTGCTACAATATGTATTTTAATGAATGCTTACGGTAAACGTGAAAGTAGGAGATAAACGCCTGCGATTAGCGTTTATCTCCTACTCGATTGATATGTAGTAATTGATTTTGCAGTTTTATTGGAGTGTCCCTCCGGAGAAAGGAGGGAAGGCTTATTCCATCGTCCTCAATGCGCTGAGCAGTTCGGAGTTCTCGTCCTTCGTTCCAACGGTGATTCTCAGGCAGTTGTGACAGAGGGTGATGCGTGTGCGGTTGCGTACTATGACTCCCTTTCCTACGAGGTAGTCGTAAGTCTTCTGCGCATCGTCCATCTCGGCAAGGAAGAAGTTGGCATCCGTAGGATACACCTTCCTGCATATTGGCAGCAGAGAGAACGCCTCCATCAGCTGACGGCGTTCCTGCAGCAGCAGCTTTACCCACTGCTCTACCTCGAATGTGTTGTTGAGACGCTCAAGGGCCTGCTTCTGGGTGAGGTAGTTGAGGTTGTAGGGGTATTTCACCTTGTTATATATGTCGATGATGTCCTTGCCGGCGAAAGCCATGCCGCAGCGTATGGCGGCAGAGCCCCATGCCTTGCTCAGTGTCTGGAGCACTATGAGGTTGGGGCAGGCTGGGAGGTGCTTTGTCATGCTCTCTTCCTGCGAGAAGTCTATGTATGCCTCATCCACGACCACAAGTCCCTGGAAATTCTCTATGACCTTTATTATTTCTTCACGGTTGATGCGGTTTCCCGTGGGGTTGTTGGGAGAGCATATCCATATCGCCTTTGTATTCTCGTCACAGGCATCAAGGAGCGACTCTGCCCTCACCTGAAAGTTTTCGTCGAGCAGTACGGTACGATACTCCACGTCGTTGATGTCTGCGCATACCCTGTACATTCCGTATGTCGGCTCTATTGCCACGACATTGTCCTTCTTGGGCTCGCAGAAGCAACGATATACGAGGTCGATGGCCTCGTCGGAACCGTTGCCGAGGAATATGCACTCAGTTGGTACGTGCTTTATCTGTGATATTCTTTCCTTTACTTCTTGCTGTAATGGGTCTGGGTAGCGGTTGTAAGGATTATTGTATGGATTCTCGTTGGCATCAAGAAAGACGCGAGCTATGTGTCCGGAATATTCGTTGCGAGCACTACTATATGGAGCCAATGACCAGATGTTTGGTCGTGTTAAGTCTTTAAGATTCTTCATTTTCTCTTATTTTTCTTCGATATCCTTTACTCTTACTCGCATAGCATTGGCATGCGCTTCGAGATGTTCGTTCTCAGCCATGCAAACGACAGCTTTGCCAATAGACTGCACTCCCTCGCGTGAGAGATGCTGGAATGTAATCTTTCTGTTGTACGAATCAAGGTTTACACCATTGTATGATAGAGCGTAACCATGCGTTGGCAAGGTGTGATTGGTACCACTGGCATAGTCACCAGCTGACTCGCAGGCATATTGACCGAGGAATACGCTACCAGCGTTGACTACTTTTTCTGCCAGAGCCTCGTAGTCGGCAGTAGCAATAATTAGGTGTTCTGGAGCATAGGCATTGCTTATTAGCATTGCTTCCTCCTTACTATTGACGAGGACAGAAATAGAATTGTCGAGAGTCCTTGCTGCTATCTCATGACGTGGAAGGATATCCAACTGTCTCTTTATCTCTTCTTCTACCTTAGCAATCATCTCTTCCGAAGTGCTGATGAGAATCACTTGAGAATCTACGCCATGCTCTGCTTGAGACAGGAGGTCGGCGGCAACATATATAGGATTGCTTGTCTCGTCTGCAATGACGCATACCTCACTGGGACCAGCGGGCATATCTATGGCAACGTCATGAAGCGATACCTGTTGCTTGGCAGCCATGACATACTGATTTCCCGGTCCAAAGATTTTATACACCTTTGGCACAGACTCTGTACCGTAAGCCATTGCGCCAATAGCTTGAACACCTCCTGCCTTGAATATCCTATTCACCCCGGCTATGCGTGCAGCCACGAGGATGGCGGGATTGATTTTTCCCTCTTTATTCGGTGGTGTACAGAGCACTATTTCCTTGCATCCTGCAATCTTTGCTGGGGTGGCAAGCATGAGGACTGTAGAGAAGAGGGGAGCCGTCCCACCAGGAATATAGAGTCCTACCTTTTCGATGGCAACACTTTTTTGCCAGCATTCTACTCCTGGGGCAGTCTCTACTTTTCTTGAGTCAAATCTCTGTGATTCATGAAACTGCTTAATGTTATGATGTGCGAGGATGAGAGCCTCTTTTAGTTCTTCACTCACAAGATGCTCTGCTTCCTGCATCTCTTCGTCTGTGACTGCGAGATTCGGAAGTGTTACCTTGTCAAACTTTGCCTCATATTCTATGACTGCTTTGTCACCATTGTTCTTGACATCTTCCAAGACGCTGGCTACGATGGCATTAAGTTGTGACACATCAAGATGCGGACGTTGAATTATCTTTGCAATTTCTTCAGGAGTGGGGTATTTCGTTATGGTCATTTTTTTCTTAACGGGTTTATAAGGACTTACTAAGGTATTAAACGTTGGATTTCATCCTACCTTTTCTCGCCATGGCAATGACTGAGCAAGCTCATCATTGCTCATCTGGCTTA
>CALZJQ010000142.1 GCA_945787895.1 uncultured Prevotella sp. | reverse complement strand
AGAGGATGGCTGCCGAAGTTTTCCCGCAGAAGAACCTTGGTGATTACATGAACAAAAAATTCGTAAGCATCAAGCTCAACGCTGAGAAGGAAGGAAAGGAGGATGCCAAGCACTATGGTGTCAGCGCATATCCTACATTCTATGTCCTCGATGCCGAGGGTGAGAAGAAGTTACAGATTACGGGATTCATGGATGCCGAGAGCTTCATGGCGAAGATAAACACCGGACTTGACCCCAAGATGAGCATCGAAGCCATGAGCGAACGCTACAGCAAAGGGGAACGCACACCGGCTCTCGTCAATGCCTGGGCACTGCATCACATGGAAAAGGGCGACGAGACGACAGGCTTTGCCATCGTCAAGGAATACTACGAGTCGCTGAAAGAGAAAGATTTGCTAAAGGAAGAGAACGCTTTTCTCTTCACAAGATATACCCTCTCTCTCTCCGAACCTATGGGAATCTTCATGACAGACCATCGCAATGACTTTGCAGAGACTGTGCGACCTGTAATCAACAAAAAAGTGCAGACGCTCTTCCATCGTGAAGCAAACACTTATTTCTCCGGCTACCGTTGGGCAGAGAATAAATTCGTAGAGTCAGAATATCAGGCCTTGAAAGCAAAGATTTCTGCCCTCGGTCTCGACAAAAGCTATGCCTATGCTCCCATGTTCAAGCTCATCGAAGCCCGTGTAGCCACTAAGGATGACGGACAGTTCTTCGCAGCGTGCAAGGCTGAGTATGACAACCTGGAGCCTAACGACAAGACTTTGCTTATCCTCAACCTCACCCGCCTCATCACGACAGATGACCAGAACGTTCTGAAAGACATCTCTTCTTTCGTACGTCAGCGTCTTGCTACAATGGATACCTCTACCATCAGCCTTTGCGCCAGCCTGCTCAAGAGCGTGGAGGATAAGATAAGGAAGTAGGACAAAAAGAATATCATTGACATTGCAAGATAAAAGCGTTGAGATTGCAATGCAAAAGCGTTGAGATTGACGGGTAAAAGCAACGCTTTTGCCCCGCAATCTCAAGGCTTTTTATATTTTATTGATTAACAATACATTACGCAATGACCGGATGGGTGCGGCGGATAGGACAAAACACGCATTTGCATTTTTCTTTCCCATACCGCATGACGGTTTCCGACTGGTTGCAGGCAATGCGGTTTTCGGTAGGTTTTCAACCAAAAACAAAAAACCACAACTATACAACGGTTATAAGGTTATAAGGTTATAAGGTTATAAGGTTTTACGGAAGTTACAAACAGCCTTGGCAAATCTCCGAATAACCGTAAAACCGCAAAACCGCATAACCGTAAAACCGTAGAGAAACCCAGTCACCCCCATTCCTTAATCAAAGAATCCGGGCTGCTTGTATTCGATGCCGAGCTCACGGTCAACCGTGGCCATGACTCCCTGTATCTGTCCCATTGCGAACATACGTCCGAGAAGCGTATAGCCGGAGTTGTGACCGTGTGCGCTTTCATCGAAGACACCTCCAGGCTCATCCGTGAAGGTCATGCCGTGATCGACGCGCATAGGGAGACGGCGTCCAGAGTTGCATTTGCCTTCCTGCTCCGCCTTCTCGAAGATGCGGCACAGCTCTATGAGGTCGCCGCGGCCGCCGAGGTGAGACGCTTCGGTGAAGTTGCCGTTGGGGAATATGTGGCATGAGCGAAGGTGGACAAAGTGGGTGCGGTCTGCAAACTGCCTTGCCATTGCCACGCAGTCGTTGTGCTCTCCGGCAGAAAAGGATCCTGCACAGAAGGTGAGGCCGTTGTGCTTGTTTGGAACGGCATCGAGCATCCACTGTATGTCCTCCGTGCAGCCAATGATGCGTGGCAGTCCGAAGACGGGATATGGCGGGTCGTCGGGGTGTACGCACATATTGATGTCATACTCGTCGCAGATTGGCATGATGGCTTCGAGCCAGTATTTCATGTTCTCCTGTAGCTGTTTCTTGTCTATGCCGTCGTATAGCTTGAGGAGGTCACGGAATTTCTGCACGGGAGCCTCGTCGCCCTCCTTGAAGTTGCCCGACACGAAACCCTGCGTCTTGATGATGATGTTCTGCACGAGTTCGTGGTCCTGCTCCGGGGTGGTGGTCTTCTTCATCTCGTCAGCTTCTGCCACGAGGTCGCGTCCCCACTTGTGGAACTTGGAGAACTCAGCCCAATCTTCGCGTGCTCCCTCACGTTTGAGGATGTAGATGTCGAAATATGCGAAGACTCCCCAGTCCATGTAGAGGTTGTTGGCTCCGTTGGGGTTGTCGTGCGCAAGGTCGGTGCGTGCCCAGTCGAGCACCGGCATGAAGTTGTAGCAGATGCACTTGATGCCTTCTTCGCCGAGATTGCGCAGGCTTTGCTTATATACTTCTATCTGATGGTCACGGTCGGGACCTGCGTATTTCAGGGTTTCTACGACGGGCAGCGACTCTACGACGCTCCATTTCATGCCGTACGACTCGATGTACTCCTTGAGTTCATGAATCTTTTCGCGTGTCCATACTTCGCCGAGAGGCACGTCGTGCAATGCAGTCACTATGCCCTCTACGCCTATTTGTTTCAGTTGGGCAAGAGTAATCTTATCTTTCTTGCCAAACCATCGCCATGTTCTTTCCATTGTTGTTTTGTTGTTTAGTTGTTTTGTTGTTTAGTATCAGGTTTTGGGTTTTTGGTTTTTGTTTTTGGTTTTTGGTTTTTGGTTTTTGTTTTTGTTTTTGTTTTTGTTTTTGGGTTGGTTAGCTTTTCTAATGGAGGTTTCTCAAGAGGCGAGTCTAACTAACCCAAAACCTACAACCCACAACCAAAAACCCACAACCATCCCCCTACCCTATCTCCTGCTTACATACTCATGCAGCGTGCTGCGCACGGCACCCTGGCCTGCGAAGAGCTCTCTTACCATGCCTTCTATCTGCTCTCCGAAACCTGCCTCGTAGAGGTCGAGGCCGAAGACGTCCTTGCGTGAATAGAGTTTCCTGAGGCATGAGTAGTCCTGGTTCTCCTTTCCCACCTCAAGGGGCGCCACGATGGCCTGGAGTTCCTCGAGCAAGGGGTCGGTAGAAGGCTCAAACGGCTTGCAGGCATCATCGAGACCCTTGAGGTAACGTGCATAGCCGGCAAGGACGAGAGGTATGAGGACGAGGTTGCTGCGGTCGAGTCCGCGCGCCAGGTATTTCTTTATCGTCTCGCCAAAGCGGATGGGCAGCTTCTGACTCGTGTCGGTGGCGATGCGCTGCGGTGCGTCCGGCATGAAAGGATTGGGCAGACGCTTGTTGATGACCGTTCCGATAAACTCGTATGGGTTGAGCACGCCCGGGTCGGTGACTACAGGCATTGCCTCGATATATCCTATCTTCTGTATGAAGGCGCGCAGGTCTTCGTCAGCCATTTCGGCAGAGATGAGCGTGTAGCCGAGCATACATCCGTAGATGGACATTGCAGTATGCAGGGGGTTGAGACACGTGGTCACCTTCATCGTCTCCACCTGGTCCACCGTCTCACGGGTGGTGTAGAGCGCACCGCCCAGCTCAAGGGGAGGACGGCCGTTGGTGTAGTCATCCTCGCAGACGAGGTACTGCACCTCCTCTGCGTTGACGAAAGGAGCAGTAAAGGTATGCTTTTCGGTGATGATGGTGTCGTTGTCCTCAAATCCGTCCTCGGCAAGCATCGCCTGCACCTTCTCATGCGGACGCGGCGTAATCTTGTCAATCATGGACCAAGGGTATGACACCTTGCTTCCGTCGTTTACATAGTCGAGGAACTCCGCCTCTACGAGGGAATCCTTTACCCAGCGTTCTGCGTATGCCCTGACGCCTTCCTTTACCTTGTCGCCGTTGTGGGAGCAGTTGTCCGTAGATTGCAGCGTGAGCGGAAGCCTGCCTGCCTTGTATCTCTCGTAGAGGAGCGCAGTCAGTTTTCCCATGGCAAAGACGGCGTCAAGCCCGCGGTCAAGGTCGGCAGGTACAATGGCGTAGCCCTTTTCAGTGATGGTGAACGTGACCATCTGCAGTGAGGGCGCACGGAATATTTCCACGAGGCGTGCCCAGTCTTCCGCAAACTGTCTGTCAGCCTTCAGGCTTTCCGTCACGGAGGCTATCACTTTCTTCTCTATGGTGCCGTTGGACTGTAGGCTCACCAAGAGCGAGAGGTTGTTGTAAGGACGGTAGGCTTTGTCTATTATCTCATAGTCAAAGCTCTCAGCCACGATGACTCCACGATCGTATTTTCCCGTGTTGAGAGCATCGTTGAGTATGGCTGCGGGGAACGCACGGAAGATGTTTCCTGCTCCGAAATGCACCCATGTAGGCTCGTCGTGGGTTTTCTTTGCCACTGCCTCAATATCAAACCTGGGAAGCTCATATCCCTTTGCCTCCCATTCTGCCTTGTTGATACCAGCAGATAGAATGTCGTTTAGTTTCATAGATTATGTGTGAATGTATTATAATAGATGTGTAATGTCTCAGGCAATACGTTTCTTTCCTGGCCTTCCGCAGGAAAAAACTTGACAGGCATGATAAGTAGAACGAGTCACTTGATGGATGCAAAAGTACAAATAATATTTGAACTGACAAAAAATAACGGCATGAAAACTACACTTTGTTTTCCAAAAAAAAAACGTATCATTTGCTTGGTGGAACGGGAAATATGTAGTACATTTGCCAAAGAATAAAGAAAACAACTTTCCAAAAGACTGTAACAGATGTTAGTAAAGACATATTGCGCTGCCGTAAACGGACTTCAGGTGACGACGGTGATGATTGAGGTGAGCGTAGAATCAGGGCAGGCCATTTCGCTTTCGGGCCTTGGTGACGAAGCGGTAAGAGAGAGCCTGAGCCGCATCCGCACCGCTTTCCTCTACAACCACTACAAGTTTCCCAATTCCAATACCACCATCAACCTGGCTCCTGCCGACCTCCGCAAGGAGGGAACCGTCTTTGACCTACCCATTGCCGTGGGCATCCTTGCCGCAAGCGAGGGGATGCCCGTGACTCACCTCGGGGAATACATGATGATCGGAGAGCTCGGCCTTGACGGAAGACTGCAGCCTATCCGTGGCGCACTGCCCATTGCCATCCGGGCAAGGCAGGAGAAATACAAGGGTATAATAGTGCCGAAGGAGAATGCGCGCGAGGCTGCCGTCGTGGACAGGCTTGAGGTCTATGGCATGGAATCACTGTTTGAGGTGGTCGAGTTTCTTTCTGACAAGTACGATGCAGAGCCTGTCGTATATGATACGAGGAAAGTGTTTTTTGAAAATCAATGCAACTGTGACCTTGACTTCGCCGAGGTCCGCGGACAAGAGGTCGTCAAGCGTGCCATGGAGATAGCGGCGGCGGGCGGCCACAACATGATAATGATAGGTCCGCCAGGCTCGGGAAAGTCGATGATGGCAAAGCGACTGCCCGGCATCCTGCCCCCGCTGTCGCTTGCCGAAAGCCTTGAGACGACGCAGATTCACAGCATCGCAGGCAAGTTGGGCGCAGAGGCAACTCTCATTTCGCAGCGTCCTTTCCGCAGTCCTCACCATACCGTCTCGCAGGTAGCGCTGTGCGGCGGCGGCAACAAAGCCATGCCAGGAGAGATTTCCCTTGCCCACAATGGGGTGCTTTTCTGCGATGAACTGCCTGAGT
>CALZJQ010000141.1 GCA_945787895.1 uncultured Prevotella sp. | reverse complement strand
ACCAATAACCGACAACCAGGTATTATAACCCACAACCTACAACCCGCCCCAAGTGGTTTTTATTGTTTTCTTCTCAGAGAAAAGCTTACCTAATCAGCAAACAGAAAAGAGCAGATGAGTCAGAATAGTGAATAAATAAATGGGAACAACTAACAGGACACCCTAATTATATATAAAAAAGTCAGAATCGTTGATGCGGCATTGTTTTTATTTGTAAAATTTCAGGCGGTTTTGAAAATAAATCGTAACTTTGCGACTGTGATTTAGTTAGAGGCTTTTCTCTACGGTTTTAAGGTTTACGGTTTTAAGATTTTTGCGGAGATATGCTAAGGCTGGTTGTAACTTCCGCACAACCTTATAACCTTATAACCGCAAAACCGCAACAGACAACCTCATAACCCAAAAAGATAACCCGAACCAGAAACCCAAAAAGAAAATATTAAAACCGCAAAAAAAATGAAGAAACTGCTGTTATCATTCTTGTTGATGATGGGATTGCCGGCGATGGCGGCTGATTATTCCTATCTTACCTTTGAGACTACGGATGGAGCGAAGGCTTCCGTGTCAGTGGAAGGGTTGTCAATGACTTTCTCGGGAAACACGCTGCGAGTAGGTGACCTTACCTTTGAGGTCTCCAACCTGAGCAGGATGTATTTCTCTGACAGTGACGTCTCTACAGGCGTGGAGAAGATAAGCCTGGAGGACGCAGCTGACGACGCAGAGGTGTATGACCTTAACGGACATAGGCTGAAGAAGGAGCAGATGGGCAAGGGAGTGTATTTGGTAAAGGACAAAAGCAGAACCTATAAGATTGTAATAAGATGAAGAAGACTTGTTTACTCTTGGTCACGCTGCTGACGGCAGCAGCCACGGCTTTTGCGCAGACGCTCAATGTCACCGTCGGCAATGTCACATATCTATTTCCTGCATCACAGACGGGCGACATGACATATAAGGACGGCAAGGAGCTTACCGTCATGAACAAATCGTTTGCCGTCAGCGAGATAAGCAGCATGAAGGTGGATGACACGAAGGTGAAGGACGGCACGGTCGGAGTGAGGTATGACGGACGGTCGGCCTATGTCACCGTGGCGGGCAACATAGCCCAGTACGTCACGCCGGAGGTCAGTGGGGCGCACGTGTCAATAGCCCAGGGCAGCAACCTGGAGGAAGAGATAACGTACAACCTGAGCGGAACGGCAGACGACGGAGAGTTCTATATGTCAGGCTCCTACAAGGCTACGATAGAGCTCAACGGACTTACCCTTGCCAACGTGACTCCGAAATACAGCGGTGCCGCAATACACGTGCAGAACGGCAAGCGCGTCAAGGTGAAGGTGGTGGAGGGTACCGTGAACACTCTGGCGGATGCCCCGGGCGGTTCGCAGAAGGGATGCCTTTACATCAAGGGTCACGCAGAGTTTGCGCAGAAGGGCACGCTCAATGTCACGGGCAACGTAAAGCACGGCATAAAGACAGGGGAGTACTTCACTACGAAAAACGCTGTCATCAACGTGCTTTCCGCTGTCGGAGACGGTATCTCGTGCAGCCAGTTCCTGCTTGTGGAGAGCGGTAAGATAAACCTCACGGGCATAGGTGACGACGGTATGCAGTGTGACCTCGACGGAGACACCTCGACGGGCGAGACTGACGGTCACGAGGATGAGGACAGCGGAAACATCTACATCCTCGGCGGCACGATAGACATCACTGCCGGCGCAGTGGCGGCAAAGGGCATGAAGTGTATGGGCGACATGAATATCTCCGGAGGTGACATCACCGTACTGACTACAGGCAAGGGAATGTGGGACGAGGAAGACAAGGAGACCAAGGCTGCCTGCGGACTGAGCAGCGACGGCAACATCACGGTCAGCGGCGGCAGGCTCTCTCTCACCTCCACCGGCTCAGGCGGCAAGGGAATGAAGTGCGACGGCGTGCTGACCATCAGCGGAGGCACGACGGACATTGTCACGAAGGGCGGACTGTACTACAACAACGGTACTACGGAGAACACCAACTATACAGGCAATACGGACAGGGTAAGCTCTGACTATTATTCCTCTCCCAAGGGCATAAAGGCAGGAGTGAACACCCAGAACGGCAACAGCTATACTTACAGCGGAGGCATTGACATCACGGGCGGCACGCTGTCGGTGACTACGAGTGGCAGGAACGGCGAAGGCATAGAGAGCAAGAGCTACCTCAACATCTCGGGCGGACACATCACGGTGAATGCCTACGATGACGGTATCAACTCTGCCCAGGACCTGACCATCTCGGGCGGTTATGTATATTCACGCGCCACCAACAACGACGGCATTGACGCCAACGGCAACTGTTACATCAAGGGAGGCATAGTCTTTGCCGTAGGCTCATCTTCTCCAGAGGTGGCTGTCGATGCAAACTCCGAGGAGCAGAAGAAACTTTATTTCACAGGCGGCACTCTTGTCGCATTAGGAGGATTGGAGTCGGGCAGCAGCCTGTCCCAGTCGTGCTATTCTTCGTCGTCATGGAGCAGGAACACATGGTATGCCCTCTACGACGGCGGAGAACTTGCCCTTGCGTTCAAGACACCTTCCGGCGGAGGCAGCACGCTCGTGGTTTCCACAGGCGGCACTACGACGCTGAAGTCGGGTGTCACGGTAAGTGGCGGTGTAGAGTACTTTGGAGGAGCGGGCAACATAGGCGGCACGGTGACGGGCGGCTCTTCCGTGACGCTTTCCCAGTACAGTTCTTCCTCCGGCGGCTTCGGGCCTGGAGGTGGCGGCGGCTTCCCTGGCTGGCGGCCATGAGTCCGGATTTTTCCCTCATGGAAAACTTTCCGTGATAATTCTTGCCGAAGTCATTTATTTTGTGTATTTTTGCGGATGAATGCAGCATCGGGGGCAAAATGCCGGCGGTGCTGCCCTTTGCCATCATCGTAAGGCATTAATGTGCAGCTCATTATGAGAAGATACAAATATCCCGTAGATACCGACCAGTTTCAGCGTATTCGTGAAGACGGTAAGGTTTATGTCGATAAGACAGACATGATGTTTGAACTTGTCGATAAATATCAGTATGTATTCCTCGCCCGTCCCCGCCGTTTTGGCAAGTCATTGCTTTGTAATACATTCAAGGCCTATTTCCAAGGACAGAAGGAACTCTTCGAGGGGTTGAAGATAATGGACTTGGAGAAGGAATGGAAGAAGTATCCCGTGCTCCACTTCATTATGAGCGGGTTGAAGAATTTGACCATACCCGAAGCTAAGAGTGCATTAGAACTATATATCAGCGACTACGAAAAGATATATGGTCGAAACACGTCAGAGGTTTCTCCAGGCAAGCGTTTCCGCGGTTTGATTCATCGTGCTTATGAGCAGACGGGAGAAAAAGTTGTGGTTATTCTCGATGAATACGATGCCCCGGCGATGCGCCTGCTTTATGACAAGGAGCAATTGGAAGCCATGCGTATGATGCTGCGTGAGTTTTATCAGGTGCTGAAGGATGAGGGGGCATACTTGAAGTTTGTCTTTGTCACGGGAGTTACGAAGTTCTCACAGATGAGCATCTTCTCCGAGCTGAACAACCTGACTCAGATATCCATGTATGACGATTATTCTGGTCTTTGCGGTATCACCCAAAAGGAACTCGACACAGTTCTTCGTCCATGTGTGGAGGATTACGCCGAAGCATTGCAAATCTCTACCGACGAGGCATACGCCTTGCTGAAGAAGAACTACGACGGGTATCATTTTTCTCCCAATAGCGAGGATGTATATGCACCATTCAGTCTGCTGAGGGCATTAGACGGGCGTAACAGCTATCATTATTGGTTTGAGTCGGGCACCACGACTTCTCTCATTGAGCACCTGCAGCATTATCCCATCAGGACGGCATTGGAGTACGACGGAGTGGAAGTAGGCATCAATGAGTTCAACGTGTCGTGCGAAAACGCCTCTACACCCATGCCGCTGCTCTATCAGGGCGGTTATCTGACGATAGACTCGTATGACCCGGTGCTGAAGACATATACGCTCCATTTCCCCAACCTTGAGGTGAGGGAAGGTATGGTCAGCGGACTGATGCCCTTGATTTTGAAGCGCAGTATTGCCGACGGCAACAGCCTGACCCGCAATATGGCATCATCCATGTATAAAGGCAACCTGCCCGGAGCACTCACCGCCCTCCGTTCGTACATTGCCAAGATACCATACGACATTATCACCAAGGAGGAATGGGATGACAGGGAAGGGCGCGAGTCGTTCTACAAACTCCTCATGTACATGGCTTTTTCCATGCTCAACACCCTTGTAGATACCGAGGTGAGGAGCATCACGGGCAGGGCCGACGTAGTGGTGAAGACAAAGACGGACATATACGTCCTTGAGCTGAAGGTGGACGACACCGTGGATAACGCGCTGTCGCAGATAGACTCCAAGGGCTATTCCATTCCTTACGAGGCGGACGGAAGGAGGGTCACGAAATGCGGGGTGAGCATATCGTCAGAAGTCCGCAACATAGTACACTGGCGCGCCGTCGCCGCTGACGGCACGGTCATCGACGAGCAGAGGTTCGACAAGCAATAATGCCTTTTTCCTGCACGCAAGATTGTGACTGTTTCCCTGCAAAATTTGAGAATGACATAAAAAAATCCCTGCTACGCATTCGTAGCAGGGATTTCGATTTTTATTAGAAGGTGTTTATCTGGCGCCTCGTCCTTACATGGAAGAAAGAGGCAGATAGATAACGATTAGAGCTGTGGACCGGCAGCAACGAGAGCCTTACCTGCATCGTTGGAGGTATATTTCTCGAAGTTCTTCTGGAAGCGTGCAGCGAGATCCTTAGCCTTCTCTTCCCACTGGCATGGGCACTCGTAAGTGTCGCGTGGGTCGAGGATAGCAGGGTTGACGTTTGGCAGAGATGTTGGTACCTCGAAGTCGAACATAGGTATCTTCTTTGTCTCAGCCTTGAGGATAGAACCGTCGAGGATGGCGTCGATGATACCGCGTGTGTCAGGAATAGAGATACGCTTGCCTGTACCGTTCCAGCCAGTGTTCACGAGATAAGCCTTTGCACCGGACATCTGCATCTTCTTAACGAGCTCCTGAGCGTACTTTGTTGGGTGAAGCTCAAGGAATGCCTGACCGAAGCAAGCAGAGAAAGTAGGTGTTGGCTCAGTGATACCGCGCTCTGTTCCTGCGAGCTTGGCTGTGAAACCAGAGAGGAAGTAGTACTGAGTCTGTTCTGGTGTGAGGATAGATACAGGAGGAAGTACTCCGAATGCGTCAGCAGAAAGGAAGATAACGTTCTTTGCAGCTGGAGCAGAAGAGCCTGGCTGTATGTTGTTGATGTGGTTGATAGGATAAGATACGCGTGTGTTCTCAGTCACTGACTTGTCGTTGAAGTCGATGGTACCGTCCTCAGCCACGGTAACGTTCTCGAGGAGAGCGTTGCGCTTGATAGCTCCGTAGATGTCTGGCTCATGCTCCTTAGAGAGTCCGATAACCTTTGCGTAGCATCCACCTTCAAAGTTGAATACGCCGTTATCGTCCCATCCATGCTCGTCATCACCGATAAGGCGACGCTTAGGATCGGTAGAGAGAGTTGTCTTACCTGTACCAGAGAGACCGAAGAAGATAGCTGTGTTCTCACCGTTCATGTCGCAGTT
>CALZJQ010000140.1 GCA_945787895.1 uncultured Prevotella sp. | reverse complement strand
GACGAACACGGGCTACTTTACGCATAGCCGAATTAGGCTTCTTAGGGGTAGTTGTGTACACACGCACGCACACACCACGACGCTGAGGACATGAGTCCAAAGCTGGTGACTTGCTCTTGTCCACAAGTTCCTTTCTGCCTTTTCTTACCAATTGTTGAATTGTAGGCATAATTTTTAATTTTTAATGTTATATATATATTATTTTATTTGAAATCAATATGTTATGCTACGACCCTATTATCCCCATAGAGCGTTTCGGGGTGCAAAGGTACGAATATTTTCTGATTTCACCTAATATATATAGAACAAAGAGAAAATTATACCCTAATTTTAATAAAGTTTAACTTTTGCAAACCTCTTTTAGTTTTTCATCATCTAACGAAAGCGGCAAAATGACTACAAAATTACTATTTGCCGAACGATATCGGAGGGCGGTCTGAGCTACAACGATGAAAAAAAAGACATCGCAGAAGCAGCTCATGCCGCATCCGGTACCGCTGTTTTTCAGAAGAAACAGCACAAATCACGCCTCGCCCGCACCAAAAGGATTTGCCGTACGCGGACCTCCATGAGGCTGAGGGGTCGGCTCGAGACTGATAGGACCAAACTCCTGCTCATAGCGCAGGATATTCTCCTGCAATGCCATCGCAAGACGCTTAGCATGTTCGGGGGCAAGTATCGTACGACTTACTACCTGAGCTTTAGGCTGACCAGGGAGCATACTTGCGCAGTCAACTACAAACTCTGCGTGAGAATGACTGATGACAGCGAAATTGGAATATACGCCACGCGCCATTTCTGGAGAAATGTCTATCTGTACCTGCTGTCCTTGATTTTGATTATTCTTTTCCATTGGTTTAGAATTGTTTATAGTTTTTGTATGATAAGCAGAAATGAATATATAGTAGGTTTTTCACATTTTAGGTGGGTTCTATTAATTCGCTTTGTCATATTTTGAGTTTATTTTCGAGGACAAATTGTAAGTTGAAGAGGGTTTCTGTCCCCCGATAACGGGGGAACCGAAGGGGGTGTAAAGACCATTGACCGTAGCGGGCTACGTGACCGATGAGACTTACGATTTGTACCGAAAAGAAACCAAAAGATGACAAAACGTCAAACCTACATAATTAACATTTTTTTGACGGTGGGAATTAATAGAACCCACCTTTACAATATGCAAATGTACAAAGAACTTTTGTTATTAGCAAATCATTTTTGTTTTTTTATAAAAAATATATTGCCGAATGGAAAACTTTTTATATATTTGCGACAGTTTTTTTCATAAGATAAACCATTTACACCTTATTTATTATATATATGAAAAAGGGATTAGTGCTCGAAGGCGGAGGAATGAGAGGACTGTTCACCGCAGGCATACTGGATGTGTTCATGGAGAACGGGGTTAAGTTTGACGGCATCGTTGGAGTATCAGCAGGAGCCACTTTCGGGTGCAACTATAAATCACACCAGGCAGGACGCGTACTGAGATACAATATGCGATTTCGCAAGGAGCCTCGATATATGGGACTGCGTTCGCTCATCACCACCGGAGACCTCGTAGGAGCCGAGTTTGCATATCATATACTGCCCACCGAGCTCGACGTTTTCGACGTAGAGACATATCGCAATGACCCTACAGAGTTCCATATCGTTTGCACCGACGTACATACTGGCGATGCCATATATCACCGTATCAACGACTTTACCCATGAGGAATTTGAATGGATACGCGCATCAGCCTCCATGCCTATTGTCTCACGACCTGTCAGTGTCGGCGGATACGAACTGCTCGATGGCGGCATCAGCGACAGCATACCGTTGAGATACTTCGAGAGCGAAGGCTTCATGCGCAATATTGTCATACTCACACAGCCGAAAGGATTTACCAAGAAACGCACAAAACTAATACCTGTATTCAAGGCTGTCATGCGCAAGTACCCTGCCATCATAGAAGCCATGAACAGACGCCATATCATGTACAACCGGGAACTGGAGTATATCGACCAGCAACAGAGTGAAGGCAAATGCCTCGTAATATGTCCCGACGACATCCTTCCCATCAGTCGTACAAGCCAGAATCCCCGAAAGATGCAGACCGTATATGACATGGGGCGCAAGGCTGGAGAAGAAAACCTTCTGCGCGTGCGCCGTTTTCTTGAGGGCGAATCCCTGTAGGCGGAACATAGGTAGGGTCTTGCGATGCCTGTACCTCAGCGACTGGCAAACATATACGTTGCCCTTGACCACAGTTCCTCCAGCGGACCTCTGCGGAATCTCGCCGTCCAGAAACGGCAGAAGAAATAGAGGCAGATGCAGAAAGCGATGCCAAGGACGAAACTTATGCCATGACTGCTGACCGTGTAGAGTCCCAGTCCCCAGTTATAAAACAGGAAGCCGCCGACGATGCTCTGCAGCAGATAGTCGGTAAGACTCATCTTGCCTATACATTCGAGGTGTATGAGAGCCTTTTGCAATGACGTCGTGTAGTACAGCAGCGTGATACCTCCCACATAGAATGTCATCATCGAGAAATTACGCCATGCCGTCAGCTGTATGTCAAGACTGTTTCCTATACAAGGTGTCATCTCACCTATCGGCAGGGAGAGCAGCAATACCTGAGTTACGGCAAACAGCAGCAGTGCCGCCATCATCGCCTTTTTCCAGAAGACGAGGTTGCCTGCCTCGTTGATGAACAACCGTCTGCGCCCCAACAGCATTCCTACTACAAAGAGCATGAGAGTCTGGGTAAGGCGACCATGCTCTATTGCCCAACCAAAGTTGATGGGCAGTCCTGCTGTCACGCCAACCTTTGCCACGTCAAGGAAGCTGCCGTTGGCACAGACTTCGTAGCAGTCATCCCACAGGTGAGCATAGCCGAGCGACATCGGTGTGGCATCGGAATCAAGGAATCCTTTCATGATGTAGAATACCTCGACAGGCTGTATGAAAAGGATTGCAGCCACCGCCAGAAGAACCTTGCCGGAAGCCTTTACCAAAGGTATGAGGAAGAGTCCGAGAACGGCATAGGTGCAGAGTATGTCACCATTGAAGAACATGAGGTCGAGCATTCCCCACGCGAAGAGCAAGAGCATACGCCATGCGAAACGCAGGCGGAAGTCCTTGCCGCGCTTATCCGCATTATGGTGCTGGATGTAGCAACTCAGTCCGAAGAGCAAGGCGAAAATAGCATACATCTTGCTCGCTCCAAGATAGAAGACTGTGTCCCACAGTCCCTGCTCAAACGCTGTCGGCTCAGGGAAAGAATAGAAATTCAGATGTTCGAGAAAGTGGATGATGATGATTCCCACGACGGCGAAACCGCGGAGGCTGTCAACGACGTTGATACGACGGGTGCTGGCACTTTGTTCCATGATTTGAGTTTTTGTCTTTGGACTTTTTTGCAAAGATACGCATAATATTCCGTTCTTCCAAATCAAAAACCTCCGAAAGAAACACCGCAGGGACACCTTTACGAGGAATTTCCCGTATGCAGTATATTACAATAGTTCGTTAAAATTTGAGTATATGGCTATGCGGTCTTAGGCCGCCAGCCATATACTCAAATTTTAACGAACTATTGTTTTAGCGAATATCGGCGATTTGTGTTAGCACCTTCACTTCACTTTATTTTCGCTTAATGTGGAATTACCCATAAAACGCCAGAATCCTTAATCTAACTGGGTATTCCGGGCTTTTACCATTCATGTTTGACTTAAAAGTTTACTTAAATTCGCTTAAAGTTCTCTTAAATTCATCAGTCATTTTCCAGCGTTTCTTTTCCGCTGTTGTGATAATGCCAGCTTTTCGCATTTTTGTCAAGAGATTGCCTATTTTGGCATTCTTTCTCCTGTCGTCAAAATCTGAGGGCAGTTTATTCCACAGCAGTTCATTGATCTGAGCTCTTGACAGAAAATCGTGTTCTTTTAGGGTTCTTATAATCCATTCTTGACATTCCGCATCATTAAAGCCCTTTCTCAGAGAGTAGTCAATTTCTTGTCTGGTAGCCTGCGCAATGTATTTTGAAACATACAGATGCGATTTACGTCCCTCCACCAGTTTCCGTTTTCTCAGCATAGCCACAGCGTCTGCGCTAATGGGCTTACCCCTCTGTACTTTATCCAACAAGTAGGCAGTCGTAAGATCTATGCTGGTATTCTCCATCAGCATCAAGCTGTAGGCATTATCAATAACATTGCCAGGCACTCGTAGAACAGTGCTCTTTTCGTCACTCAGATCGTAGTCTGGCATTGGCAAGTACCGCTTCTGTTGTCGTAGAAACATATTGTGGATACCATAACCTTGAGTGTCAATCATGTGTACACTTACCATCGCCTGTGTCAGGAATGGGTTTCGATACTTTTCAGGAGTTCTCTTCCCTTCTATATAGTCCTCATAACTTCCCATAAAGAATGCTCCACGATTAGAGAATATCAGTTCTTCAGTTCTCTCCGTAACCACAATTCGTGCATTAGCCGTATAGTCTTGGTGTGCTATACAGTTATGAAGAGCCTCCAATATAGTTCTTGTGTCATATTTCCATATTTCCGAAGGAATCAGAGAGTTGTTAGGGAATATCTTAAATTTGTAGTTTCTTATTCGGTTCAGCACTTTACTTGTCGAAAGTAAGAACGGAATCGTGTAAGTCTCACCAGCCGTTTCTTCTGCGGTATCAAGCCTCCATACTATCTGTGAAATATGATCCAGCATATGAGCCGATTCCGCCTTACCCACCAATAATAGTGTGGTTTTCGTAATACGACCACTGATAGTCAAACGGGCCTTATCCAGAAATACAGAATCATCCCATCCATTGATTTCGTCTTCCTGATCCTGATGCAGTTCTATGTATCCCTTTCTGGCTTTCTTGATAGCCTTTTCATCCAAATCATCCAATGTAGCTTCTGGAATAATCTCTTTTGTCCAGTCCTTATGCGAGTTGTATATCTGTCGCATCCAGTCGGCATAGGGCCTTAGGTCTGTAGTGTGCGAGTCCACTCTTATGTAGGGAATATTTTTGAAGCAAGTAGGCTCACCCTGTGCTGCAGGAACAATAAAAACGACTACTCTCTCTTTGCCTTCATACATAAACTCATCAATCTGAAAATCTATCTTTGGAGAAATCATTTGTCTCAGATACATTTCCAATTGCTGATTACCCGCAGCATTCACCTTTGAACAATCAAAAGTGGTATATTTTACCTCCAAAGTATCGTTATCGACACCAAAATACAGATATCCAAAATCCTGATTATCCAGACATGCTCCGTTAGAAAGAGCAGAAATGTATTTGCCCAGTTTCTCTGCATTCTGATAATTACTCTTAAATTCCAAGAAACGTTTCTCTTTCTGGAATGTAGAAATCTGTTGTTTCAGCAACTTTGTATATCGAATATATTTCTCCATATTTTACAAGTTTTCGTTAATCTGTATTCAAAATTTCACACCAAACTTGGTCTTTCCAAGATTATCTTATTAACTATTGGTAACTATTCAGCGATTAGGCATACATCTGCCCTCCGTGCTCTGTTCTAAGCACGGAGGGCAGATGTATGCCTAATCGCTGAATAGTTACAAATGAGACACGAAACACTATTTTTCGTTAAATAATTCTTCCTTCTCGCATATTTTTTATATTTTTGCGTTTAAATTAAAACGTTTTATCATGGCAGAAATAAAGAAGCTTAATAGAATCAAGGTTGTTTTGGCAGAAAAAGACAGAACTGGCAAATGGCTGGCAGCGCAAGTTGGCAAAAGCAATTGTACCGTATCTAAATGGTGCA
>CALZJQ010000139.1 GCA_945787895.1 uncultured Prevotella sp. | reverse complement strand
TCCTCGAAAATAAATCCAAAATATGACAAAGCGAATTAACAGAACCCACCTTTATTTATTCAGGAAAAGAAATATGGGATTTTTCTCTTTTGTACAGGAAATAGCGATGGACCTCGGCACTGCCAACACCATCATTATCAGCAATGACAAGATTGTCGTTGATGAGCCGTCGGTGGTGGCTCTCGATCGTCGCACCAATGAGATGATAGCAGTAGGCGACAGGGCAAAGAGTATGTACGAGAAGGCTCATGACAATATCCGCACCATACGTCCTCTGCGCGATGGCGTCATTGCGGACTTCACGGCCTGCGAGCAGATGATGCGCGGACTGATAAAGATGGTTCATTCAGGTCGTCATCTCTTCTCTCCTTCCCTGCGTATGGTTATCGGAGTGCCATCTGGTAGTACCGAAGTGGAACTGCGCGCTGTGCGTGACTCTGCCGAGCACGCTGACGGACGTGATGTATATCTTATCTTCGAGCCAATGGCAGCAGCTATAGGTATCGGCATCGACGTAGAGGCAGCAGAGGGAAATATGATTGTAGATATCGGTGGCGGTTCTACAGAAATCGCTGTTATCTCCCTCGGAGGTATAGTGAGCAATAACTCTATCCGCGTGGCAGGCGACGAACTGACCTCTGATATTCAGGAGTATATGGCACGCCAGCACAATGTCAAGGTGTCAGAACGTATGGCGGAGCGTATCAAGATACACGTAGGCTCGGCTCTTACAGACCTTGGTGACGAAGCGCCAGAAGACTATATAGTGCATGGACCTAACCGTATCACGGCTCTCCCTATGGAGATACCTGTATGTTATCAGGAGATAGCACATTGCATTGACAAGACGGTAGCAAAGATAGAGAACGCTGTCCTCTCCGCTTTGGAGAATACACCACCGGAGCTTTATGCCGACATCGTGAAGAATGGTATTTACCTCAGTGGCGGAGGTGCATTATTAAGAGGTCTTGACGTGCGTCTTCAGAACAAGATAGGCATACCATTCCATATAGCAGAAGACCCATTGCATAGCGTGGCAAAGGGAGCTGGTGTTGCTTTGAAGAATATTGACCGCTTCTCTTTCCTCATGAGATAAGAGGGCAAAAGGAAACAGAAAAACAAGGAGTGGCTGCTTTTAATGGCAGTCACTTCTTCTACTTTACTGATGTCTCGCATTAATTATCCTTTACATGAACAACCTTCTTGATTTCCTTTCACGGCATTACCACTGGTTCCTCTTTGTCTTTCTTGAAGTGATATGCGCAGTGTTGCTGTTTCAATACAACAACTATCAGAGCTCGGTATGGTTCTCATCTGCCAATGTCGTGACAGGAAAGGTGTATGAGGTGAACTCGAAGATTACACAATTCTTCTCGCTCGTCAAACTTAATGAGGAACTGACCCACCGCAATGTCTATCTCGAACAACAGGTGCAGGCTCTATATAATCAACTGGAAGAAAAAGATGTAGATACCACCCTCGCCAAGAGTGCAGGCATGAGGGTGCTCGAACACTTCCGGCTCATCCCTGCAAAGGTTGTATCCAACAGCGTAAATAAAAAGGATAACCTTATCACCATTGACAAAGGCGAGGCTGACGGCGTAAGAAAGGATATGGGTGTAGTATCGGGTACGGGCGTAGTAGGCATCGTATATATGGCAGGAAAACACTATTCGGTCGTCATTCCTGTGCTCAGCAGCAAGTCAAGTATCAGTTGTACCATTGACGGAAGAGGCTATGTGGGCTACCTGCATTGGACGGGAGGCGACAGTCAGATGGCATACGTCGATGACATACCGCGCCATGCACGCTTCAGGCTCTATGACAGGGTGGTCACAAGCGGATATTCTTCCGTCTTTCCTCCAGGTATAGCAGTAGGTAAGATAAGGCACGTATATAACTCTTCTGACGGATTGTCATACAGATTGCAGGTGCATCTTTATACTGATTTCTCGCGTCTCCGTAACGTATGTGTCATAGATGACGACCATATACAAGAACGTCTTGACATACTTCGTGCAGCACAGGACTCTTTGGAAAAGAAATAAAGGTGGGTTCTATTAATTCCCACCGTCAAAAATATTAATTCTGTAGGTTTGACGTTTTGTCATCTTTTGGTTTCTTTTCGGTACAAATCGTAAGTTTGACCTGCGGTCTTCCTCCTCCTTGCAAGGCATAACTCAAGCAAGCTTGGTTCTGCTCTTGCTTCGAGCGTCGGTTCATCGGTCACGTAGCCCGCTACGCTCCCTCTTCAACTTACAATTTGTCCTCGAAAATAAATCCAAAATATGACAAAGCGAATTAATAGAACCCACCTAAAATGAACATCGACATTCTCTTTCGTATAGGACTTATCGCAGTTTTTGCATTATCGCAGGGCTTGGTGCTGGGTAATATCCATCTCTTCAACTGTGCTACACCCTTGCTTTATGTCTATTTCCCCCTGCTTTTCCCACGCAATTTTCCACGATGGGCTTCGCTGATACTATGCTTTTGCCTTGGTATTGCCGTCGATTGCTTCTCCAACACCCCAGGATTGGCAGCGGCATCACTCACTCTTGTAGGATTCGTTCAGCCGTATGTGCTCGAACTTTACCTCGGTCGTGAGGACGAAGAGCATTTCTCTCCCTCATTAGCAAGCATGGGATGGATGAAATTCTCTACCTATTCCCTCTTCCTCACTTTTTTCTTCTGCCTCGTATTCTTTTCCCTTGAAGCATTCAATTTCTTCAATTGTATACAATGGTTGGCATCTGTCTTAGGCAGTTTTGTCCTCACTATGGTTCTTATTATCGTACTGGAAATGGTAAGGAAATAGTCACACCCCTACTAATCTTATGGTTCACAGCAATCTGGAATACAGACGTTACGTCATCGGTGGTATAGCGACTCTCATCATCTTCGTCTATATCATCCGCCTTTTTGTGCTTCAAATCATGAGTGACGACTACCGTAAGTCGGCAGATTCCAATGCTTTCCTCAAGAAGGTGGAATACCCCTCGCGCGGAGTGATAAGGGACAGGAACGGGAAACTCCTCGTCTATAACCAGCCCTCGTACGACATCATGGTTATCATGAACGAGGCTCGCGGGAGAATTGACACTCTCGACTTCTGCAATTCCCTCGGCATCAGTCCGGAATATTTTAAGAAGAGAATGGCTGATATCAAGGACAAGACAAAGAATCCAGGCTATTCCAGGTTCACGCAGCAGTTGTTCATGTCGCAGTTGTCAGAAAAGGAGTTTTCCGTTTTTAGGGAAAAAATGTACCGTTTCCCTGGCTTCTACATACAACGTCGCTCCATCCGACAGTATCAATATCCGTATGCAGCCCACGTCCTTGGCGATGTGGCGGAGGTTTCTACAAGTGACATAGAGAACGATGACTACTACCAGCTTGGTGATTTCACGGGAAAACTTGGCATTGAGCGATATTACGAGAAGCAGTTGAGAGGAGAGAAAGGCGTGGAAATCCTCCTTCGTGATGCAAGGGGAAGGATAAAGGGCAAGTATCAGGAGGGCAAGTATGACAGAAAACCTGTGGCGGGAAAGGACCTCACGCTCAGCATTGACATCAATCTCCAGGCTCTCGGAGAGCGACTGCTTGAAGGAAAGATAGGAAGTATAGTGGCTATCGAACCTGCTACGGGCGAAGTCCTGTGCATGGTGTCCTCACCAACATACGATCCGCGGTTGATGGTAGGCAGGCAGAGAGGCAAAAATCATAGGATGCTTTCGGAGAATGTATGGAAACCGCTGCTCAACAGAAGTATTATGGGACAGTATCCGCCAGGCTCTACCTTTAAGACCTCGCAAGCATTGACATACATGACGGAAGGTATCATCAACTCCCACACCGCTTTCCCTTGCTACCACGGATTCTCTTATCGAGGACTCCACGTGGGATGTCACGGACATAGTTCGCCCACAGCTATCGTAGATGCCCTCTCCACCTCGTGTAACGCATATTTCTGCTGGGGACTCTACTACATGATCGGCAACAGAAAGAAATACCATTCCCCGCATGATGCTATGAACGTATGGCGTGACTATATGGTCAGCATGGGATTTGGATACAGGCTCGGCATCGACTTGCCTGGAGAAAAACGAGGGCTTATACCCAACGGAGACTATTACGACAATGCCTACAAGGGGTCATGGAACGGACTCACCGTCATATCCATCAGTATCGGGCAGGGTGAGGTCAATCTGACACCGCTGCAGATTGCCAATCTCGGCGCAACGATAGCCAACAGAGGCTACTATATCACGCCGCACGTGGTGAAGAAAGTGCAGGGAGAAGCACTCGACACTACGTTTACCAAGCGGCATTACACCATGGCAGACCGAAGGGCTTACGACTGGGTTGTGGCGGGAATGCGATCCTCTGTGGTCAAAGGTACGTGCCGAGCAGCCAACCGTGCTGACTACCTTGTATGCGGAAAAACGGGAACGGCGCAGAACAGAGGACAGGACCACTCCGTTTTCATGGGCTTCGCTCCGATGGATAGCCCGAAGATAGCTATAGCAGTGTATGTAGAAAACGGCGGTTTCGGAGCTGATTACGGCGTGCCTATCGGCGCACTTATGATGGAACAATATATCAACGGCAAACTTTCTGCAGCCTCAGAGAGCCGTGCCGCAGAATTTCAAAAAAGAAGAATAGCTTATGGCTCAAGGAACAGATAGGCAGAAAGGGGTGCTCGCATCGCTCGACTGGATTACCATCGCAATATATCTCACGCTTCTCGTCTTCGGATGGATAAGCGTTTGCGGTGCCAGTTACAACTACGGAGAGACAGATATCTTCTCTCTCGAAAGCCGTTCGGGTATGCAAATCGTGTGGATAGCATCGTCGGTATGCATCGCTTTCGTCATACTCATGCTGGACGACAGGTATTACGACACCTTTGCCTATGCCATATATGCTCTCCTGCTCATTCTTCTTTTCGCCACAATCTTCAACCCTCATGAGATAAAAGGCTCAAGGTCGTGGATTGTTCTCGGACCTATTAGACTGCAACCTGCAGAATTTGCCAAGTTCGCCACGGCTCTTGCCATATCGAAACTGATGACGCGCTATGGCTTTGACCTGTCAAAATGGAAGGATTTTGCCACGGCATGTGCAGTAATCCTCCTCCCCATGCTGTTCATTATAGGGCAGAATGAGACAGGATCCGCACTGGTATATCTTTCCTTTTTCCTCATGCTTTACCGTGAAGGAATGTCGGGTAGCTTCCTTTTTACAGGTCTTGCTATGGTCATTTACTTCGTGGTGGGAATACGATATGCCGAACCAACGCTGTGGGATATTCCCACTTCGATAGGTCGTTTCTCCGTACTGCTCATGGTGCAGGTGTTCACTTCCGCAATGGTATGGGTCTATTGCCGAAACCAAAAGGATGCTTTGATGATATTCGGCTATTGCACTGGCATCACTATTGCCTCACTTCTGTTTGCAGAATACGTCATTCCTTTCGATATCGTGTGGGTACAGCTCCTGCTTAGTGCAGGCATGATGGGCTTTCTTCTCTATCGGGCATTGGAGAACAGGATGAAGTATTACTATTATATCCTTATTTTCGCTCTCGGCAGCATTGCCTTTTTCTATTCCGCAGACTACGTGCTCAACGAGGCTATGGGCAAGCATCAGCGGGAGCGTATCAATGTTCTTCTGGGATTGGAGGAAGACCTTGCCGGAGCAGGATACAACGTACATCAGAGTGAGATAGCGATAGGGTCGGGCGGACTCGAAGGAAAGGGCTTCCTTAACGGTACACAGACGAAACTGAAATTCGTGCCCGAGCAGGACACTGACTTCATCTTCTGCACCGTAGGCGAGGAAGAAGGCTTCGTAGGAAGTGCCGGAGTGCTCATCC
>CALZJQ010000138.1 GCA_945787895.1 uncultured Prevotella sp. | reverse complement strand
CCCGCGACCCCCAGCTTGGAAGGCTAGTGCTCTATCAACTGAGCTATTTCCGCATTTTGCTTTGCTAAATGGCTGTAGAACCGTTCAACCCTTAGTCAGCAAGTGTTTATGTGAGATAAATGAACGCAGGATAAAGCGAACCTCTCTGCCTGCGCTGACTGAGTGGGTGGTGATGGATTCGAACCACCGAAGGTAAAAACCAGCAGATTTACAGTCTGCCCCATTTGGCCACTCTGGTAACCACCCTTCAAATATGCGTCCCTCTACTTTGCGCAACCTCCAGTTTATTGGAGAGCCTCTTGTCGGATTCGAACCAACGACCCCGAGATTACAAATCACGTGCTCTGGCCAACTGAGCTAAAGAGGCGAAACTTGCGTCCGAAGAGCGTCGCTCGAAGACTCATTTTTGATTTCGGATGCAAAGGTACGCATATTTTTTGAATCACCAAAATTTTTTGGTATTTTTTTTATCTATTTCTTGATTTTTCCTTGATTTTTGCCAATTTCACCTTTAGAGCGTCCACACATTGGTCGATTCCTTCCTCGAAAGTATCGCAAGTCTTCTCCACGAAGACGGGGGCTCCGGGTATTGCCACGCTGATGCTTGTCTGCTTGTTGAGAGCGGTGGCAGGTTTGACAACTTTGAGTTGCACCTCTACTTTCTGTATATCATCGTAAGACTTAGAGAGTTTTTCTACCTTTTTCGCAGCAAACTCCTGTAACTTCTCTGTCGCATCGAAATGGACTGCCTGAATCTTGATTTCCATAGGTACCTCCTATTTTTATTAAGTGTTTGAACTGTCGCCGCCTCCTCATATATATAATAAGGTGTAAACGGACGGGCTATCTATCTGTTTCATCTGCGGGCAATGCCCTTGGATGTGCATTGTTATAGACTCGTTTCAAATCCTCGAAGGTGACATGGGTATATATTTCCGTAGTTGCTACACTTTCGTGCCCGAGCAATTTCTGCACGCTGCCCAGCCGGGCGTCGTGGTTGAGCATTGCCGTCGCAAAGGAATGGCGCAGCACGTGGGGCGACCTCTTGCCTGCTGTAGTGACGAGAGAGAGATATTTCCTCACTATGTCATATACCTGCGAGGGGGTTATTCTCATCCCTTTGTCGCCAACGAGGAAGGCATCATCGACTCTGACCACGCTTTCGTCGCGTATTTTTACGTATCGCCGTATCTGCGAAACAAGTTCGTCAGTAAGTGGCACCATACGCTGCTTGCGTCTCTTGCCTGTGAATTTCACGTCTTTATTGACGAGAGATATATCACTGTCATCAAGAGCTACCGCCTCTGCCCTTCGCGCTCCCGTGGAATAAAGCAGGAGAAGGATGGTTTTTGCCCGCACATCGGCGAAGCTCCCGTCATCCCATTCGAGCCTGTCGAAAAGAGCGTCTGCCTCTGCCTCCTTGAGGAAGACTGGCAACGGCTTCTGCTTCTTCGGACCTCGCACGAGATGGGCAGGGTCTTTTGTGATTATTCCATGGGACAAGGCGTACCTATACATGGACTTGACTGCGCTGAGCTGCCTGCATACGGTAGAGGCTTTTCTCCCCTGCTCCATAAGCGAGCCCAGCCATTCTCGTATCACATCCGAGTCAACCGTCTCGAGTTGCTGATCATCGAGCGTGGCCACGAAACGACTAAAATCGTTGAGAGCCAGGCGGTACGACGTAATTGTGATTGGCGATGCAACCTTTTCCGTCTGCATGTACCTGAGAAATTCATCGATAATCATGTGGCGAATTTACGGAAATAAATTCAGACTGCCAAATTATTTAACATTGATTAGCGAAAACTTTACGTTTTACGTTTCTCAATGCACGGAGCGTTTACTCCTCTTCGTTGCGGAGCTTCTGTACATAGATGGCGTGTTCCATCTTGAGACGCTTAAGAACAGAAGGCTTGTTGAACTGCTGACGAGCGCGGAGTTCCTTTACTACGCCAGTCTTCTCAAACTTTCTCTTAAACTTCTTCAAGGCTCTTTCAATGTTCTCGCCTTCTTTTACGGGTACGATAATCATTTTGTTTTGTTTTGATTTAAGTATTTAATAATTTGTGGATTAGATGCTTCGGAGGCATAGTGCCCACGAAATGCGGGTGCAAAATTACTACTTTTTTCTCACGCGACCAAACAATTTCAGGAAAAAGTGCTGAAAATCAACAAAATTGGTGTCTGCCGCACATCATCATCCTCTCTTTCCTTCATGTAGTATTCAAGGGTCCTCACTGATACTTTCTTGCCCTCACAGAGCCTTGCAGGAGTGAAATATTTTCATTCTCTCTGCAAAACGATAGCAAATATTCAATTCTTGCACGTTTTTCTATCTGTCTGAATATAAGCATATTACAAAAACATCACAACATCCGTTGTCATTTCGCCTGGCAAAAGCTATGCTTTCACCACGCAATAGCTATGCTTTTACCCTGCAATATCTATGTTTTCTCACAGCAAAAAGGCAGGTTTCGCATTGCAATAGCATTGATATTGCCCACGACAGAGACGGAAAAGCTGCTCATTCTTCTCTCTTCCCTCTTCTTTTCCTCCCAGAACGACCTGCTGTGTGGTCACAAATCCTGCTTCGTTTTTGTGGCATTACATCTCCTGGCTGATACTTTTATGTCTGAGCCTATTAGTTATTAAACAACGCCAATATAAAAAAGAAGAAAACTATTACCAACTACATATAAGAAGAATAGAATAAAAAACCACTAACTAATCCACCTAATTATATAATAGAAGAAAACGGTTCTTCTACAGAAAAGCAATACAACCAATCAGACATCATAATAAATAAAACGACAACGGATGACAACATAAGTATTAGTTGTCATCCCTTGTCCTCGTTGTCGTCAATATAGAACTAACCAACAAACAACTAAATACACTTTGGGTGAAACATGAGAAAATATATATGTTACTCAAGAAAAAAATAAAAAAGGGCGAGGAATATTTTTTTCTTCCGATTATTTTACATAACTTTGCAAACGGAAGCATTATACACACTTCCAAACCTATTATTCTAACAACCATTCCGAATAATTAATTAACTACTAAATATTACAACAATGAAGAAAATTTTATTTTTACTCTTGGGGATATTGTGCCCCTTAGGCATCATGGCTCAAGATTTGACGTTTGGTATAACCCGTAATATAGCGTCGGAATCTACCACTTCCTCTGATGGACAAGCCAGCGGATATGCTGTTTCCAACGAAGAATTAGTTGGTACTAATGCCAGTTCCCATGTAACTCTGGCGAAAGCTCATTCTGCAAATAACAGCATCATGACAAACAAAGGAAGAAACGTCTATCATGGAAATGATGTGTGTTATGTCGATAAGGGAATAGAGAATGTAAGAAGCACTACTACTACCCTTGGAGAAAATTACTACGCTTTCACGCTGACTATCGAAGAAGGGTATTCTTTGTCCATCAAATCCATCTCTGGAGACGTCTGCGTTGACGCTGACAAATTCGTATATAAAATGGCAATTGCAGATGCAACAGGAACAGAGGTATATACTAGTTTGGAAAAAAAATTGGATAAAAAAACAAACGATGGAAAGAATACTGAACTGACAAGCAAGTTGGCTGCAGATATACAAGCGAAACTTACAAACATGATAGGTACTGTAACGGTAAAGATGTATTGGACAAACACGGCTAAAGATGGAAAATATTGCATCATCAAGGATTTCAATGTAACCGCTACAGTACAAGAATATCAGGTAGAGAAAGTTGAGATAACAGGCAGTATAGAACCAGAAAATGCCGGAACAATTTCAGGAATTGGAAAAATCGTAAAAGGTTCTGATGCCACATTAAAAGCAACACCAAATGCTGGCTACAAATTTTCAAAATGGGTAATTGACGGAAAAGATAGTGAAGATAATCCCTATGTAATAAATAACGTAACCTCTGCTCACACTGTAAAGGCGATATTTGCTCCTATTCCTATGATTACCTTTAAGAAGGGTGAAGGTATAGGTACAGTACCTGAGACAGACTATGCAGAAGGAAACTACGCATTACCAACCCCAAGATTCCTTGCAGCAAAAGGAAAGACATTTATTGGATGGAATGATGGCACAACCACTCATCCTTCAGGTACAACGATTGAAATAAAGGAGAACACTACCCTCACTGCAATGTTTGCCGACAACGAAGTTGCTCTCGGTCAAGAAGAGACTGTTGTAGATTGGACCTTTGCAAGAAAAGAAGGTGCTCCACTGATTAAGTGCGAAGGAAACGAAATTGACTATGTCGCAACGGTCTTGATAAATGACAAGCCTCTCGATGTAGTTCTCCATATAAACGGAAAGAACGGAAAGGTAAACAACAGCAGCGATGAAAAATTCGCACAGGTAAACAAGGGCACTAAATTCACCATCCCAGCAATCAAGGGAATGGAGATAACATACCCTACAAACAATAACACTCCTAAGCCAGAAGACTTCAGCTTCAATGGCGAGCCCGCAACTTCTATAGATGGCAAAGTAGTGAAATTCACCTATAATGGTAACGCAGAGACCCTTGAGATAGTTGAGAACACTGGCAACTTCTACCCCTCAGGCATAAAGGTAACATATCCCAAGGTAATGTCAGGCTCTTCCTCTACTATTCAGCGCATCATCGCATACACTTGGTCATCAAAAGAGGGCACTGTCACCGAAGAGGGCGGTACGGCTACCATGAAGAACGCTCCTGCTGATGCGAAAAATCGCGTGAACTACGCTAATGGAGGTTACTATACTATCTGCCTCAATGGAAAAGAAGGTAACATGAACGACAAGACTCCGACCGATAAATCCACCTACATTGAGATAGCATTCAAGAGTGCTCTCGTTGCCGGTGACTCTATCTATGTCACTGCCTACAGGAATAATGGTGACCTGGCAAAGAAAGCATCCATCTTCTTCGACTACGGGAAGGCTACTGTCTCTGACACTAAAGAATACGGTGACATTGCCGCAGGTCAGAAGCCTACCACTCATGGATACGTCATTCCTGAAGAGGCTGCCGGCAGCAAGGTGCTCCGCCTCTCTCGCAACTATGCCTCTACCAGCCTCTTCATCATCAAGTTCTCTGTAGTACGCTGGAAGAAAGACAACAGCGATGACTTCATTAACGTGGATAACGGCGGTTACAATCCTGAAAACGGCCTTGACCCATCTGATGACTTCCCTACCGGCAGCATCGAGTCTCCTACTCGTCCTGAGAACGGTCTCATCACGTTCCCGTCTGACGACACTGAGAACGCTGACCAGAGCGGTGCAGTGACCGGCATCGACAACGCTTCTGCTGCTGCCAGCGTAGTGGCTATCTACACTGCTAACGGCAAGCGCGTCAATACGCTCCAGAAGGGTCTCAATATCGTTACTCTTTCTGATGGCTCACGCATCAAGGTAATCAAGTAGTCTTTTCCTGATTATCCTCGCATAATCATATTCTCATACACTACAATTCCTTAATTCTTCTCTTCTTGGTCTTTATCAAGAATTAAAGAATTAAGGAATTTTCTTTTTCTTTTCTTGTCAGGTTTTTTATCTTTATCAAGAATTACAGAATTACAGAATTTTTCTTTGGCAGAGTTTCTGACAATAACTCCATAAACCTGTTGGCTGAAGCAGAAGCAAGGAAGGGCGGGCTGAAAGCCCAGCAAGCGCATAGCCCGGGGCAGAGCGACAGCGGCACCCCGGGTATTGTGAGGCATTGCGTAGATAACGCCCTGTAAGGGCAAAAGCGTAAACCACGACCTGGCTCTTCTATGCTTTTGCCCTTACAGGGCGTTGAATGTTTACGTCTTTCACAATACCCGGGGTGCCGCTGTCGCTCTGCCACGGGTATTGTGAGGCATTGCGTAGATAACGCCCTGTAAGGGCAAAAGCGTAAACC
>CALZJQ010000137.1 GCA_945787895.1 uncultured Prevotella sp. | reverse complement strand
GTCCACACCACCTGTGAGCACTTTTCCGCTTGCAGGGCTTACAGTGTTGTAAGCTCTTGCCAGTCGAGTGATGGAGTCGAGGAAGATGACCACGTCGTGTCCGCATTCAACCATTCTCTTTGCCTTCTCGAGCACGATGCCTGCAATTTTCACATGTCGGTCTGCAGGCTCGTCGAAGGTGGACGCTATTACCTCCGCATTAACTGTGCGGCTCATGTCGGTAACCTCCTCAGGACGCTCGTCGATGAGCAACATCATCAGGTAAGCCTCAGGATGGTTGGCGGCAATGGCGTTTGCAATGTCTTTCATGAGTATGGTCTTACCGGTTTTTGGCTGCGCTACGATAAGTGCACGCTGTCCTTTACCTATAGGAGAGAAGAGGTCTACGATGCGTGTGCTGGGATTGGTGGTAGCGCGGTCGCCGCAGAGATTGAACTTTTCTTCAGGGAAGAGTGGGGTAAGGTGTTCGAACGGGATGCGGTCTCTGACTTCTGCGGGCTCGCGTCCGTTGATTTTGTCTATGCTGGTAAGGGGGAAATACTTCTCTCCTTCCTTCGGGGGGCGCACATGACACTGCACCACGTCTCCAGTCTTCAACGAATACTTCTTTACCTGTTGTACGGTGAGGAAAATATCGTCTGGAGAGGAAAGATAGTTGAAATCACTGGAGCGAAGGAATCCATATCCGTCTGGCATTACTTCAAGTACTCCGTTTGCAGTCACTATGTCATCGAAATCGTAAGTGGAAACCTTCTGTGTCGGAGCAGGACTGACGTTCTGCGGATATTCTTCTACCATAGAAGTCGGGTTGTCGAAGATGTCATACTCCACGTTGGCATAGTGGTCTTCTACGGGCAAGTCAATGACAGTGATGAAATCCGTCCCGTCTCCGGGGTCACCTTCCCAGACACCTACTGGTTCCTCCACTGCATTGTCGCCAGTATTGTGTGCCTGCACCTTTGCCTGCAGCTGGGAGAGCAGGTCTGTTTCGTCTTGAATGTTTTCGTTGGGATTTTCGTCTAAGGTATTATTACTGTTTGTCTTATCATCTTCACTGATAAGAAACTCTGGAATATCATTGTCATTAGACTTTTTCTCCTTGTTATCCTGTTCTGTTTCTTCAAAAAGAAGTTCTTTCTGGAATACCGCTTTCTTCTGGTTGTTCAGGGACAGAGCTTCCGCCTTAGCCTGTGCCGCCGCAAGTATCTCCTCCTTGGTTCTGCGGGTGCGCCTTTTCTTCTGAGAGGGAGCAGCATCCTCCTGACTCTCTACGCCATTACCTTCAGCCATGCCGTTACTTGCTGACGTTTCCGTTACGTTGTCATCGTAATCAGAAGATGAATCGTTTCCGTCCTCGGGATTGAGTCCTGACATTGAGTCCACGTCTTCGTTCACGGCGTTTTCAGCTGTTTTTTTTGTAGTGCGTCTATTTCTTTTCTTAGGTGCTTCTTCTTCGTCCTCTGTTTTGGCGACAGTCTTTCTTGCTCTTGTCTTTCGCTTAGGTTTCTCCTCTTCAGCATCATTCTCTTCATCAAATGTGTAGTCACCGATAATGAATGAAGCGAGAGCCTCTGAACCGTCAGAAGCAGTAAGATTAGATCCTAAAGCCTTAGCTATTGCCTCCAACTCTTCTGGAGACTTCGCCAAAAGTTCGTCTTTACTATACATATTAGTATTGATACATATTAATGTGATGTCGGGATTGTGATGGGGAATTGTGTTTCAAAGAGATACTTCCATGATAAAGGAGTGGAAATAGTAGGGTTGCTGCCATGAAACACGTTCGTTCTAAAACTGCCTGCAAAGGTAATTATTTTTATCCAATCATCAAAGAAAATGCCGTGTTTTTTTATTCTTGACACGTTTCTTCATCAAAATATCGGTCAAAATAGGTTCTCAGCAATGTCCTGTCCTCAATAATGACACGTATCTTGGATAAGTTTTTCTCATTTTCAGAACCTGGAATCCACAGTCTTATATAGCCGTGACAGGAGTATTTCTGGTTCATATGTTCGAGAAATCTTTCCCAATGCTCATTTTTGTCTTTATCAGGGAAATGTTCCAGTCCGTATTGTACGGTACGACGGAATACTGATTCGGTGGATATGTCCCTGTCTGCCTCAGCTATAATCCTACCGTATATGGAACGCGGTTCGTGGGAAGCTGAAGCCCTATGGTCCTCCACCGCTTCTTTCATTATTTTTATCTGAGCGGGAGAGAACCATTTCTTCAGCCTCATGTCATTCTGCAAAATCCTGCCGCCACTGATATGGTGAGTAGCTCTCGGACCTGACATTCCGAGGTCATGATATGCGGCAATGACGTATGACATATTTATGTCCGTACCTAATTGCGCTGCAAGTTTCAGTGAAGAACGGACCACCTTGGTCACATGCTCGATATTATGCGCCTTGTCGAAGGCAGAATAGCGTGGAAGGATTTTGCTCTCTACAAATTCCATCAGGTCAAGGGAAACGGTCTTGGAGGTCATCGGGGAGAATGGTTGGCTTGGTTGCAAGGTAATCACGGTTTGAGGTTTTATCAAGTTGTTAGGGAGTTTTTTTTTACATCCTCCAAAGTAAAAACCGTATCAAACCAAACAACATTTTTAGAAAAAACGCTTATTATTTGCAAATGTAGTTATAATTGTTTACTTTTGCAAATAAATACGTCTGTTTTTTATGAAAAACGATAAAATTTTCCAAAACAGTATAAAGGCATGGATTCTTGCGGCGCGTCCCAAGACTCTCGTAGCAGCTGCCGTTCCTGTGGTCATTGCCTCATCCCTTGCCTACACGACAGATGCCGAATCCTTCCGTTGGATGGCTTGCTGCCTGTGTTTTCTCTTTGCATTCGTGATGCAGATAGACGCCAACTTTGTCAATGACTATTTTGATTTCCGCAGAGGTAATGACGACGAGACCCGCCTTGGCCCAAAGAGAGCGTGTGCTGAGGGTTGGGTGAGCGGCAGAGCCATGGTTTGGGCAATAGCCATCACAACAATCCTGGCCTGCTTAGTCGGATTGCCACTCGTCGTATATGGGGGAATGGAGATGATACTGGTAGGGCTGGCTTGCATACTGTTTTGCTTTCTTTATACTACAACCCTTTCGTATATTGCAATGGGCGACATCCTTGTCTTGCTTTTCTTCGGCATCGTGCCTGTATGTTGCACATACTATGTGGAACTGGAATGTACCGGCAATCCCGTGCCGGTCAAGACGATGTGGATGTCGGTAGCCTGCGGACTGTTCATCGACACCTTATTAATAATAAACAACTATCGGGATTATGACAATGACAAGAAGGCGGGAAAGCGGACGCTCGCTGTCTTCATCGGCAAGAATGCCATGTCGGCAGTTTATCTTCTGACAGTTCCGGTATCTCTGACCATCGGTATTCTCTGCCTTGCATTCTCAATGTCCTCAATCGCAGTCTCCATCATCATCCTTTCGCTTCACCTTTCTACATGGAAGAAGATGATAACGATTGGCGAAGGACTGGCTTTGAACAAAGTATTGGGATTGACAGCGAGAAATATACTTTTGTATGGTATTTTGACAAGTATAGCTATCATTTTATCATGATTTTGCATATAAATCATGTAAATATGGCACAAAAAGGCTAATTTGTGCAACAATTCTTTGTATAATCCAAATATTCTTTGTAATTTCGCATCGCATTTTAGAAAAATTCGGATATACAAAGTTCAAATTCAAAAGCCAAAATCTAAATACAATCAATATACAAACAATAGAAAATGAAGAAGTACAATTTCAATGCAGGACCGTCAATGCTTCCACGCGAAGTCATTGAAGCTACAGCAGCGCAGTGTCTTGATTTCAATGGTTCAGGTCTTTCTCTTATGGAGATTTCTCACCGTGCAAAGGATTTCCAGCCAGTAGTTGACGAAGCAGTTGCCCTTTTCAAGGAGCTGCTCAGCATTCCAGAGGGATACTCGGTAATCTTCCTTGGAGGTGGTGCGTCGCTTGAGTTCTGTATGATTCCTTATAACTTCCTTGAAAAAAAAGCTGCTTACCTCAATACCGGTGTATGGGCAAAGAAAGCCATGAAGGAAGCAAAGCTGTTCGGAGAGGTAGTAGAAGTAGCATCTTCCGCAGAAGCTACATACACATACATCCCAAAGGATTATACAATCCCTGCAGACGCAGACTATTTCCATATCACTACCAACAACACAATCTACGGTACAGAGATACGTAAGGACCTCGACTCTCCTGTTCCCGTAATCGCAGATATGTCCTCCGACATCTTCTCACGTCCTATCGACGTAAGCAAGTACGGCATGATATATGGTGGAGCACAGAAGAATCTCGCAATGGCTGGTGTCACATTCGTCATTGTCAGGGACGACATGCTCGGAAAGGTTTCACGTCAGATTCCTACGATGCTCGATTACCGCACGCACGTAGAGAAGGGTTCCATGTTCAACACTCCTCCTGTCGTGCCTATTTATTCTGCACTTGAGACTCTTCGTTGGATTAAGAGAAATGGCGGCGTAGAGGCTATGGACAAGCTCGCAAAGCAGCGTGCCGAGATTGTATATGGTGAGATTGACCGCAACAAACTGTTCCACGGCACTGCAAATGTGGAGGACAGGTCACTCATGAACCTTTGCTTCGTGATGAATGAGGAATACAAGGAACTGGAGAAAGACTTCCTCGACTTCGCCATGAAGGAGCGTGGAATGGTAGGCATCAAGGGTCACCGTTCCGTAGGAGGCTTCCGAGCTTCTTGCTACAATGCTCAGACTATCGAAGGATGTGAAGCTCTCGTTGCCTGCATGAAGGAATTTGAAGCGAAACATTAATAGAAATAATACAATGAGTTTCTGAGTGACGTAATATCCCACACTCAGAAACTTTCCAACTATAAACAGGAAGAAACAATGGCTAAAGTTTTAATAGCAACAGAGAAACCTTTCGCACCGGCTGCCGTGGCAGGTATCAGAGAGGTAATAGAGGGAGCGGGCAACGAACTGCTTCTCCTTGAGAAATATACAGAAAAATCACAGATCCTTGAGGCTGTGGCTGATGTTGATGCCATCATCATACGTTCTGACAAGATTGACGCAGAAGTATTGGATGCAGCAAAGCAACTCAAAATCGTCGTTCGTGCAGGAGCAGGTTATGACAACGTGGATCTTGCTGCTGCTACGGCACATAATGTAGTAGTAGAGAACACACCTGGTCAGAATGCAAATGCAGTGGCAGAACTTGTGCTCGGCCTCCTCGTATTTGCCGTACGCAATTTCTACAATGGCAAGGCTGGCACAGAACTGATGGGCAAGACTCTCGGTATCCTTGCGTTCGGCAACGTAGGCCGCAACGTAGCACGCATAGCAAAAGGATTTGGCATGAATGTCATTGCATACGATGCCTTCTGTCCAGCAGAAGCCATTGAGGCTGCTGGTGTCAAGGCTATGGGTTCACAGGCTGAACTGTTCAAAGAGGCTGACATCGTTTCCCTGCATATCCCTGCAACTGCTGAGACAAAGCAAAGCATCAACTACGAACTGTGCAGCACAATGAAGCAAGGAGCTATCCTTATCAATACTGCCCGCAAGGAAGTCATTGATGAAGCAGGACTTCTCGCACTTCTCGCAGAACGTAAGGACATTAAATACATCACAGACATCAAGCCAGATGCTGACGCTGACTTTGCAGCGTTTGAGGGTCGTTATTTCTCTACTCCGAAGAAGATGGGTGCTCAGACGGCAGAGGCCAACACCAATGCAGGCATTGCAGCTGCAAACCAGATAAACGCCTACTTCGCCGAAGGATGCACTAAGTTCCAGGTGAATAAGTAATTATAAGGCTTTAAGGTTTTACGGTTTTAAGGTTTTACGGAATAGTGTTGAGGGTAATATTTATACCTCAGAAAAGCCGTAAACCTTAAAACCGTATTTTTTATTTCTCAGAACTTTATAACCGTATAACCTTAAAACCTCAAAACCGTATAACCCTAAAACCCTAAAACCTACCCCCCATAACCGTAAAAGAACTAAAACTCGCTGGTGAAATGGAAACGGATATGCTCAAAATCCTGTTGCGCCATGGAGAGGACATATCCCGAATCGGCGAGGAACACATCCCTTCCATCCTTGTCCTTAGCCATGTACTGATACTTTCGCTTTTTGAAATTATCCAATT
>CALZJQ010000136.1 GCA_945787895.1 uncultured Prevotella sp. | reverse complement strand
GCTGTCATGGCTCAGGGATGGGATGAAGCAAAGTACAGGGCTATTGAGTCAAGCATTGTTGCCCCGGGTTTTCCAAACAAGACCTTTGTCATTACAAAGTATGGAGCAAAGCAGAATGCTAAGGCAAAAGTCAATCAGACTGCAATCAACAAGGCTATTCAAGCCTGCTCAAAGGCAGGTGGCGGCAAGGTAGTCATTCCAGAAGGTATTTGGAATACAGGTGCCATCAGGATGCAGAGCAACGTCAATCTCGTCGTGGAAAAGGGCGCAACTCTCCTCTTTGCTTTTGAACCTTCCCTCTACCCGATAGTAAAGACTCGCTGGGAGGGTCTTGATATCATGAATTATTCTCCATGTATCTATGCCTATCAGGTTAAGAACATCGCCATTTCAGGTGAAGGTACCATTGACGGCAATGGAAGTAATGAGACTTGGTGGCCCTGGTGTGGTGCTGCAAAGTATGGCTTTGTGGCTGGAAAGACAGACCAAAGCCAGTCAATGCCATACATGGGAAAGAATCAGCAATACAGGCAGACTGATGAAAACGGCAATGTGAAGACCAACCGCAATACCTTGCTGTGGATGTCTGACAATGGAATACCTACCGAAGAGCGTATCTTCGGTGATAAATGCGGTATGCGTCCGCAGCTCGTGAATTTCTATCAGTGTGAGAATATTCTTATCCAGGATGTCACAATGTTGCGTTCTCCTTTCTGGGTGATTCATCCTACTCTCTGCAAGAACGTTACCGTACGTCGATGCAAGATAATCAATGACGGACCCAACGGAGATGGATGTGACCCAGAATCCTGTGAGAATGTACTCATAGAGGATTGTCTCTTCGATACCGGAGATGACTGTATTGCAATCAAGTCTGGCAGAAATGCAGATGGCCGCCGCACTCCTGCACCGTCAAGGAACATCATTGTGCGTGGTTGTACTATGGCAGATGGTCACGGCGGCGTCGTTATCGGTTCGGAGATAAGCGCAGGTGTGCAGAATGTTTTTGCAGAAAACTGTAAGATGGACTCTCCAAACCTTGATCGAGTACTCCGCATCAAGACAAATACCTGCCGTGGAGGTGTGACAGATGGTATTTACATGAGAAATGTTACCGTGGGTCAATGTCGTGAGGCAGTGCTCCGTGTTAACCTTGTCTATGAGCCAAAGGAGCAGGCAAAGCGTGGATTTCTCCCTACCGTCCGTAACATATACATGGAGAACGTCACCTGCCAGAAGTCAAAATATGGAGTTCTCCTCAATGGTCTTGAAGAGTCAAGCAATATTCATGACATCAACATTAAGAACTGCACCTTCAATGGAGTGGCTTCTGATCCCGTACACCGTACAGGTAAGAGTCATAATATCCATTTTGACAACCTCGTCATCAATGGAAATCTGATACTTTCCGAAGCTCCGTTCAAACGCTATTCCGAATGGATGACGTGGAGTGAGATGAAGCGTGTGCCGGAACCTTACTATCTTGATTTTACAGATAAGAAGAAGCGTCCTAACGGAAAGTGGTCATACGTGATGGGAATAGAACTTGAGGGTATGCTGGATACGTGGCTTGCGTATCAAAATGCTGAGATAGCAGAGTACTTGAAGAAATATCCTGCAAAGATGATTGATGCCGAGGGCAACGTCACGGGATACAAACTGGAGGATTACAACCTTGACAACGTACGTACCGGCCGCTTTATCCTGCGCATGAACCGTCTCTTCCCTGAAGCCAAGACTGCCGGAACCCAGAAGGCTGTGGAGACTATTTTCAAGCAGTTGAAGAAGCAGCCTCGTACCAAGACCGGAGCCGGAGGCAAGGGAGTGTTCTGGCATAAGGCGATTTATGCTTGGCAGGTATGGCTTGACGGCATCTACATGGGACTTCCTTTCTATACGATGTCAGCAGAGGAACTGCTTGGTGCCAAGAAGGCTCAAAAGATATATGATGATGCTGTAAATCAGATAAGTACTACTTTTGAACGTACTTATGATGAAAAGACAGGACTTTGGAAGCATGCCTGGGATGAGCGTCGCACCATGTTCTGGGCTGATAAGGAGACAGGTCTGAGCAAACACAGTTGGGCCCGCGCGATGGGATGGTTCACTATGGCTATGGTTGAGATTCTTGATGCCCTGCCAGAGAACTACGAACGTCGTCAGGAAGTAATTGATATGTTCCAGAAATCCATGGCAGCACTCGTGAAATGTCAGGACAAGAAGACAGGAGTATGGTATGACGTACTTGATGTAAATGACCCGAAGAACTATCTTGAATCTACAGCTTCGTCAATGTTCGCTTATTGCTTGCTCAAGGGAGCGCGTCTCGGATACCTCGATGCATCCTATAAGGAGGCTGGCATAAAGGCATACAATGGCATTGTCAATGAATTTATAAAGATTAATCCAGACAAGACTATCTCGCTTACAAACTGTTGCTCTGTCAGCGGTCTTGGTCCAGAGAAAAACCCACGACGTGACGGCTCGTTTGAATATTATATGTCTGAGCCTATCCGTGACAATGACGCAAAGGGAGTAGGTCCGTTCATCTGGGCTTCTCTTGAAATGGAACGTGACAACGCAGAGACAGTAAAACTTTACTAATTTTCATAATGAGAATATTCTTAATGACGGCATTGGCTATGGCATCCATAGTCAGTGCCGCTTTTGCTCAGAAGAAAGTGGGCGACTATATAGAGTCTGTCAACAACAATCTGGACAAGAGCCGTGCGCCAAGAGCTTTGCAGTATCAGCCCAAAGATGGCGCTTTCTATTCTGTAAATGGAAAAAACCGTTTCACACGTGCTCTATATGGTTCTATTACAGATTATCGAATAGAGACGAGTGATTTCCCCATATTTGCCATTTACAAGTCGAAAAACTATCGTAGCCTGAGGTTTTTTGTCAATGGTTTACAGTTGGACAATGTGCAACATTGTGAGTCATACTATAAGGATGGTATGCGTTCGTATGTACTTCGAGACGCTCGCTGGGGCGAGAAGGCAGAAATATGTCTTGATGTACTTGCGTTGCCAGATACAGAGGGTGCTGTCTTCCGCTTCAAGGTTGAGGGGATGAACAATGACTTCTCCATAGTCTCCAAAGTATGTAACATCGCTAATTCCAAACTTCATCGCAATGGTGATATGGGAGCAGACAAGCCGGGATGCTTCGAACCTTCCCCAAAAGAGGAGAACCTCGTCACAGACAGTATTCGGGTTCCTGCAGGAAAACTGGCAGAAACGGTTTTTGCAACACTGGATTTTCAGACCATTTCCTTTACAAGGACAGGCAATATGCCGCTGCAACTGTTTGAAGGAGCACGTTCCCATTATCAAGCTCTCTCGTCGAGAGTGCAGTTTTCTACTCCCGACCCTTATATCAATACTCTTGGCTCTGCACTCGTCCTTGCGGCAGATGGGGTATGGGATGGTGAGACGTGGTTGCATGGAGCGATAGGATGGAGAATGCCATTGGCAGGATGGCGTGCTGGTTATCTTGGAGATGTCCTTGGATGGAATGATAGAGCAAAAAGTCATTTTGACGCATACGCAAAGTCACAGGTCACAGATGTGCAGGTCATATTGCCGGGGTCGCAGCAAGACCCTAAGTGTAACCATGCACGTGCGCTGAAGAAATGGGGTACAGAGATGTATTCTACAGGGTATATCTGTCGTTATCCCAACCGTAATGACAATATGCACCACTACGACATGAACCTTAATTATATTGATGAGCTGTTATGGCATTTTCAATATGACGCTGACACTGCCTACATGAGGAAGATGTGGCCGGTCATAAAGCGTCATCTGGCATGGGAAAAACTAAACTTTGACTCTGACAATGACCACCTTTATGATGCGTATTGTTGTATATGGGCGAGTGATGCCCTATATTATAGTGATGGAGCGGTGACGCATTCTTCGGCTTACAATTATCGTGCTAATCTCCTTGCTGCCAAGATTGCAGAAAGGATAGGAGAGGATTCGTCGCCATATTGGGCTGAGGCAGAGGCTATCCGTAAAGCCATGAACGAACGATTGTGGCTGAAAGGTGCTGATGCTTACGTTCCATCACCTGCCGATGTTTCAGCAGGGACACGTTCCTGTATCCCTGCTCACTGGGCAGAATATCAAGATAAACTGGGACTTCAGAGAAAGCATCCGGATGCAGCATTATGGAGTGTATATACTCCCATCGATTGTGGGGTGGGTTTGCCCGAGCAAATGTATGATGCTACACGTTATGTCACTGAGCATATTCCGCATATTGATGTCGAGATAGCAGGGGAAAAAGAATGTGAATACAGCACAATATCTACATCCGACTGGCTTCCTTATTCATGGAGCATAAACAATGTAGCGTCTGCCGAGATTATGCACACAGCCTTAGCCTACTTTGAAGCAGGCAATGCTACGGAGGGCTATCGCCTGATGAAATCGAACATAATGGACCAGATGTATCTTGGACAGTCGCCTGCGAATTTCGGACAAATCAGCTATTATGATGCTGCACGTGGGGAATGTTACCGTGATTTCGGTGACAATGTAGGCATCTCATCCCGCACCCTGCTTCAGGGATTCTTCGGAATAGTTCCCCAAGCCCTTGATGGTAAATGTATTATCCGTCCTGGTTTTCCTCTTTCATGGGACTCATGCGAGGTAAAGACTCCGTATCTGTCATATAAATATAAAAAGGTGTCAGCGGACAGCGCAACGATAACCATCGGGCAACATTTCCAGCAACCTTTGCAGATTGTCGCAAGGATAAATGGGACACGGGGAAAATACACTGACTATATCGGGACAGCACAGATTTCTCAGGTTATCAAGGTATCCATAGCACAGACAGAGGAACAAGAGAGCGATAGCAATCCAGAGAACATGGATGACAATGCTGCACCCCTCACCGTGACGTCACTTGGATTGAAGCCAATCTTCAAGGAGGGAAAGAGGGAAAGACACGTCAGTCTTTCGTCAATCTTCAATGCAAATGTTTCGGACATCTACCGCAATAAGTATCTTTCTCCCCGTCCTTCCTCGACTACATTGCAGATACCTTATCAGGGAGTAGGGGAGTGGTGTCATCCTAATTATTGTCCTGAAATCAACGACAGTGTGTTCCGTTCGCTTGCGATAGGCAACCGTTTTGAGGTGGAGGGAGTGACCTTTTCTACGCCGCAGAAAGGTAAGAACATTGTCTTTGCATCGCTTTGGGACAATTATCCATCGTCAGTAACGATACCCGTAAAACCTATTAAGGCAGAAGTGGCTCATATCCTTCTTGCAGGAAGCACCAATCACATGCAGACACATATAGACAATGCCGTAATTATTGCAAACTACAAGGATGGTACGAAAGACACTTTGAGCCTGGTTCCTCCGTTCAATTATTGCCCAATAGAGCAGGACTATTACGTCGATGGCAAGGCTTTCCAGACCATCCTTCCACGTCCTGTCCGTATCTCTTTCGGCACAGGTACAGTGTCTCGTGACCTTGGCAAGGCTCTTTCCATCCCGTCAGATGAAGTCTATGGCAGGGAAATATCAGGAGGAGCTGCGCAGATGCTTTCCATGCCTCTTGACAATTCACGCAAGCTCCAGTCGTTCACTCTCATACCATTGTCCAATGACGTGGTAATAGGAATAATGGGAATTACGCTACAGTAGGGTTATTCTAAGGCATTGTCAGTGAGACAGGATAGGTCTTGCCTGCTTATTGTTGAAATTGTACAAAATAGTCAAAAAGTTATTAAATATCGGAATAAATATTTGTTTGATTAAAAGAAATGATTATCTTTGCAGTGACAACAAATTTGTAGGCACGTATGGAAAATCTCTTTTCCGCATCCTGCCTGCATAAAAAATACATTATTTCTATGGAGAATTTCAATGATATCATTAATAGTAATCAGTTGACTCTGATAGATTTCTATGCTACGTGGTGTGGTCCGTGTAAGATGATGCATCCTGTACTGGAACAACTCAAGTCAGAGCTTGGTGATACCTTGCGTATCATAAAGCTTGACGTGGATAAGAACGAAGCATTGGCTTCACAATATCGCATACAGTCTGTTCCTACACTAATGCTTGTCAAAGGCGGAGAAATCGTATGGCGGCAAAGCGGAGCAATGAGACTCGGAGATTTGAAAACGATTGTTTCCCAGTTTAATAGCTGACTTCTGAAACAATCCATTAATAATTAGTGTTTACTGAATAATTTATAACTCTCTGACATTTAAGTTTATATA
>CALZJQ010000135.1 GCA_945787895.1 uncultured Prevotella sp. | reverse complement strand
ACCTCATTGCTGAGGTATTTCTCAAAAGCGAGTGCAAAGGTACTGCTTTTTTTTTATTCTCCAAAATTTTCGAGCACTTTTTTGTTATTTTTCTTAATAATTCTGCATTTGCTTGATATATATCACCTCAAGCAAGATAAAAAACACTAAAAAACGTCGAAAAATGCCGTTTTATACTTGATACTGGTTACAAATCGAAAGTAATTCTTTACAAAATGCTCATATTTCATGGTAATTACAAGCAAAATGGAGGTAAAAAGCAAATACTTTTCACCTCCATTGTTACGATTTTTATACTTTCCAATTACAATCTGTCACAGGACAGGGTCATAGCAGTTCCGGAAGCTGGAAAAGTTTGGTTCCATTAGACCCTTTTATCAAAATATACAGATTCTGAGGGACGGTTTTTGATATTTCCTGCCTGACAGCCTCGACATCCTTGAATATCCTGAAGTCGGTATCTGTCTTGGAAAACTCTTCACCGACCAACCAGACCTCCTTAATATCGGATTCCTTCAGAAAATCCACCACCTTCTGATGTTCTTCGACACTGGTATCTCCAAGTTCACGCATTTCTCCAATAATAGCCATCTTAGGTGTGACTTTCATATCACAAAAGTTCTGCAATGCAGCATTCATGCTTGTAGGATTAGCGTTATATGCATCCACGATGAGTTTGTTATGCTGCGTTATGGTAAGTTGTGACCTATTGTTTGTTGGGATATAGTTAGCGAGTGCTTGGGAAATCAAATCTTCGGTGATGCCAAAAGACAATCCTACTGTTGCCGCAGCCAACATATTATAAATGTTGTATGAGCCTATGAGGTGAGAATTGACATGATTTGAATTATTCTTACCATCATTATTTTTCCAGATAAAGCTTAGGTAAGGAGCGCACTCTCCTATATTGCCCACGACAGAATACTCAGGCTTCTCTTCTATCCCATATATAATAAGGTGTAATCCATGAGCAATTTTCATGAGATGCTTATTCTCTCCATGTATGAACACCTTTGGTTTCTTATTTTCATCAGTAATAGCGCATGATTTCGTTCTCAGGAAGTCATACAATTCACCCTTAGTGCTAATGACGCCCTCAAACGAACCGAAGCCCTCAAGGTGCGCTTTTCCTACATTAGTTATGATACCGTGGTCAGGTTCTACGATTTTCACGAGGGCCTTTATCTCCCCTGGATGATTTGCTCCCATCTCTATGACAGCCATATCGTGTTCCTTTGTCAGACGCAGCAATGTCTTTGGCACTCCAATATGATTATTGAAATTGCCTTGCGTGTAGAGAACATTGTACTTTTGAGAAAGTACTGCAGCGATAAGTTCTTTTGTTGTGGTCTTTCCGTTTGTTCCTGTGATACCAATAATTGGAGTGCGAAGAGCCCTACGATGGTAGTTTGCCAGTTGCTGAAGTGTAGTAAGTACGTCATCAACGAGGATAAAATGTTCGTCTTTGCAATACTCCTTTTCATCAATGACAGCGTAAGAGCAACCTGCTTCGATTGCCTTTTCTGCATAAGCATTACCATCAAAGTTATCACCTTTGAGAGCAAAGAAGATACTACCCTTGGGGCAGTCCCTACTGTCAGTAGTAATGGTGGGGTGAGACTGGAATATTTCGTACAGGGATTCTATGTTCATTCTACCTTATTATATATATATATGTTGAAATGATGATAATCATCCATCTTTGCAGAATAAAGCCTCGATGGAATCAAACGAGGGCTATTCAGGGGCGTATCTGCCCGTCTCCCTCTATCAACCACTTGTATGTAGTGATTTCTTCGAGAGCCATAGGACCTCTTGGTCCCAGTTTCTGAGTAGAGATACCTATCTCTGCTCCCAGCCCAAACTGTGCTCCATCCGTAAAACTTGTAGGAGCATTGACATATACACAAGCAGCATCTACCTGAGCCTGAAACGCTCGAGCCGTCTCCTTGTTTTCTGTAATGATACATTCACTATGCCCTGAACCATACCTTGCGATATGCTCAACGGCATCCTGAAGCGAATCTACGATTTTGACAGACAGGTCGTAGGACATCCATTCCGTACCATAGTTGTCGTAATGGAACGTCACCTTGTCCTTCATCGGAGCGAGGAGGGCATCAATATCCCCCACCCTATCCTTATGCACGAGCAGACAGTCAAGGGCATTGCACACGGAAACACGTCGCGTCTTTGCATTGTTTATGATGCGTATTCCTTTTTCAAGGTCACCGTCTTTGTCGAAATAAGCATGTACGACTCCTGCTCCTGTCTCGATGACAGGAATCCTTGCGTTGTCTCTCACAAAGTCTATGAGCCTGCGTCCGCCCCGCGGAATGCACACATCGACATATCCGACAGCATTGAGCATCTCGCCAGTAGCCTCATGTGTAGCGGGAAGCAGAGCGACGACGTTGGTATCCACGTCAAAGTCTTTCAGTATCTTATGAATGAGAGCGACAATAGCCTTATTGGAGTCATCGGCATCGCGACCTCCTTTCAGTATGCAGGCATTTCCGCTTTTGAAACAAAGCGAGAATACATCGAAGGCAACATTGGGTCTTGCCTCGAAGACCATGCCTATTACCCCGAAAGGTACAGAGACTCTACGCAAGCGCAATCCATTGTCGAGCACAGTATCTTTCAGTACCCTTCCAAGTGGCGAAGGCAGCGCCGCAACGTGTCGCATATCAGAAGCTATTCCTTCGAGGCGAGAATGGTCAAGCAACAGGCGGTCATACAAAGGATTCGTCTTTTCCATCCTTGACAAATCCTGCGCATTAGCCTGCAGCAGTACAGTCTCGTTTTCAAGGATGGCGTCAGCCACGGCGAGAAGTATCTCGTCACGTCTCTTGTCAGGAATAAGTGCAAGCGAACGGCTTGCTTTTCTTACTTGTTCAAAAATCGGATTCATTGTTTAGGTAAAAATTCCGTATGAATTGTATCATCAGCATTTTCCAGCAACGACCTCAGTATGTCAGGTCTGTTACCATTGGCTATTATGACCTTGATACCTGCATCTGCGGTCTTCCTGGCAGTGTTGTATTTCGACTCCATGCCACCTCGTCCTGCAGAACTCTTCGAAGGCTGGATATATTTCTCAAGGCTCTCGTCCGGCTCTACGTAACGGATTACCTTAGCGTCCGGATCGGAAGGATTTCCTGTAAAGATGCCGTCAATATTGGATAGCAGGATGAGCGTCTCAGCCTTCATCATCTGTGCTATAAGACCTGACAGTTCATCATTATCGGTAAACATCAGTTCGGTAACACATACTGTATCGTTCTCATTGACAATAGGTATGACACCATTCTGCAGCATCACCTCCATACAAGCCTGCTGATTACGATATTGTTCTTCGGTCAGAAAATTCTCTTTCATGGTCAAAACCTGTCCGATATGGATATTGTATTCACGAAAGAGGTCGTAATAGAGATTGACCAACTTTACCTGCCCAATGGCAGAGAACAACTGTCTTTGTTCTACAGTATCGAGGTGATGGTCTATCTGCAGTTCCCTGCGTCCACAAGCCACTGCGCCCGAACTGACGAGGATGACCTCATATCCATGCCATCTCATCCATGCTATCTGATCGACAAGCGATGACATACGGGTGATATCGAGTTTTCCACTATCTGTGGTCAGCACATTGGAACCGACCTTTACAACAATCCTTTTCATCATTTATATTATTTCAGTCCAGCCTTCAGGCTTTTTATCACAGCAGAATTAAAGCCAGAGTGATCCAGTTCGTTAAGTCCCTTGATGGTAACTCCCCCTGGTGTTGTCACTTTGTCAATAGCTTCCTCTGGATGCCATCCTGTTTCCTTTAGCAGGGAAACAGCGCCTTGCATGGTTTGCAATGCAATCTGCTTCGCTTGCTGAGGGTAAAATCCCATCTCGCATCCTCCTTCCATCTGTGCACGGATATATCTCATGACATACGCTATGCCACAACTTGCCATCATCATGCCTGGTCCTACAAGGTTTTCGGTCACGACAAGAGTATCACCACATAGGTCATATAGTTCCTTTACCTTGGCGAGTGCAGTTTCAGTCGTGCTTTCTCCCTTTGCAATAAAACTCATACTCGCCCCAAACTCGGCAGCAATATTTGGGATAACATAGCAATATTGTCCGTCTGCGCCCAATTCCTCAGCCAATTTGTCAGTAGTAAAGTTTGCCGCATCAGAAACAACAACCTGCTTCTCGGTATCTACCGTCTCCCTAATCTCGCCCAGCACTACGGGCATAAGCCAAGGTTTCACTACCAAGACGATGATGTCAGCACCTTTTACAGCCTCGACATTATCAGTAGTAGTACGAAGAGAAGGATACTTCTCCTTGAACTGTGCAAGAATGTTCTCATTCTTATCAGCTATTGTTATTGAGTCGAGAGCACCACTCTTTGCCCATCCATGGATAAGAGCACCGCCCATATTTCCAGCTCCAATTACAGTTATTTTCATTTCTTTTGTGCATTTTTGTTGTAATAATGCAGATATTGTGCGTTTCATTCAGAATGTCGATATTGTCAAAGGACATTCTTCAGTCTGCCTATGAAGTCATCAGCTTCATCCATAGTGAGGCAGAGAGGAGGAAGCAGTCTTAGTACATTAGTTCCAGAGCATCCTGTAAAGCAATGCTGTTCCTTGATAAGGCGGGTGCGGGGCTCCTTGTATGAAATATCCAACTCTATGCCAATCATCAGTCCTTTTCCACGAACATCTACTACGTGAGGCAAGTTTCCTGCCTTCATCTCAGCGGTCAGTGTCTGTATGATATATGTACCTACCTTGTCTGCATTCTCTACAAGGTTCTCATCCTGCATAATATCAAGTACAGCGATAGCTCCTGCACATCCGAGATGGTTGCCACCGAATGTCGTTCCGAGTTGTCCAAATACAGGTTTGAACATTGGAGAGATAAGTACAGCGCCCATAGGATAGCCGTTGCATATACCTTTTGCCACGGTAATCATATCAGGAGCGAGTGACTTATCGCCCTCTGTCAACCACTGGTGAGCGAAGAATCTGCCGCTTCTTCCATATCCGCACTGTATCTCATCGCAGATAAGTATAGTGCCGTTAGCGGTACATAGTTCCCGCAATCCTTTGTAAAATTCTGGTGATACCATTCGTATTCCACCCACTCCCTGGATACATTCGATTATTACAGCGCACACATCACCTTTCTCTATTTCCCTCTTCCATGGCTCAAGGTCGTTGAGCGGGAGGTATGTAACGTGATTGTTGGCATTGATAGGTGCAATAATCTTGGGGTTGTTTGTAGCCTCTACGGCAAGGGAAGTCCTCCCGTGGAATGCTTTTTCGAGCGACAGGACACGTGTTCTGCCGTTGTGGAAAGAAGCGAGCTTCAGCGCATTCTCATTAGCCTCTGCACCGGAGTTGATGAGAAAGAGCTGATAATCGTCATATCCGCACGCCTTGCCGAGTCGCTCAGCGAGTTGTTTCTGCAATGGATTCTGTACTGAGTTGCTGTAGAACCCGAGTTTATTGAGTTGTGCGGTCAATGATTCTACATAGTGTGGGTGGCAATGTCCTACGCTTATCACAGCGTGTCCGCCGTAAAGGTCAAGGTATTCCTGACCTTTATCGTCCCATACTTTGCATCCTTTGCCATGGTCAATGGCAATATCGAAAAGGGGATATACGTCGAAGAGTGGCATGGTTTTTTATTTGGTTTTGGGTTTGGGGTTTTTGGTTTTTTGTTTTTGTTTTTGTTTTTGGTTTTGGGTTCTTGTGTTCTTCGACCTGGTCGAGGAATACCTCATCTATTATATTGCAAAGATGTATCAGAATGCTGTGGCTTTCAGGTTGAGACCAGCCTTCTCGTCAATGCCGAACATGATGTTCATATTCTGCACAGCCTGACCTACGGCACCTTTCAGGAGATTGTCAATCATCGTAGTGACCACTATCTTCTTGCCGAAGACCTCTGCATGAACGAGAGCCTTGTTGGTATTGACTACCTGCTTGAGGTCGAGAGCCTTGTCGGAATAATGCGTGAAGGCTGCATCCTTGAAGAAATCCTTATACATTGCTACAATGTCGCTCTGCACAGGAGCCTCATCACAGGTGATAACCTCAGTGCAGAAGATACCCCTTGCAAAGTCACCGCGATAAGGAATGAAATCCACGGTGATGCCATCTCCGGCATATCCCTCGTCGAGAGTATCTATCGCACGTGGTGAAGATGCAGGGCGCAGTTCGTTCAGTGTCTGACATATCTCATGCAGATGCTGATGTGTAAAGAGTTTATAGACAGAGAAATTGTTGTTGCGCCATGAGAAATGTGTCGTAGCTCCAGGCTTCTGTCCTGCTCCCGTAGAGCCAGTAATGG
>CALZJQ010000134.1 GCA_945787895.1 uncultured Prevotella sp. | reverse complement strand
GATGTTGTCGAAGGAGTCGTAATGTCAGGGTGGCTGCTGACTAAAGAAAAAAGTGAAAAGCAAGCAGTGGAATGGTTCACCGCCCGCTTTTCACATTTCTTGTCCGGCAAGGCCGTCGCTGTCATCATTGACTTGACGGCAACGGTCTTGACTTGACTGTATGACCTTCCTTACTCCTGCTCGAGTGTGAGAGTCATTGTAGGGCGGTCGCAGACCTCTGCCGGTCCAAAGTACTGGATAGGTCCGGGGTAAACGAAACTCGTGTTACGGGCCCACTCCGTGCGGTGGCGTACGAAATATTTGTATGGTTTGCCGGAGAGTTCCACGAGAGCCTTCCTGATGACAGGCTTCATTTCTCCAGAACGCTTCTCCATGTTCATCATTGCAGTGATAGGAATACCTCCTGCTATCCATTCGTCAGCAGGCTTGAATGTATTCTTGATGGAAGACATATATCCTGTCTTTCCTGCCGCGATAAGCATTGAAGCGTTGAAACCGAGGGAGTAGCAGTAGTCTGCATCCCAGTTTGACGGAGCCGCACAGCGTCCTTCGTAGCCGAAGAAATGGTGCTGTGTAGCGAACTTTCCCGTGAAGATTCCGTCCTTCTTCCATTCTGCAAGTTTCTTTGCCACCATCTCTGCAAGCAGCTGTTCGGTCTCAATGAGGGAAACCTGTACGTTTCCGTGCGGGTCGCGCTCGAGGGCAAGCTGACGTGAAACGGAGATAGGAAGTGACTTGAAGATGGCTGCGTTCTCGTCAGAAAGGTGCTTGAGCACGTATTCTATCTTCTTGTCGTCAGCTACCATGTCAAAGTCTGCCTGGTTGGCGGCGAGGAGGTCATTGAGTTCTGCGATGAGTTTCTTGATTGCAGGGATAAACTCGATGAGGCCTTCCGGTACGAGAACCACGCCGTAGTTCATTCCGAGGTTTGCGCGGTCAGTCACGGCCTCTGCGATGTAGGTCACGATGTCGTCGAGAGTCTGGTTCTTTGCCTCCACCTCTTCTCCGATGAGTGTAATGTTAGGATGGGTCTGGAGGGCGCATTCCAGTGTGACGTGAGAGGCGGAGCGACCCATCAGCTTGATGAAGTGCCAGTATTTCTTTGCGGAGTTGCAGTCGCGCATGATGTTGCCGATGACTTCAGAATATACCTTTGTAGCGGTGTCGAAACCGAATGAAGCCTCGATAGCCTCGTTCTTGAGGTCGCCGTCGATGGTTTTCGGACAGCCGATGACCTGAACGCCGGCACCTATCTTTGCGTAGTACTCTGCAAGTACGCAGGCGTTGGTGTTGGAATCGTCGCCACCGATGATGACGAGAGCCTTGATGTCGAGAGCCTGAAGGATTTCAAGACCCTTGTCAAACTGCTCTTTTTTCTCAAGCTTGGTACGTCCTGAACCGATGATGTCAAAGCCGCCGGTATTGCGGTATTCGTCAATGATTTCATCGGTCAGTTCCATATAGTTGTGATCTACGAGACCGCCGGGACCGAGGATGAAGCCATAAAGCTTGTTCTGCGGATTCAGCTTCTTTATGCCGTCATAGAGACCAGAGATGACGTTGTGGCCGCCGGGAGCCTGACCGCCGGAGAGAATGACGCCGACGTTGATCTGTGAGGTGTTCATCTCGCCTTCTGTCGGCTCAAACTTGATGTAGGGCATACCGTAAGTGTTAGGGAAGAGCTCCTGTACTTCTTCCTGATCTGCCACTGACTGAGTAGGCTCACCCTCTACTACCTTCAATGCTCCGCGCAAAGCCTTTGGGAGTTTAGGCTGGTATTCAGCGCGTGCGATTTGTAAAGCACTTTTTTCCATTGATAAATCTGTCTGTTTTTTTGTTATGATTATTTAACTCAAGTTTCGCTGGGCTTCAACTTCTTTGGTTTTAAGGTTTTGTGGTTTTGCGGTTTTACGGAGGTATGTCTATTTACGGTTTTACGGTTTTGAGGTTTTACGGTTATATAGAGGTTTGAAGAAGCTGTTTGTAACTTCCGCACAACCTTATAACCTCATAACCTTATAACCGAACCAAATGGTTTTACGTTTTCTCTACGGTTATGGTGCATTCCTGCGTGTTTTCCCATCGGCTTTGACCGAGGCTTGCCTGCGCTCCGTACGAGACGTGCCCACACGCATGACCAAAATTAATGCAAATGTACGCATTTTATGTGAAAGTGGGAAGAAAATTGTAAATTTTTTCAAAAAAACAAAGATTTTTATATTCTTATTTCTCTTGTTTCAGGTTTTTTATTTACATTTGTCCATCGAAAATCTACTTACAGAAAAATACACTGACAGTTATGGCAAATAAAAGAGAACTGAAGAAAAGAATAAATTTCGTGTGTGGCGAGTTATTTGCGGAGTGCGTGGCAGCCTCCACCTTTTCCTCTCGTGAAGACAAGTCAGAGAATTTGAAGGCTCTCTTGCGCAGCGTGCTGAGGCTTCATTCCGACTATATCATGCGTGTGTCCCATCCTGAGCCCGGGATGAAACAGAAAGTATATTTCGGGATTTTGACAGACTCATTCAACAAGGAGGTTGACGAGCTGGTGGACCAGATAGGAAACATGCTTTCCTGATGTTGTTTTTTTTTCGGGTCGCAACAATATGTTTATGGTTAGTACCAGGGACTGCAACCAACAACAAAGCCTGCGAAACATAAATGACTCAACTTTCGCAAGTCTGTGACTTGCTCAGTTTCATAGGGTTATGAGGTTTTAAGGTTTCTGTTTCGGTTATAAGGTTATAAGGTTTTTACGGAAGATACAACCAGCTTCTTCAAACCTCCGTATAACCGTAAAACCTCAAAACCGTAAAACCGTAAATAGACATATCTCCGAAAAACCTTAAAACCACAAAACCTTAAAACCGAAGAAGTTGAAGCTTGCGAGACTTGAGTAAATGATATGATAAAGAAATTCTGTGGCTGGCTGCTCTACAAGCATCTCGGATGGAAGAAGGATGTCAGTGTGGAGTTGCCCGAAAAGTGTGTTATATGTCTTGCTCCCCATACGAGCAACTGGGATTTCATCATTGGAGTCCTGTACAACCGTGCCGAAGGCTTTTTCTCAAATTTCCTGATGAAGAAGGAATGGTTCTTCTGGCCTCTCGGATATGTGTTCAGGAAGATGGGGGGCATACCCGTGTATCGTCAGAAGAAGACTTCCATGACGGATGCCCTGGCGGAAACTGCAAGGAGAGAAGCGCATTTCCGCCTTACCATCACTCCCGAGGGTACGAGGAAGGCAAATCCTGACTGGAAGAAGGGATTTTATTACATTGCCCTAAAGGCAGGTATTCCCATCGTCTTGTTTGCTGTTGACTACGAACGCAAATTGATTTACTGCCGTCGCAGTTTCATTCCAACGGGAGACATTGACAGGGATATGCTTGAAATAAAGGAATACTACAAGGGTTTCAAAGGTAAGAAGCCGGAACAGTTTGCCGTCTAACAAGGGGCGAATGGGGGGCGGTTGTTTGGTTGTTTGGTTGTTTAGTTGTTTGGTTGTTTAGTTGAGTGTCTTCGCAATGGAGAAAGCTATTAACAAAATAACAAGACAACAAGACAACAAAATAACAAGACAACAAAACAACAAGACAACAAAACAACAAGACTGACAAACAACAAAACAACTAAACCACAAAACAACAAAACAACAAGACAATTTGAAGCTTGCGAAATATTGTCATTTAAAAAACATGCATACCAACATAATAAAAGACAGAATACATCAGGGTTGTCATTCCGTTGTTCTTTTTCTTTCACTGATAATGTTATCTTGCATTGCCATAGATGTTTATGCCCAACAAAAGAACTGGTGGGGAAGAACGGAATATGATGGTAATGCCTGGGTGACCAATGTGTCGCGTCCTTATGTAGTAACACGAGGGTTGGAGGGACGGCATATTTCCCTTTGGGCGAGCCACGGCAGGTATTATTCGCATGACAAGAACGCCTGGAAATGGCAGCGTGTAAACCTCTTCTGCACTAATGAAGACGTTTTCACGCAGACGTTTGTCGTCCCCTACCTTATTCCCATGCTTGAAAGAGCCGGAGCCAACGTGTTCATGCCGAGAGAGCGTGACTGGCAGACGCATGAGACTGTGATTGACAACGATGGTATCCAGATGTCCGTGGATGGAAAGATTACGACAGGAGCAGTAACCAATTACGTGGAGGAGGGGAAATGGTCTGATTATACGAATGCAGGTTTCCGTATGCCGTATCATTTCAGCATGGCAGACGGAGACATGCCCTTTGCTTCAGGCACTGCACGTCAGGCAAAGACGCGCAAAAGGAAATCTTCTGCTTTCGTCATTTATTCCCCGCGGCTTGCGGAGGCAGGAAAATATGCCGTGTACGTCTCATACCAGACGGTGGGCAAGAGTGTGGATGACGCCCATTACATTGTAGTGCACAAGGGCATAGAGACGCATTTTTCCGTCAACCAGAGAATGGGTGGAGGCACGTGGGTCTATCTTGGTACTTTCGATTTCGGTGCAGGCGAGTCGATGGACAACTGCGTCATCGTGGATAATGTGTCCTCATGCGGAGGTGTTGTCACTACGGATGCTGTCAGGTTTGGAGGAGGAATGGGAAACATTTCACGGGGAGGAATGACGAGTGGACTTGCGCGCTGCATGGAAGGTGCCCGCTATTATGCCCAGTGGGCAGGTGCTCCTTACAGGATATACAGTCAGAGGAATGGCAAGGATGACTATGCCGACGACATTAATGTCAGGTCGTTGATGACCAACTGGCTTGCCGGAGGCTCGCCTTACGTCCCAGACAGGGAGGGGAAGGGCGTTCCCGTCGAGTTGTCTCTCGCATTGCATTCTGATGCCGGCTACAACAATGACATGAAGTCCATCTACGGCAGTCTCGGCATCTGCACTACGGATTTCAATGACGGCAGGCTCGCATCCGGACATTCACGCCACAACTCCAAGGACCTGGCGGCATCGTTGCTGTCGCAGATAGACAAGGACATGAAGGCTACGTACTGGAAATGGAATGTCCGCGGACTCTTGGACAAGAACTATTCCGAGACACGGCTGCCGGGAATGCCTTCCGCAATAATCGAGATGCTGTCACATCAGAGCTTTCCTGACATGGCTCTTGCCCATGACCCTAACTTCAAGTTCAATCTCGCAAGGTCGATATACAAGGGAATTGCACGATACGTGACTCAGTCGCACGGTGAGAAATGCGTCATTGCTCCGCTTGCACCCCATGCCTTGAGCGTGACTATGGACCACAAGGGCAAGGCGAAAGTCACGTGGAAAGCTACTAAGGATGCGTTGGAAGACTCTGCCGACCCTACGTCTTATGTCCTGTACATAGCCTCCGGGGACGGGGGGTATGATAATGGACAGGTGGTGAAATCTACGGCAGCGACGTTGTCTCTTTCGCCTGACGTACTCTATCGTTTCCGTGTAACGGCAATCAACAAGGGCGGTGAGAGCTTTCCGTCTGAGGAGATGTGCGCCTACTATCACCCTGATGCCGAGTGTCAGGTCCTCGTGGTCAACGGATTCCACAGGCTTGCTTCCCCGCAGGTGAAGAAGACTCCTGTCTTTTCCACTACAGACGGAAGCGTAAGGACCTACTCAAGGCTGGGATTCGACTTTGATGAGGACCCAGGACTGTCCTACGGCAAGACGCCGGCATTTGTCGGCCGTCAGCAGACTTTCACCGTTTCGAGCAAGGGAGACGGCGGCCCCGGCTCTTTTGGTTCGAGTGGAAACGAGATGATGGGCAGTTTTGTTGCAGGAAATGATTTTGACTATGTATCCACTCATGCTGAGGCCATCGTATCTGCCGGCAAGTATAGTGTCGTCAGCTGCTCTTCTGACTGCATAGGCGGAAAGCGCGGCATGGAACTGTCCAACTACGAATTGGTAGATCTGATACTTGGCAATGAGCGGGATGACGGTTATTCCCTGAAGCAGTATATGACTTTCCCCGTCACGCTCCGCAATGCCCTTGCTTCGTTCAAGGGCGGGCTTATGGTGAGCGGTTCGTATGTAGGCTCTGACAATACGTCTCCTTCCGACTCTGCTTTCATTGCGGAGGTGCTGCACGCTGACTACATCTGTCAGTACCGCGACTCCTCTTCTTTAGTCAGCGGACTGGGAACGCAGCTTGATTACCATCATTCCGTCAATGCCGTACATTATGCTTCCACCTCTTCGGATGTCATCTCGCCTGTCGCTGGAGCCTTTACCGCACTTGCATACGCTGACGGCACGTCGGCGGCAGTGGCATACAATGCACCTCCCCGCAGGACTTTCACAATGGGCTTCCCCTTCGAATGCATCAGGGACAAGGCGAAGAGAGCGTATATCATGCGCGGCATCATGGCTTTCCTGAAGCCGTAGGAAGGGAGAGTGATTATTAAACCGTAAAACCATATACCCCCCAAAAAAATGACTATCCAGGCAAATCCATCAGGCACACGCTCCATAGAAATAACGGAGGAGCATCTTGCCACACTGAAAAAGTATTCTCTTCTCAACAATATCATTGACAGCAATGGTATCGTAGATGAGAGTGTCCTTGAC
>CALZJQ010000133.1 GCA_945787895.1 uncultured Prevotella sp. | reverse complement strand
CCGCCAGAGCAACATTGCCTCCCCCAAGTCCAAAGGCAGCGAGGAGTGCCAAAGTAAATAAAGTAAAAAGTTTTTTCATGACAAATTAATTTAGCAGTTTAATTATTATTATTATTTCAATAGTAAGAAAGAAATCTGCCTGCAAAAGTAAGAAAAAAAGACGGAAACGGAAAATATTTTGAAGAAAAAGTGAGGGAAATAGCTGAAAATGAAAGAAAATGACAGAAAAGAAAGGGAAAAATGCAAATATCTTTTCTTTTATTTTGTTCGTTTGAGGATTATTTCTTAACTTTGCACACGGATTATGTACCGCTCCAACAGAGTAGGACGTGGAAACAACGACACCCGACTCGCTTCTTGTGAAAGGCGGAAAGCATGGAAATAAAAACAATAATAATAACAAAAAACTCACAATTATGAATTTCAAGAAAATGGTTATCGCAGCAATGGCGGCAGTCTTCGCCTTTACTGCAAATGCCCAGGAGGCTCAGGACAGGGTGGAGTATAACTACAATAGCCACTGGTTTCTGCAGCTGCAGGCTGGTGCTCAGTACACCCTCGGTGAGGCTAAGTTCTTCGACCTCGTTTCTCCCAATGCGCAGATAGCTCTCGGCTATCAGTTCAACCCCGTTTGGGCTCTACGCCTCGGAGTAAACGCATGGCAGAGCAAGGCAGGATGGAAAGAGAATTCTGCTGACGCTTTCGGTCTCCCATACAAGAACTTCAAGTTCAACTACTTCGCTCCTGCTGTAGATGTGAAGTTCAATATCATCAACGCTTTTGCTGGATGGAACCCTGATCGCGTGTTCACCATGAACCTCATTGCAGGTGCTGGCGTCAACATCGCAACAGGTCTCGGTGACGACGCTGAGGCTGACTACAACTACAACAAGACAGTGCTCAGCCACTACTACGACGGCACCAAGCTCCGCCCAGTGGGACGCTTCGGTCTCGACTTCGACTTCCAAGTGTCTAAGCGCGTGAGCCTCAACCTCGAGTGCATGGCTAACGTACTCTCCGACCACTACAACGGTAAGCACGCTGACAACGCCGACTGGTACTTCAACGCTCTCGCTGGCGTGAAGATCGCCCTCGGCGACCCATACACCAAGACTGTCATCCCTGCTCCCGTACCAGAACCAGAACCAGCTCCTGCTCCAGTAGTGGTAGAGAAGCCAGCTCCTGCCCCAGTAGTAGAGAAGATAGAGCCTTACCGTTGCGACATCTTCTTCAAAATCAACAAGTTCATACCTTCAGAGACAGAACTTGCTAAGCTCGACGGTCTCTGCGAGTACCTCAACAAGTATCCTAAGGCAAAGGTTGACATCTGCGGATATGCCGACAAGGGCACAGGTACTGTAAAGTACAACGCTATGATTGCTGAAAAGCGTGCCAACAAGATTGCTGCCATCCTCGAGGAGAAGTACGGCGTAGCAAGCGACCGCATCACCATCAACTCTAAGGGTGACACCGTTCAGCCATTCGCTGAGAACGACAACAACCGCGTTACCATCTGTATCGCTGAGTAATCTCTCATAGAATATCATATACTCTCATAAGTTTTCGTCCGCCACATCTCTTGCCCTCGCCTCCCTGGCCTGTGGTCTCTGACGTGGTACGGACGAGAAGAAAAAGGAAAGGCGGGAAGCACATCAAGCGTGTTTCTCGCCCTTTTTCTTTCTTTCTCCTTATTATATATTTGGTCTGGTTGTGTTTTTTTTGGTTTTTGGTTTGGTTACCTTTTCTCTCTCTCAGAAAGAAGAAAACCATAAAAACAGCTTTTGATGTCTTTCTTATGGAATCTGCTTCGCATCTTCCGTATCTGCAAGGGCTTTCGCCCTCGTAAGTCTCCGTTACACTCCGACTTCCGGTCCGCAAGCCCTTGCAGATACAAAGACATCAAAAGAAAAAACAGGAAAAACCCTTGGGGCGGGTTGTAGGTTGTGGGTTATAGGTTTTGGGTTGATTAGTCTTGACTCTTGAGAACTCTCCATTAGACAAGCATTATTAACCAAGAACCTACAACCCAAAACCAACAACCATACGCCAACGGTTTTTCCTTTGTGTTGTATGACGCCGTAGGCGGATGTCAGGTCTTAGTCTGACATCAAGGGCTCGAAGAGACCTTTACGGCACAAAGGTTGTTTTTATGGTTTTCTTCAAGAAAGACAGACGGCACAAAGGTGAATTTTAAGAAAGCAAACGACAAATAAAGGATATTTATGTTTAATTCGGTAAAGCGGCTTGCGGAGCATAACCCTGAACTATGTCATACTCTGCGCGATTACTGCTATGAGTTGAATGGATGTTGTCAGCAGGTACACAGAGAAATGGGACCTTTCCTCAACGAGTATATGTATCAAGATGCTCTTGAGATAGTGTTGCATGAACGTCGTGTACCTGACATAATAAAGGAGTATTTCTTCTCGGTACAGTTTCATGGCAAGACTATAAAGCACAAGCATTATGTTGATTTCTTTGTGATGAACAAGGTATTCATAGAGTGTAAGGCAGTAGATTCCTTAGGTGCGCCGCAACGACAGCAATTATGGAATTATATGCGTCTGACAAGCATCCAGATAGGAATTCTTTGGAATTTCGCTCCGATAAAAGACCAATCCGAGCATTACTATCTTGATACGTCAGACGGTACAATGTATATGTTTTGAATGCCTTTCTCAGAGGGAAGAAAACCATAAAAACCCTTGGTTGTTGTTTGGTTGTTTGGTTGTTTGGTTGTTTTGTTGTTATGTTGTTTTGTTGATAGTATTCGACTCTATTGACAAGACAAATAACTAAACAACAAAACAACAACCAAAGGTTTTTGAGCAAAGCGATGGTTTTTTCCTTTGTGTCGAACAACGCCGCAGGCGGATGTCAGGTCTTAGTCTGACATTGACAAACCGACCGATAGGGAGACTTGACAATGACAGACTAAGGCCTGACATCAAGGGCTCGAAGAGACCTTTACGGCACAAAGGTTGTTTTTATGGTTTTCTTCGAGAGAAAGACTGACGGCACAAAGGTTGTTTTATGTTTTTCTTTGAGAGACAAATGAAAAAAAGGAGTGAGAATTTTGTAAGTATAAGAAAAATGAATAGAGTGAAAGCAATGATGATAGCGGTGCTGATGATACTGCACAGTGCCGGGATGAGGGCGCAGAACATGGCAATGACTGCGGTGCGCCAACGTGCTGCGGAGGCTGCGGAGAGGTTCATCGGGCGGTCCTGCAACGCCAAGGGGCAGGAGAGAGATGACGCTGACGCTGAAGGACTGACGCTGGCATATAGCGATGAGCGGGAGGGCGTGACGGGATTCCACGTGTTCAACGTGGCGGGGGGCGGCTTCGTCATCGTAGGAGGCAATGCGGCGGCACGCGAGGTGCTGGGCTATAGCAGACAGGGACGCTTCGTGGCTGACAGCATACCCGAGGGGATGAGAGACCTGCTAAGCGGATATTCTGCTGATATTGCAGCATGCGCAAAGGCAACAGTGAGGGAAACGACAGTGGCAGAAGCGGAGGAGACAGAAAAGAGCATACCGCCCATGCTGAAGACCAAGTGGGGACAGGGAGCACCATACAACGCCATGCTGCCTGACAGCAGGCTGTTCACGGGCTGCAATGCCACGGCTTTGGCGCAGATAATGCGCTATCATGAGTATGCAAAGGGAAGCGGTGCGGTCAATTATTCCCTCGACATTGCCGGCATAGGCAGTAAGACGTTCTCTGCCAACTTCGGCAGTGCCGTCTATGATTTCCCAAAGATGCGTGACGAATATCACGCAGGAGAATACACCGAGGAGGAGGGCAATGCCGTGGCACGGCTGATGTACGACGTCGGTGTGGCGATGACAATGACCTACGGCACGAGTGTCTCCACCTCGGGAACCACGAAACCTGCCTTTGCCGCAGCGCAATACTTCGGCTATGACAGGGGTGTCAGCGTGAAGAACCGCGCCGCCTACACGGACACGGAGTGGGAGAGGATGATATACACGGAGCTGTCGGAGGGTCGCCCCGTGCTTTACAGTGGGCAGTCGGGTGCAGAAGGTCATGCTTTCGTGGTGCATGGCTACGATGCCGACAGCCGTTGCTTTGCGATAAACTGGGGTTGGGAGGGACAGTCGGACGGCTATTACGCCCTCTCTGGCAGCAATGCTTTGAGCAATGAGAACTATTCGGGACGAGTGTTTTCCGAGAAACAGCTTGCCATGGTGGGGCTGAAGCGTGACGAGGGCGGTGCTGCCAGACTGCATATTGCATCCGTAGGACCATATCTCTGCAACGCCACGCAGTCACCCTCACGCCCGTCAGTCTATTCATATACGGCAGACAGGAGCATGAACAAAGAGAAGAAGACATATATCCTCGTCAGATACCATAATCTCAGCGTGATGTTCAATCAGTTTACCTATGGCATAATGTACGAGGATATGGCAACAGGCGACCGCACTTACTTGGAGCAAGGACGCTATGAGCTGACACAGGGAAGCAGTTTCTCATCATATAAATACATCACCATCGACTCTCGAGACCTGAAATACAATGGTCGTTACCGTGCCATTCCTGTCTGCCGCCGCATAGATAGGTATCAGGACAAGGATTGGCAACCCGTCGAGCTGCCCGTCGGGCAGACCTATACCATAATGGAAATAAAGGGTGGAGAGGACAATCCTGCCGGCATCACAGCCCCGTCATCAGGCGATGAAAGGGTGACAGGCATCTATTCCCTTGACGGCAGACGCGTCGCCAAGCCCCGGAAAGAAACCGTCAACATCTACCTTTACGGCAACGGCAGGAGGGTAAAGCGCATGATGTGACCATAAATAAAAAGAAGACACTGCCGCAAAGGCATCATTTCTCCAGCAACTGGCGTGACATATAACGCACGGGATACCATACGGCTACGAAGCCTACTGCGATGACTGTAAGGAAGATGACGAGCACGTCGTCATAGTGTACGCTGACAGGGTAGGCATCAACGATAAAGTTGCCGCTGCTGTTGCCGAGGCTTACTATGCCGAACTGCTGCTGCAGCCAGCACAGCAGGAGTCCGAGAAGCACTCCGCCGAGAGCTCCTATGAAAGCTATCATCCTGCCTTCGAGGAGGAATATGCTGGAAATCTGCTTGTCCGTGGCTCCGAGACAACGGAGCGTCTCTACGTCATCACGCTTGTCGATGATGAGCATCGAGAGACTTCCTATGACATTGAAGCATGCTACGATGAGTATAAAGGTGAGGAATATGTAAGCCATGAACTTCTCTATCTGCATCACCTTGAAAGTCTCAGCCTGCTGTTCGTAGCGGTCGAGCACGCTGTATCTGTCGCCCGCCACACCGCGCATCTTCTTCTTCACGGCATCAATGTCCGTTCCCGGCTTCAGCCTTATCTCCAGACTTGTCAGTTCGCCGTCACATCCGAAGAGGCTTCTCGCAAAACGCGTGGATGTGAGGATATAGTTCCTGTCATATTTTGCCTGGTTGACACAGAAGACAACGCCGGGCGAAAGCAGCGAGTCAGCCACGAAACCATCCATGGGATTGCTCAGGTCAAGCTGTCCTTCACGCCGTGGCGCATATACATTAAGGTAACCATCCCAACTGGCTCCTATTCCTAAGGTCTGCGTAAGCCGTATTCCCATCACGCCATAGTGCAGGTCGGCGACTGACAGTTCGAAGCTGCCCGTTCCGAAAAGAATCTCGTTGATGTGCGTCTGCTGCGTGATGTTGTCATCCACTCCCTTTATCACGACCATCGCCTGCCGTCCGTTGTAGATGGCGAGAGCCTGGTCTTCGACGCATTCCGTAGCCACGGAAACCTCCGGCATCTTCCTTATCTCAGCGAGTGCGGGATCGTCGGCAGGCGCATACTTCCCTTTTGTGGGCACTACCGCTATCTGCGGGTCAAACTGCGTGAAGAATCCAGCCACCATATCATGGAAACCATTGAAGACACTGAGTACGACAACGAGAGCCATCGTAGCCACCATGACACCTACGACGGAAATGAATGATATGATATTGATGACATTAGTGCTTTTCTTTGAGAAGAGATAACGTCGTGCGAAGAGGAAGCCTATGGTGTTCTTCATTTCTTCAGGAGGTCGTCTATTCTCTCAAGATAATCGAGGGAATCGTCAATGAAAAAGCGCAGTTCTGGGATTATGCGCAGTTGGTTGCGTACTCTTGTGCCGAGTTCGTAGCGCACGGACTTCTCGTTTGCCCTGATATTCTCCAGCAGTTCCTCCCCTTTCTCTGAGGGGAAGACACTGAGGTATGCCGTGCAGATACTCAGGTCGGGGGATATTTTCACTCTTGTTACGCTGACCAGCACGCCGTGCATCATGCGTGTCTGGCTTTGGAATATTGCTGCCAACTCTTTCTGTAGTAGGCGTGATATGCGGGCTTGTCTTGTTTCTTGCATAAGAATTGTTTTTTTTTCGCCTGCAAAATTACAAATAATTTAGTAAGAAAGCGAAATTATTGTCATTTTTTTAGGGTGTCCGGTTAGTTGTTCCCATTTTTTTATTCACTATTCTGACTCATCTGCTCTTTTCTGTT
>CALZJQ010000132.1 GCA_945787895.1 uncultured Prevotella sp. | reverse complement strand
ATGCTGATGGCGGTCAGGCCGGTGCAACCGTCGAAGGCATGTTCGCCCAACCTCGTGAGTGACTGGGGCAGGGTGATGGAGGTTAGCCCCGTGCAATGCTGAAAGCCGTATTGCGCTATCAGCGTGATGGTCTGGGGCAGGGTGACAGACGTCAGACCGCTGCATCCCTGGAAGCAGGCATATCCCACAGCCGTCACGGTATAGGTCTTACCTTCCACGGTGATGCGCTCGGGTATCACCACGTTTCCTGTGTAAGGGTTTGTGGAAGAGCCCTCAGGGGCATCAGGGTTGTACACATCGCTGTTATAGACCACCGCAGCCGTTTGCTCAGTGCCAAACAGACTGTAGTAGATTCTATCGACTTCCACATCATGCGCCCAAAGAGAAGGCATGCCGAGGAGCATGAGGAGGAACAAGAGATTTCTTTTCATAAGATTAAGGAATAAATGCGTGAAGCGCATGCTGTGTTTACTGCAGCACCACCTTGCGCGTGGTGCCGTCGTGATAGCGCACAATGACGGGGCCGCGCTGTGTGCCCTTGACCTTCTTGCCGTTGAGGTCGTAGCAGTCGGCGATGCGGGGAGCGTTGAGTTGTGCATTGTCAATACCCGTAGGTGTGACCATGATGTCGTATTCATTCCAAGGCGCAGCAGCCTGATAGAGGGCCTTGGCATTTTCATCCACCACATAGACCGTTTTCAAGTCTGATTTCGTGAATACCTGCTGGCCAGTAGTGGGAGGCGTGTCGGGCATCATGAAGATGGAAAGCAGGTTGGTGCATTTGTAGAAGCACCTTGAGTCGATGCTCGTGACTGACTTGGGCACTGTGATGTAGCGCAGGTTGGGGCAGAAGAGGAAGCAACCCCAACCCAGACTCGTCATGGTCTCGGGAAGGCTGACGGACGACAGCTGCATGCAGTTGGCAAAGCATTCCCTGTTGAGACTGGTGATGGAACTGGGAATGGTGATGGCGGTCAGCGACTCGCACTGCCGGAAGCAGTCGGCGCCCAGTTGCGTGACAGACTGAGGAAGGGTGATGGCGGGCAGACGGTTGCAGTTGGAGAAGCAGGACTCCCCGATGGCCGTCAACGTGTTGGGAAGGCTGACGGCGGTCAGACCCGTGCACGAAGCGAAGCAACCGTACGGCAGCGTCGTGATGGACGCGGGAATGGCGATGGAGGTGAGCCCCTTGCAGGCTACGAAGCAATTTGCACCCAGTTCGCTAACGGTGCTGGGAATGGTGAAGGAGGTGAGACTGCTGCACGCGGCGAAGCACTCAAAGCCCAACGACGTGACAGAGGCGGGCAGGGTGATGGAGGGCAGCGCCGTGCATTGGTTGAAGCAGTTCATGGGCAGGCTCGTGATGGCGTTGGGCAGGGTGACGGAGGTCAGACTGCTGCACCCGTAGAAGCAATGGTCACCCAGACTCGTGACGGCATTGGGAATGGCGACGGAGGGCAGACTGCTGCACATGGCGAAGCAATAATCGCCCAGACTCGTGACGGACTCGGGAAGGGTGATGGAAGCCAGCTGGGGGCAGTTGGCAAAGCTGTAAGGAGCCAAAGCCGTGAGGGCATTGGGCAGGGTGACAGAGAGCAGACTATCGCAACCGGCGAAGCAATACTCGCCCACGCTGGTGACGGAGTTGGGCAGGACAACGGAGTTCAGACTTTTGCAGCGAGAGAAGCATCTCTCCCCCACACTCGTCACGGCATAGGTGACGCCTTCAACGGTCAGCGACTGGGGAATGACCACGTCGTCCACGTATTCATCCTCATTGTAGGTGAATCTCGGACCCTGGAAGGTCACAGAAGCCGTTTTGTCAGCCTGGTTCAGGTTGTAAAAAATACCGTCAACCTCTACATCATGCCCCCAGGCGCAATGAACGCCGAGGAGCATGAGAAGGAACAATAGATTTCTTTTCATAGGGCTAAGGAACAGTTTGCGAAGCGTTTCAGTTTTATTGTATCATCACCTTGCGCGTAGTGCCGTCGTGGTAGCGCACAATGGCGGGACCGCGGTATGTGCCGTTGAGTTTCTTGCCGCTCAAGTCGTAGAAGTCGGTGATGCGGGGTTCGTCCTCGCCAAGCTGAACATCGTCAATACCGCTCTGCAAGGCCACAATGTTATAACGGTTCCACGGTAAGGCGGCTTCATAGAGAGCCTTGGCTTTTTCATCCACCACATAGATAGTACGCAAGGGCGCTCCCAGAAAGATTTCTATACTGTAAAGGACGTCCTCGTTGGTGGCGGGAGGTGTGGGCGGCAGCATGGTGATGGAGGAAAGCCCCGATTCTTGGAAACACCAATCTCCCACAGTCTTGACGGAAGCAGGAACGGTAATGGAGCTCAGATTGCTGCATTTTTTGAAGCATAGCCTGCTCAGCGCCTCGAGGTTGTCGGAAAGGTCGATGGAACCCAAAGAGGTGCAACCCAAGAAGCAACAATCATCCATCCTCGTGATGGAGTTGGGCAAGGTGATGTTGTACAGGCTGGTGCAATTTCTAAAGCATCCCCAGCCCAAGCTCGTCACTGAACTGGGTATCGAGACGGAGTATAATTCTGTGCAATCACTGAAGGTCTGTTGGCCTATACTTGTGACTGACGCGGGTATAGAGATGGTGCTCAGGCTGGTGCAGCCTTCGAAGCAACCGTCGATGTTCGTCACTGAGTTGGGCAAAGCGATGGAGGAGAGGCTGGTACAATTCTTAAAGCATCTCGCCATACTTGTGACAGATGCGGGAATGCTGACGGAATTCAGACTGGTGCAATTCATGAAGGTTCCATTCATGCTCGTGACAGACTCGGGAATGATGATGGAACTCAGACCGGTGCAATCATAGAAGACGTCGTCCAATGATGTACAGGCGTTGGACAATTTGATGGAGGAAAGGTTGGTGCATTTATAGAAGCAATAAGCGCCTATACTCGTAATGGAATTGGGAAGGTTGAGGGTGGTCAGACCCTGGCATTCGAAGAAGCAATAATCGCCCAAGCTCGTGACGGCATCGGAGAAAGTGACGGACGTCAAACCCGTGCAACCATCGAAACAGCTGGCAGAGAGAGAAGCAGGGACGTGGATGGAGGACAAACTCTTGCAATTCCTGAAGCAATACGCGGCCACACTTTTGAGCGACGCAGGCAGGTTGATGGATGTCAGATTGGTGCAGTTTTCGAAGCAACATTGTTCCAAGCTCTCGAGGGTATTGGGCAGGGTCACGGACTTTAGACCTGTGCAATCCCTGAAAGCCCCGTATGCCAGACTTTTCACGGTGCTTGGAATGGTGACGGAGGTAAGATTTTTGCTTGGGGTGAAACACTGCCTATCGATACTCGTCACGGTATAGACCTCTTCGTCCACAGTGATGGTGGAGGGAATGACCAAATTGCCTACGTATTCTTTATGTGACCAATAGCCATTGATCACCTGTTTATCGGTAACCCTTGCCTTCTTCTCCTGTAAATCGTCGTTCAGATTGTACATGATGCCATTGACTTCAACGGGTTGTCCCCAAATATCAACGGGTTGTCCCGAAGCTGTGCGAACACTGAGGAGCAGGATGATGAGTAAAAAATATTTCTTCATAATGAATAAGGATTATAGACTAAGGAATATGTGCGATGAATGAAGCAGGCAGGCTTAGCGCAGCACCTTTTGGCCACCTATTATATATATGCCTTTGCGGGGCTGGTTCGTGCGCTGCCCTTTGAGGTTGTACGCGGCAGCGGCAGCGGCGCCGTGGCCAGCATCTACCACCACACCGTGGATGCCCGTGCTTATCTCGTTGATTTTCCCGAAAGAGCTCCAAGGCTCAGCGGAACGGTAGGCTTCGAGGGAGGCGGCAGGCACATAAAGGGTGGCCGACGCGGTGGGGACAGCGTCGAAGGCATCCGCAGCGCAGGTGGGAGGATTGACGGCTGCGCATACCACGGAGGTCAGCGAGGTGCAGAACATGAACGTACGGTCGCCAATGTGGGTAATGGCACTGGGAATGTTGATGGAGGCCAGCGCGGTGCAACGCTCAAAAGCCCCACTGCCTATGCTTGTGACGGACTGAGGTATGCTGAGGGAGGTTAGCGCGGAGCATCCATAAAAAGCATAATCGCCCAGGCTGGTCACAGACGTGGGAAGGACGATGGAAGTCAACGAGGTGCATTCGCCAAAGGCAGCCCAGCCAATGCGCGTTACCGAACTGGGTATGTCGATGGTCGACATTTCGGAGCAGCCTCGAAAGGCATAATCGCCGATGCTTGTCACCGTAAGGGGGATGGTGGTGGACTTGCATCCTACGAGAAGGGTGTTGTCGCTTGTCTGAATGATGGCATTGCAGTTGTCACGTGAGTCAAAGACGGGATTGCCTGCACGCACAGAAATGGATGCAAGCGCGGGGCAGACTCCAAAGGCTCCCGAGGCAATGCTCGTCACCGAGCTGGGAATGTCGATGGCGGTGAGCGAGTAGCAGTAATTGAAGGCAACGTCGTCGATGCTTGTCACCGAAGCCGGAATGGAAACGGAGGCCACATCGGTGCCGCTGAAAGCACTCTTGCCAATGCTCGTGACAGCATAACTGGTGCTTTCGTAGACCACAGAGCCGGGGATGGCGATATGCCCCGAATAATTGTCGCCAGCGGTCACTGCTGCCGTCTTGGACTGAGCGTCGAGAAGGTAGTAGATGCCATTGACCAATACGCGTTGTTGTGCCTGAGCGGTGAGCGCGAAGGCTACGCCCAGAAGGAGTAGGAGGGAGGTGCGTAAATAATGTTTCATGATGAAGTGTTGATTGAGGAGTGAATAAATGGGGCTCATGGAACTCATTCGCTACACGGAGGGTTTGGCTCGTGGGTCTTCATTCCGCCCTTTGGAGCCAGCGCGGAAGCAGGCAAATAGCGGCCCGAGTAACTATTATGCAAAAGTCGAAATAATCCTCTTTGGCGCAAAAACAAAGTGTGCGTTTCGACTCACATATTGTACAACCTAACTCACATATCATACAATTCAACTCTCACATCGTTCATTCCTTTGAAATACAGTGTATTATTCAAATGCTCTTAGAACGGGGCTTGCAAGAACATGACGGGAATAAACATTACCTTTACACCCGCTTTGAAATCATCACCAAATCATATAGTGTAATCATGCTTCGAATACTGTTTAGTTTCATACCATTTTATGTGTGCTTATTCTGGTTCATAGCATTCATTACGCACTACAAGAAGAACGACAGAGCCAAACGGATTCTGACATGGTTTCTCGGCATCTGCGTAGTGCTCTACCTCTGCCATGGCCTTTTTTTCACCGTCGGCCTCCCTCACGCCATGGAGTGTCTTTGGACGTTGTGCACGTTATCAGTCTATCCCCTCTACTACGTGTACATCTGCAGTTTGGTGTCCCGGCCCATTGCCCCGCTCAAACTCTTTCTCGTCTTGCTCCCCGGCATCGTAGTGGCAGCGGTAAAATACCCCTTCCCCGTGGAAGCGGTAGATGATGCACGTAAACTGCTCTGTGCCGTCCAAGTGTTGACAGTCCTGTATTTGGGCATTCGCAAGCTCCGCGCTTTCGATAGGGAACTGGCCAATGTGTACGCCGACACCGAAGGCCGCGACACCACAGCTGTGAAGCATCTGCTCATAGCCTTCGTCATTACCTCCTTGTGTTCGGCCGTGGCCAATGCCTTAGGGCGGCACTACTTTGCGCAGAGTGACTGGATGATACTCTCCGCGCTTACTCCCTTCTCCGTCATGCTTTTTGCGTTGAGCTACATTGGGTTTACCCGCAACTTCTCTTTCGAGCAGTTTGTAGAGGATAGTAAGGACTACTTCGGACTGCCCACTGATAGTACACAAGCCATGGAGGAAAGAGAGGTGGGCAAAGTGCTCGACGAACTCTTTATCAACAAGAAACTCTATCTCACGCCTAACCTCAAAATAGGCGATGTGGCAAGAGCTTCTGGTATATGCCGTACCTACATATCCACCTACATCAACCAAGTAAAAGGCATGTCCTTCTCCGACTATATCAACAGTCTCAGAGTGGAACATGTCAAGACGCTCTTATCCTCCAACAACGCGAACATCAAAATATCTACCATCGCCACGAATTCAGGCTTTTCAAGTTTGCAGTCCTTCTACCGTAATTTCAACAAGTTTACGGGCATGAAACCCTTGGAGTGGGTCAAGGAAAAGCAGGAGGAGTGAAATATTTCCTCTTTAATACGTCTTTCTCATCAAGAAGGGGCTCTACTTGCACATTGTGGAAGAAAAGACATTAGGCTTATACCTTGTAAAATATTTTATAAGTAACATAATAATAACATATCTGCGAGGAGGAAACAAGCGAATAGAACGGATAGAGATAAATCAAATATGAGAATGCAAGGGAAACAAACGATGTTGACTAATGTATGTGGTTGAAGTCTGACATTTAGTTGAGCAGGTGGAGCTTGTAAAATCAGGAGATGGTACTATTGCCATTGATTTAGAGAATGGCAAGTAACAGCTAAACGGCTGCCGTTTGGTTATTGTAAGTTGTCATTTCGGGATAAACAATGTCGTTTTAGTGGCTGATTTCAACAAAAAACAACGTTTTTGTGAAAAAAACATTTCATTCTCCCCTCTTGTTTTCGCTAATTCTTTATACCTTTGCATTTGGATTATTAGCCTTTTACACATTTGTCATAGTTAGACGGGGTCTTTCACGACATCTTGAAAGGTAGCC
>CALZJQ010000131.1 GCA_945787895.1 uncultured Prevotella sp. | reverse complement strand
ATCCTAACAAATACAGTCCATGCCGTATGTTTATGGAAGAGTAATTTGTGGTTGTGGTTGTGGTTGTTGGTTGTCGGTTGTTGGTTGTTGGTTTTTGGTAGTATAGTGAGATAAACTGGCGAGCCTATCTGCATTCTAACCAATAACCCACAACCAATAACCCACAACCCACAACCATTGCAAAGTTAGGTTTTGGGTTGGATAACCTTTTAGGGTGTCCAGTTAGTTGTGCCCAGTCAATCAATGAAATATAAAAAGCGTTGAGATTGCGAGGCAAAAGCATTGCTTTTACTCGGTAATCTCAACGCTTTTGCATTGCAATCTCAACGCTATTATCGTGCAATCTCAATGATTTCCTTTTTGTCCTATTGTCTGGCGCAAAAGGATTTTTTTATTTCAAGGGAAGTAATTGCACCAAACAAACTACTTTTTTATCTTATCCTCAACGCTCTTGAGCAGACTGGCGCACAGGCTGATGGTGGAGGTGTCCATCGTGGCAAGACGCTGGCGGATGAACGAAGAAATGTCTTTCAGCACGTCCTGATTGTCTGTAGTGATGAGACGGGTGAGGTTGAGGATAAGCAATGTTTTGTCGTTAGGCTCAAGGTTGTCGTACTCCGCCTTACATACTGCGAAGAACTTTCCGTCGTCCTGTGTAGCTATGCGGGCTTCGATGAGCCTGAACATAGGAGCGTAGGCGTAGCCCTTGTCGAGACCGAGGGCGTAGATCTTTGCCTTCAGAGCCTGATATTCAGACTCCACAAACTTGTTTTCTGCCCAGCGGTAGCCGGAGAAATAGGTGTTCAGGTCACGATGTGCGAGCGTCTGCACCTTCTTCTGTATGGCGGGGCGCACAGCCTCGGCAAAGTCATTGCGGTGGTCTGTCATGAATACTCCCATGGGTTCGGTGAGAGAAACAGTGTATCTCGTGAAGAGAAAGGCATTCTCCTCTTTCAGCAAGTCTTTCTCTTTGAGCGACTCGAAATATTCCTTGACGATGGCGAAGCCTGTCGTCTCGTCACGTTTCTCCATGTGGTGCAGTGCCCAAGCATTGACAAGAGCTGGGGTGCGCTCGCCTTTGGCATAGCGTTCGCCCATAGCCTCGATGCTCATCTTGGGGTCGAGTCCGGTCTCTATCTTTGCCATGAAGCTCTCGGCATCCATGAATCCCGTAATCTGCAGCTTCTTCTCTCCCTCGGCATCGAGCACGTAGAACGTGGGATATGCGCTGACTCCATAGTGCTTGGCATCTTCCTTTCCCTCCTTCTCAGCGTTGAGTTTGATGCTTACGAAGCGTTTGTTCATGTAGTCGCCGAGGTTTTTCTGCGGGAAGACATCGGCAGCCATCCTCTTGCATGGTCCGCACCAGTCGGTGTAGAAATCCACGAAGACGAGTTTCTTCTCTTTCTTTGCTGCGGCGAGAGCCTCATTGAGGCTGATGTGTCGGAAGTCTGTCTGTGCATAAGCAATTATCTGGCAGCTCAGTCCGACTGCAATCATCGATAGTATTCTTTTCAGTTTCATATTTTTTTTATGGTTGTTGGTTTTTGGTTGTTGGTTTTTGGTTTTTGGTTAGGTTACCATTTCTTCTTGCGAAAACCTCCATTAGCAAAGCAAACCTAACCCAAAACCAAAAACCCAAAACCAAAAACCATTGCAAACTATTCATACTTCTTCTTGCCGTAAGAAGAGTTGCGGTACTCGAACTTCACCACTCGGAGGTCAGTCTTCCACTGTTCGTCGGTGGCAGCGACCTTTATGGCATTTACGTCGTCTTCAATCTGATACTTATATACGTTGCCCTTGTTGGTTTCGCTGTAGGTGCATACCCTGAAGTCTGTGTATTTGTTTGCAGAACTGATGTCCATGGCGAGGTACGTGATTTCATCGCCGAAGTCCTTGACCATCTCACATTTGTTTCCTGCATAGTTGAGCACGTAGAGCTTGGACCCTACACTATAGAGCAAGTAAGGCTGTGCGCTGAAGAAGGCGTAGTGGGATGCCTTGGCAAGGTCTGTGGCTTTGTCCATATCGATGGTGTAGCCGCCAATCTTCTGGCAGGTGGAAGCGCTGCCGCCCACCTGGAACTGATAGACGTAGTATTTTCCGTTGCTGTCGTTCATCAAGGCATAGCTTCTCTTGTTCATAGAGTTGTAGCCATAGACGAGGTCACGCACGGGCGAATACTTGTCCTGGTTCCAATAGAAGGACCCTTCAGGAGCCACGTCGGACGACGGGTTGAAGTGTACGCATGTGCTCTGGGCGCTAACCACTCCGAATGTGCCGCAGAAACAATGGTTAGTCATGTCGAAGAAGACAAAGTTTGAGATACCGGCACCTGCGGAGGGAACGTAGAACACGTAGGGCGCGGGCTTGAAAAGACGCTCCGCATCTTCGCCTGCAGTAGAGTAACGGTTGAAAGGATTGCCGTACATTTCAGGACCGGAGTAGAATATATTGCTGAATAGTTCGTTCTCGGTGACAAGCACGCGTGTGCGGGAGTTGAGGCTGTTGGTAGTGTTCTGTGCCGCATGAGGGTACATATCCACAAATTTCATAGGTCTCTTGACGCTCTCGAGGGTAGGATAGCACATCTTGTCGATTTCCGTGTCAAGGCATCCGATGCTTGCAATCTGAGGACTTGACTCGAGTTCCGCATATCCGTCCTCTGTTGTTGCCCAGAGATTGACGAGGAAGTCGTTGTAGTAATAGCCCATGAAGATGAGGTCTTTGGGATTCTTCAGGTTGCGGTCGTTCTTGAACACATCCCTTACGATTGTGGTGTCATTGCCTACGAAGCTGACGAAGTCCATGCCCACTGTGCCGTCGGGCTTCGCCCCGTAGAGGTAATAGCCGCGCACGAATGGTGTGGATGACCTGATGACGGTGGATTTCTCATACTCCATGCCGTTGGTTTTGTCATATACGCGGAAGGTGAAGGTGTAGCTTCCGGGCTCGTCGGTGACGAAATAGTCAAGGTTTTTCTCCGTGCTAATCACCTTGTTTTCCACCTCACCGACGGTTTTGCTGACGTTGACGGTCCAGACGTAGCGGTAATTGCTCTCGTCTTCACCGTAGAGAGATCCTGTCACCTTTGGCTCGATGACTACCCGGTCGATATTTGAAAGGGCTGTGTACGAATCTTCAATGTTCTCTATGTTCACGACATTGATTTCGGTATCAGCGTCATGGGTCTCGTCTTCCACGCATGAGGTGAAGAGGCAGAGAGCCGTCGCCATGATGCCCATAGCCGTTGTTCTCAGTGTTTTCATATTTTTTGTTTGTTCTGTCATTAGTGATTGTTGTTTCTTTTGTTTCTCTTCGACCTGGTCGAAGAGTACTTGGTGATGCGCTGTCTATTTGTAGAAAGGGCAATCCTCGGGCTTCTTGCCGGCACCCCACTTGTAATATGGGTCGCCAGTAGAGCAGTATGGGACGTGCATCATCGTTCCGTCCTTTTCAAGCACGGCGTATTCCCTGCCCTTCTTTGCCTGTTCGATAAGATATTTACCGAGCTTCTCGCAGTAGGCAGTGAAGCGGATTGACGGCATATTCTCCTTTGTCTCAAACTCTGTGATAGCCACTCCGCATACTTCCATCATCTTGGTGATTTTCTCTTCCGAGAAAGCACCGCCGAGACCTGCCCACCATCCTTTTGGCTCGATCATGCAGTCGTAGAAGAAGATGTTGTGGATGCGTGCGTCATTGTTGACGTCGAATCCCTTTACTGCCTGTGAGCCGCCGATGTTGACAAACGAAGAGTATGGTCCGTTCTCCTCATACTGAGTGAAATTGGTGGTGAAGTGCTCGTTTGGCAGTACGCGTATCTGCAGGCGCAATGTGTCATGATGTATCTCATTCGTGCGGTGGGCTGTGAGCTTCAGGGTGTCAGACAGTGCGCCCGCCTTGATGACGCCCTCCATGACAAGCCCGGAATACTCCCGTCCATCGACGGCATTGGTGCTGTCCTTGACTATTTCTATCTGGTATTTGCGGTCAAAGTCCTTCACTTCGCCCGTGGTCCTTATGGGAATTTCCACAGTGATGTCGTTCTCGTTGGTGTTGCCGAACGCTATTGCGGTGTGCAGGCGGTGAGGCCACATTGAATGGTCTCTGACGTTGGAGGAATACCATCGTGCGTCGAAATAGAGTGATTCTTCGCCCTCAAAGTCCATCAGGTCTTCTTCGCAGGAAGAGAACGACGTGACGGCGAGGAGCATTGCTCCGATATAATATAATGTCTTCTTCATAATTGTTTCTGTAAGGGTTATTGTTTTGTTACGCGCTTATCCATTTCGCACTTTGGCATAGGCCAGGTGTAGTTGCCGAGGTTCATCTCCTTGTCGATGACGGTCGTGGTGGACCATGCTCCGATGGTCGTGCATGGAGCGTCGGATAGCACCTTTGCCATTGCGTTGCGCTTGTAATAGAAGAACAGTTGTCCCTCGCCTACTACCTCGCGCATGAATTCCTTTGTCACGTATGCCTTCACGCTCTCCTTGTTGTCCTCGGCTGTAAGTTCGAGGTTTGGAGTGTTGCGGTGTAGTCTCAGCTGGTTGATGGCATCTATTGCCTCCTGAAGGTTGTCCTTTTCAGCCTCACATTCAGCTACGATGAGATAGGCTTCTGACAGTCGGATGAGAGGAATCATGTAGAGGTTGAGCTTTGAGTTGTCAGTGAGAGAGGTACCAGTAGAGGATACTTCCGGCGACCTGAACTTGGAAAGGTAATATCCGTTCCACTCTTCTCCTTCTTTTCCTCCGTTTATCTTGGATGATTCCCACTGGCACTTGCGGCGAAGATCGTTCACGTCGTCCATGAAATATGTCATTTTGGAGTATTCGTATGTGTTGCCCCAGTAGCCTTCCTCCTTCTCAGTCCAGTTGGAGAAATATAGTGCGGCACTCATGTTGAGGGTTGAGGCGAAGCGTGAGTTGTAGAAATCCGAACGTTTGCTGTCATACACTGCAAACATTACTTCTGAGGAGAAGAGACGGTCGGGGTTGCCGTCCTTTGGCTCGTCGATGTCTGATTTCTTCACCCATGGGAATGCGCTGAAGACAGTGGTGTTGCCTTGATCATCCTTTACGTTCTTGTTGTTCTCGTTGATTACCTCCTTTGCCACGGCTTCAGCCTTTTCTTTGTCGCCTATCCACATATAGACGCGGGCGAGAAGGAGCTTTGTGGCGAAGTAGTTGAGGCGGAACTGGCGGTAGCGCAGCGTAGGTTTCTCGTCAGAGACGCTCTGTCCCTGAGGACCATCCTCGCGTACGCGGTCGGTTTCGAGCAGCTTGCAAGCCTCTTCGAGGTCGCGGATAATCTTTGCCATCACCTCTTTGGCAGGCAGCAGCGGCTGTATCTCCTTGGATGAAGTATCCTGATAAGGGATAGTGATCTTGTTCTCTGTATCAGGGCCATAGATAGGGCCGTAGATACGCATGAGGTCAAAGTGGAGGAAAGCGCGCAGGGCGAGACATTCTCCCTTCACGTAGTTGTAGTATTTCTCTGACAGCTTGCCGTCGTTTGCCACGTGCTCGAGGATGACGTTGAGGTTGGCAATGTTGGAATACTGCTTTGTCCACAGTGCGTCGTTCTCGCTTTCGAGCTGGTCATACTGGAAGGCGACGTATTTATACATGGCATGGTCAGTGTTGGGAGACACGTGATAATATTGTGCCATCACATCGATGCCGCCTCGGGTGAGCAGGTTGTCGTAGTTTTCATTCAGGCGGATGTAGCAGCCTGTAAGGGCAGACAGATAGCCTTCATCGTCGGAAAAGAGAGTGTTTTCCATGATGGCGTCCTCCATCTCCACGTTAAGCCAGTCGTTGCATGATGTGGCACCGAAGGCGAAGACGGCAGAAAGGAGTGCTGTTCTTATGTTGTTTTTGATATTCATGATTGTCTTTGTGTTAAGAAAGTGTTAGAAACGAAGACCTATTGACGCATTGACTGAACGTGAGAAAGGATAGTTCAGACCACGTTCTTCCTCGATTGTAGAAATGCGAAGCAGGTTGTTGGCATAAATACGGAAGTTCATTGAGGTCAGACCGAGATAGCGAAGGAACGGCGCAGTCGTCGTGTCGTAGCCTAATGAAAGGCTCTGGAGATTGAGCATATTCTCCGTCTTGATGAAACGTGAGGAGAGATTGGTTGTCGATTGGTCGTCGATACGCTTGAACTTGGCTTTCTCGCCCGGCTGCTTCCAGCGGTCGGTCAGTGCTCTGCGGTCCTGATTGTACTTCAATGACGCCTCGCTGATGTTCTCAACCTTTGACATCAGTGTGGAGAGTTGTTTCTCAGCACCGAAGGAATATTCGAAGGTAGCGTTGAGAGAGAAATTCTTCCAGCGTACGTTTGCGCCGAAATTGCCGCGCAGGTCGGCTGTCATGTCGCCGACAACGACTTCATCACTGGAGTCCCACTTATAGGTATATGTGCCGTCTTTCTTGATGAAAAGTTCGTCACCGCGTGCAGGATCGATGCCTGCTGAGCGCACTGCCCACAGAGCAGAGGTGCTTGCACCGTCGTAATAGCGAAGCATTGTCTGGCTCGCACGTCCTTCCTCGTTGAGCTTTTCGAGCAGGTCGCCAATCTTTCCGTATTCAGTGCGGGTGTGAATGGCATTTGCATTGACGCGTACAACCCAGTCTCTGTTGCGGAATGCTTCATAGTTGACGTTGACGGTGAACGACTTATTGTAGGTGGCACCGATGTTCATAGGCACTGACGTGACACCTGTAGAGGTA